>CAIYBH010000312.1 GCA_903924405.1 uncultured Planctomycetaceae bacterium | reverse complement strand
GTGTGTCACCCATGCCAAACGGCATCGCGACTCTGCTGAGTTCGCAGGAGTTGGCGGACTTGCTGGCGTTTCTGCAGACGGATCAGCGTTGATGTCGGGCAATGGGGGGACGTTCAGAAAAGGGGTCAGGAACCAATAGTGCGGAGCACCCTTCGGGCCATTTGGCTATTGGTTCCTGACCCCCTTTTCTGAACCCAAGGAGGTTTCAGTTGGGGGCGGGCGAATGTTCAGGGAGGGCGAAGTTCCATCTGAGCCGGGGACAGGTTTGCGGCTTGGCAGGAGCCCTTGGCCGAACGTGCGGTGTTCCAACACTTGTTCAGGACAGACGTTCGATCAGGATCTGTGGATCGTTTAACCGCACGGAGACAGCGACAGCGGGTGTTTTCTGACGTGCGGTACCGCGTTCAGCCGGCTTACGCGTTTGACTGGCTGGAGGACCGGAAAGCTGAAATGATTGCGGATCCATTCGGCGGGCATGCAGCAGAATCATGGCAAACGGGATCCACCACATGACGTCGTTTGTCAGAATCGTCACGCCTGCGGACCATGGGAGTTCCCCCTGCATCGCGGTCCAGACAAAGCCGATGGGTCCGAAAATTTTCCCGAGAAAGCCAACCAGCACGATTGGCCAGTGTCGCACGGGATTCATGGCTGCGATTCCGTAGCCAACCCCATAGACGCCCACAATCATGCCGATGCATTGCCAGAGGCTGAGATAATTTGGCGTGGCAACACCCAGCATCTGAAACGGCAGTGCGGGGAAGAAAATGGCAAATGAGCCCCAGATCAGATTGTAGCCGGCTGCGGCAACCAACACCCACCACATCCACGCAGGATTTTGCTCGGATTCATTGTTCATGAAAGAATCTCCAGTCTCTGTGAAGCTCAGAACAACGCCTTAACGCAAGCCTGTCAGGCCCCTGATTGCGACAATCGGATCATAGGTAAAATCGATGGACTGGCCACCGGGTTTTCTCAGATCTGCCGGGATCGCCGTGCGGGGAATCGAGGGCGCTGGCGTGCCCGTGAATCCTTAAAGAATTTCCCAGTGCTCGACCTGTTTTCCTGCTTCTCCGGTTCTACAACAGGGGGCGACACAGGGAATTCCGTTGGGGGGAGTGAGGATTATGGGTCGAATTGCAATTCTTGGGGCCTCGGGCACGATCGGCAGTGTGCTGGCAGGACGTCTTGCCGGACAGGGGCAGAGTCTGTTGTTGCTGGGCCGATCGGCGGAAAAGCTAGCGGCAGTATCAGCCGCAACGGGTCAGCCATCACAGGTGGTGGACCTGCAGAGTTCCCAGCCGCTTGAGGATATCCTGCGAGCGGCCTCGGCGGAGGGACCGTTCACGGCGATCGTCAACTGCATTGGTTCTGTGCTGCTGAAGCCGGCGCATTCGACGACCGACGAAGAATTTCGCAGGGTTGTCGAGACAAACCTGTTCACGTCATTTGCGGCAGTTCGCGCGGGTGGAAAGTTGCTGCGGGAATCCGGGGGTTCGATTATTCTGTTTGCCTCCGCGGCAGCGGAGATCGGGATCCAGAATCACGAGGCGATCGCGGCGGCGAAGGCGGGCGTGATTGGACTCGCTCGTTCGGCAGCGGCCACTTATGCCCCGTCGAACATCCGCATTAACGTCATCAGTCCGGGGTTGATCCGGACTGAAATGACTCGTCGCATCTGGGAGAATCCGGCGGCAGCCTCGGCATCGACAGCCATGCACGCTCTGGGTCGGCTGGGAAGTCCCGAGCAGGTGGCTTCGCTGGCGGAATGGTTGCTGAGCCCGGAGAACGATTTTGTGACGGGCCAGGTGATTGGCGTCGACGGTGGGCTTGGGCACCTGCTGGCGCGTCGCTGAGTGACCTTTCGATCCTGTCTTTCAGTAGTCAGATGAGTCATGCGAGCCGCGTTGATCTATCCGCACCAGTTGTTTGAGAACCATCCGGCGCTGGAGGGTGCTCAGCGTGTGTTTCTGGTGGAAGATCCGCTGCTGTTTTCGCAGTATCGGTTTCATGCGCAGAAGCTCATTCTGCACAGGGCCTCAATGAGCGTTTACGCGGACGGTCTGCGTGCGCGCGGCTGGGACGTGGAGCGTATTGAGCTTGCGCAGTTCGGGCAGTCGGAGGCGGCAGACTTCGGGAAGTTGCTGAAGCAGCGCGGGATTGCGGAAGTCTGCTATGTGGACCTGAACGATGACTGGATGGAGCAGCGGCTTTCGGTAGCGCTGACGGCCGCGGGGATCACGAGGACGGTTCTGGAGGATCCTCATTTTCTGACGCCGCTTCCAGTGTTCTCTGAGTTGTCGTCGAAACGTGGTCGCTGGTTCTTCACGGATTTTTACATTGGCCAGCGGAAACGCCTGGGCATTCTGCTGGACGAACAGGGTAAGCCGGAGGGCGGGAAGTGGAGTTACGATCCTGAGAATCGCAAAAAGCTTCCGAAGGGTGTGGTTGTGCCGCCGGTGCGGTGGACAGCTCATTCCGCGACAGGAACGGGTCTGGCGGTGCGTGAGGCGGTTCAGCGGGTGCAGACCGATTTTCCATCAGCGCCCGGGGACAGTGAGCCGTTCCGTTATCCGGTGAGTCATGGTGAGGCACGGGCCTGCCTTGAAGATTTTCTGGATCGCAGGCTGGCGGATTTCGGGCAATATGAGGACGCGATTGATCGGACGGACCCGTTCCTGTTTCATTCTGTACTGACGCCGGCGCTGAATATCGGGCTGTTGTCCCCTCGCGAAGTGGTGGACGCGGCTTTGGCACGAGCTGATGCGGTTCCGCTGAATTCACTGGAGGGCTTTGTCAGGCAGGTGATCGGCTGGCGTGAGTACATGCGTGGGGTGTACCGGCAGTTTGGCCGGCAGCAGCGAAGTCGCAATGTGTGGAATCATCATCGGCCCATGCCTGCGGCGTTTTATAACGCCACGACGGGGATTGAGCCCGTGGATGCGGTGATTCGACGTGTCCTTAAGCACTCCTATTGTCATCACATCGAGCGATTGATGATTCTGGGTAACTTTCTGATGCTGTGTGACGTTTCGCCGGATGCTGTGTATCAGTGGTTTATGGAACTGTTCATTGATGCCTACGACTGGGTGATGGTTCCGAATGTCTACGGCATGAGTCAGCATGCGGATGGGGGTATGATCACCACGAAACCCTACATCAGCGGGTCGGCCTATGTTCTGAAGATGAGCAACTTTTCGAAGGGCCCGTGGTACCCGATCTGGGACGCCCTGTACTGGCGATTTATCAGCCGACATCGGGAATTTTTCGCAAAGAATCCGCGAATGTCAGTGATGGTCAGTCAGTGTGACAAAATGGGATCGAAACTGGACGAGCACCTGCGGACAGCGGAGCGGTTTCTGAACCAGCTGCACTGAGACTTCGGCGAGTGGTCTTAAACGTCTGCGTCTGATGCGGCTTCTTCGTTCTGTCCGGGATCTTCGTTCTGTCCGGAAAGCTCATCGTAGCTGCCAGCGGCTTCTTCGCGATCTTCTGTCCATGCGTCTGGTTTGGTCAGAATCCAGATCATCATCGAGGACAATTCCCAGCAGTCGTGGACCACCCAGCCTGTGACTTCGGGGGTTGGAAAGCGTTCCGGCGTGCGCAGAACAAGGATGGCGTCGGGAGTGGACAGCGTTTCCCGGGACAGCAGTTTTAAGGCGGGAGCCAGTGTTCCTCGCGGATACACCTGATCGGCGATTCTGTAAGGTGGATCAAAGAAGATCAGGGAATAAGGAATGCAGTCGTCGCCGCCCCGCGGGCGGAACGATGTTTTGCGGATATCTGTTTTCCAGCAGATTGCCCGCGCATCCGGAGCGATGGTGTTTACGTTTCCGGTGAGCAGTTCGTGAATGTCAGAACTGGCTTCGAAGAACACACAGGACGCGGCACCGCGACTGAGCGCTTCCATTCCCATGGTGCCGACACCTGCGAAAATGTCCGCGACTCGTGCCCCGGGCAGAAAGGCACCCAGGCGATCGAACGTCATTTGACGAACGCGATCGGTATAGGGGCGTGTTGAGTCATCAGTTGGAGTTTTCAACAGGCGGCGACGGTACTTACCGGAAATGATGCGCAGAGACATGAAAACTGACTACGAGCGATCTCGGGATTGCAGAATATGAGGCCGATGACAGCGGGCTGCCGTTGTGGTTACAACCTGTACGGGCAGTGGCTGAACGACCAGTGAGACAGTGAATTGAGTGCTGCGCGGTCGGGACACCGGCAGCTCTGTGAATTCCTGAATACTGTGGACGATCGCAGGAACGTCGTCAATTTGCAAATGCTGCCCGTGCAGGTTGGTTCGGGGCAGTGCCTGCCTGCCGCAGAGAATTGCGACCGACGCTGAGACTCGACATCGCAGTGATCCTGATTCAGAATTCGAAAGAGCAGGTCTGTGGATAGTGTGCGGACAGCCGATCGCGGCTGCAGCCCGGTTTTTCCACGAAAAATCCGTGTTCGATGCATTTACGGCAAGAGGCGATTAGATGAAACGGCGACGACTTGGAGGAAGTGGCATCACTGTCTCGGAAATCTGCATGGGCACGATGACGTTCGGCAGTCAGTGTGATGAACAATTGTCGTTTCGGATCATGGATCGGGCGTGGGACGCGGGCATTGATTTTCTGGATGCCGCAGAAATGTACCCGGTTCCCCCCACGGCGGAAGCATTCGGGCGTACCGAAGAAATTGTTGGTCGCTGGATGAAGACGCGTCCCCGCGAGTCGGTGATTGTGGCGACGAAAATCACGGGTCCGGCGCATGGCTGGTTTGTCCCCCCTGTTCGGCATGGTCACTCGGCACTGGATCGGGTGCAGATCGTGCGTGCTGTTGAGGCCAGTCTGCGTCGACTGCAGACGGATTATATTGACCTGTATCAGACGCACTGGCCCGACCACGGGGCACGTTACGAAGATGTCCTTGAGCCTCTGACGCAACTGGTTCGTCAGGGAAAAATCCGGGCCATCGGATGCAGCAATGAAACCTGCTGGGGTGTGATGAAGAGTCTTGCGGCCGCTGAGAAATTCGACCTGTGTCGGTATGACACGATTCAGAATAATTTCAGTCTGATCAATCGTCGCTGTGAAAGTGAGCTGGCTCAGGTGTGTCGTCGCGAAAACATCAGCCTGCTGCCGTTTTCGCCCCTTGGTGGCGGTGTGCTGACCGGAAAGTATCGCAATGCCGATCCACCGGGTGCCCGATTCACGGAGTACCGCAAGCTGGGTGAGCGTCAGCAGCGGCTGGCCGAACGATTTCTGAATGACAGAACGCGCGAGACCGTTTCGAGGTTGAGTGTGATTGCTGAGGATCTGGGAATTTCGCTGACAGCCTTGTCGGTCGCATGGAGCAAGCAGCACGATTTTGTAGCCTCGACGATTATCGGGGCCACAACGGTGGAACAGCTTGAGGAGAGTCTGGCGGCGGACAATCTGATTCTGGATCAGGAGACACTGCGTCGAATCAACGAAATCGATGAAGCGATTCCAAATCCGATGAAGGAGGATGGACTTCGTCGGCTTTAGTGCAACCTGTGATTTCGTGTGCCAGGTGAGCTCATACCGGCCATGCGGGCCTGGTCAGGGCAGATGATGTTGAACGGAGACGGGAAGGCGAAACCACTGCGTGCGAAGTTGTGGAGTTGGTGTGATGAGCAGATTGTTGCATGTCGCGGGAGTGATCTGTGACGACGGCTGCGAGCGCTGGCGAAGTGTGGTGGGAGTTACCTGCGGTCGTTGCGTTGACGCAGGAGTGCACTGGCGCGGTTCAGAATGGCGAGTTCCCGGGGAGTCAGTGACTGGCGTCCAGTGGCATGCAGCTTGCCAAGAATCTGATCCACTTCCGAGTCGTCTACGGAATCAACTTCCGGGTGAGGCCGATGGAGAGGCTCGGAAAAGGCCGGTGACGGGGTTTCGGAAGACATTCGTCGTGACGGTCCAGGGCCACCTTCGTCGAAATGCGAACTGTGAAAGTCGCGGTGGAACTGGCTGAAAACATCATCGTCGTCGTCGTCATCATCATCGTCGGGGATCAACCCGGAATTCAGTCGGTCTTCCAGTTCTGAAAACAGATCTGCTTCAAACCAGCGCGACGATTCTGCGAGCTGCAGGAACAGCAGAACGCCGGATAGCACGGCGAGGCCGCTATGGTCGAAGAACAGACTTGTGATCAGGCCGGCGAGGCAGAGCACGCTGCCGAAACGATACGTTTGCTCGCGACCGGACATGTTACCGGCGTGGCGATTCAGCCAGCCCTGCAGCAGGTAACCGCCGTCGAGCGGTTTGACGGGAACGAGGTTGATCAGCAGCAAATTCCAGTTGATCACGAACGCAAATTGCAGCAGGCGAATGCCGGGGTCGTCGGCAAACATGATCCGCGACAGGTCGAGGGGCAACAGCCAGTTCTGCGGCAGGTGGTCGGTGGCCACCAGGCAGGCTGCACTGCTGATAACCAGTGCCAGGCTGCACAGTGACCCGGAGATCAGGCAGGAGAAGGCCCGGGACGATTCGTAAAAGGGAGTTGGATCAGGACAGAGCCCGCCGAGTGGCCAGAGCAGTCTTGCGCCGGGTGAACCGCC
Source organism: uncultured Planctomycetaceae bacterium (assembly GCA_903924405.1). Classification (GTDB taxonomy): domain Bacteria; phylum Planctomycetota; class Planctomycetia; order Planctomycetales; family Planctomycetaceae; genus SXXK01. Next base: position 14,095 of record CAIYBH010000312.1, on the reverse strand, counting down.
GAGTTGTCTGCAGGCCACCAGATGCACGACTTCACGAAGCAGCAGGCTGAATAGCAGCGCCAACAGGACGATGATTCCGGAAATGGGATCCTGCAGTCGTGAGGCCACGATAGCAGCAGCAATCGGAATCAGAAAGCTGATACGAAGGGGAACTCCGCACAGCGTGCCGACCGGAAGTGAGCCGAATTGTAGGCGGTGAAACGACATCATGGTTGCAAATCTTAAACATGCCTGGAGACCGTGCGAAACAGTGGATTTGAAAAAATCCTGTGGACAGGGTGATTTTCTTCCCTGGGCACAGCCCTGTTGCGATTCCGCAACTTTTCGGGGGGAAGTTCCCATTGAGCCGAAACTGGTTTGCGGCTTGGCAGGAGCCGCGCCCTCCCGGAGTTTGTTTGATGTGTTTGTGTTTGAAACCACGCATGAGCATGGATTGACCGGGAGGGCGAAGTTCCATCTGAGCCGTTGAGAATTTTGACCTTTCAGCAGGTGCTTTCCATGGTGCTGATGAATTGGAGATGAGTTCGTTCCGGGTATGTGCCTGGTGGGAAACCACGAAAGACACGAATCACACGAAAGAAAACAGGTGGGGCTGGAGGTTTCTCCCTGGAGTTGGTTTTAAGCACGGATGGACACAGATAAGCGCGGATGGAGTGGATGGACGGGGAGGGCGAAGTTCCATCTGAGCCGGGATAGACATGCGGCTTGGCAGGAGCCGCGCCCTCCCAAGGGTAGATTTGCGGCTTGGCAGGAGCCGCGCCCTCCCGGAGTGTGGGATGTTTGCAAGACGGGAGCGGCGGTCTCATAAGGGCGGTGAAAGGTCGCTTTTCGGGATTGGAGGTTCTATGCTGCGAGTTTCCATGGGACGCAGGCTGCTTGTGGTCTGACAACCGCTGTGGTGAGTGCCCTGCCCTTTACGATTTTTTCAGGAAGTCCAGTGATGCTGAGTTGTCCTGCGCTGCTGCCTGTTGTGTTGCTGTTGCCTGTCATGGTGCTGCTCAATGATGTTGCCCGGGGCGAGGATCCTCAGCCAACGGGGACACTGCAATTGACTCTGAGGCAGCAGAAGGCGGTGCCAGCGGCGTTGGGTGCGGCTCGATTTCTGCCTGTGGAGCGGGATGAAGCGTGGTCGGCCGGGGAAACGGCGATTATCGTCTGCGACGTCTGGGATCGCCATCACTGTCTGAATGCTGTTCGGCGGATGACAGAGTTTCTACCGCGAATGAATCAGGTGCTGACTGTGGCTCGGCAGCAGGGTGCAGTCATCATCCACGCGCCGAGTGACTGCATGCCTGCTTATGAAACGCACCCGGCAAGATTACGAGCTCTGCAGGCGCCCATGGCTGCTGATCCACCGCGGGACCTGCCATTCTGGTGCTCAAAAATCGCATCTGAGGAGCAGGCTCATTATCCCATTGATCAGTCTGATGGCGGTGAGGACGATGATCCTGCAGAGCATGCCGAGTGGGCGGCGACGCTGAAGGCCGAGGGACGCAATCCGGCTCTGCCCTGGCAGGCGCAGAATGAGGCTATCACCATTGATGCTGAGCGGGATTACATCAGTGATCGGGGTGACGAAGTCTGGAATATTCTGGAGTCGCGCGGAGCGCGTCATGTGATTCTTGTGGGCGTGCACACCAACATGTGTGTGCTTGGACGTCCATTCGGGCTGCGGCAATTGGTTCGCGCCGGAAAGAATGTCGTGCTGATGCGCGATCTGACAGATTGTATGTACAACCCGAAACGGTGGCCATGGGTGGATCATTTCACCGGCAACGACCTGATCATTTCGCATGTGGAACGGTTCGTCTGTCCGACCATCAGCAGTGAGCAGTTGCTGGGCGGAAAGGCTCATGTTTCGAAGTATGACACGCGGCGGAAGGATGCTGCGGCAGTTGCCGTGAGTGTTACCACGGCGTCCGGATCGACACCGCCTGCGGGGGCCTACTGGCAGACAACGGTGGTTCCCGGGGACTGGAAGAATGTGCGGGAAACGGAAAAGACATTTTCCGGAAGTTACTGGCTGCGTTGTTCGGTGCGTCTGCCGTCTGCGTGGATCAACAATCAGCCGATCCTGCTGGAGCTGCCGGGCGGGACTGTGGCGACGGCATGGTTCAACGGAACGCCGTTGACAACTGAGGAGTCCGATGGTCGTCAGTACTTGCGAGTGGATGAGCGAGCGGTGCTGCGGGACGGCGTCAACCTCCTGACGCTCCGTATCATGCAAACCAGCAGTCCAAAGTTACTCACGGCTGCTCCTGTGCTGAACTGTGAGGGCCGCAGGCTGATCCTTGCTGGTCGCTGGCAGATCACAACGGCTGATGATCCGGCCAACGCATCTCTGCCGCTTCCTGCCCAGTTTGGTCTGGGGCCGGATGTGTTGTTTGAGGCGCCTGCTGAGACACGGTGAGTGGGATGGCGAAGCGGCGGCAAGCTGGGCGTTCCGGGGCGTTTTCAGCTGGATGGGGCAAAAGGATTTGAGTATCCAGTTCGGCCATTAAAACGCTGGTTGTTCGTTTCGGCGGAGCGAAACGCGACTATCACGAGGCTATCAATATTTCGCGATCCCGTGTGGTGAGTCCCAGCCGGGGGCTCAGGCGGCTCAGGCGGCACTGGCGCGTCTGAGCCGTCGTGGAAGGCGGACCTGAAACGTACTGCCCTGCCCCGGTCCCTCGCTCAAAGGTGTCACGGTGCCGCCGTGGTCTTCCACAATTCGATGCGTGATGCTGAGGCCGAGGCCGGTCCCCTGCCCCGATTCCCGAGTGGAGAAGAAGGGGTCGAAAATGTGTTGCAGGGTTTCTGCATCCATGCCGCAACCGTTGTCGGTGATGGAGACAATCACGCTGTCGACCTGTTCAATCAGTCGAATGGTGACGCTGCCACCGGGTTCTGTCGCCTGAAGTCCATTGGCAATCAGGTTCAGGATCACCTGTTTGATTTGAGCCGCGCTGACTTCAGCTGTGATGCCGCGGTCGCAGTCAAACACAATCGTGCGATCACTGAAGCGGCCGAGGTGGCGGACCATGGCCAGCACATCGCGGACAAGTTCAGCGATGTCCGTCATGACTCGAACGCCTCGATCGGCTCGTGAAAAATCCAGCAGCCGTGCTGTGATTTCTCCGCATCTGCGGGATTCACGTCGAATCATCGCCACGCGGTCCATGACTTCCGTTGCCTCCGGCGCCGCTGTATCCGGCAGGTCATACAGACGCATTTCCAGTGATTCGGCCGCCATGGAAATGGCACTCAGTGGATTATTGATTTCGTGAGCGACGCCTGCGGCCAGAAATCCAACATTGGCGAGTCGCTGGGAACGGAGCAGTTGCTCGCTGCGTTCCCGCACTTTTTCCTGCAGGTCTTCTTCCGATTGCTGAAAGCGGTCGGCCATGCAGTTCACGCCGGCTACCACATCGGCAAATTCATCCTTCCAACGCGACAACGGTGGAAGTCGAAACGATGTATCGCCATTCGCGATTCGGGAACATCCGCGAGCCAGGTCCCGCATGGGGCCGGAGATCCATTTTTGAGCACAAAAGGCGATGGTCAGAAAAATAATGATGGCGAAGACCAGAGCACCGACGATGGTTAGCTGAAGCAGCAGTGAGCGACTCTTCCCCAGATTCAGTGATCTTGCGACCCAGTCACGCGTCTGGTAGGCCGGGAGCTTATCCAGCGTCTTCTGAATCTGAAAAATCGCTCGCCCAGCGCGCTGCTGAAGGCCATAGTGCTGCACTGTCAGCGATTGATCCGTCACGGGCCGGATTTCGGCAGACAACTGATCGAGGACTCGGAGTTCTCCGTAAATGCTGTCGAGTCGTCCGAGGACCATCTTTCGCTGATGCCGATCCTGCTCGCTGGTCAGCGAAAGGGCTTCAATCCGTCGCCGAAACTCGAACAGTTCCTTCCGAGCTCGTTCCACTTCTGCGCGATAATTCTGCTGGATTTCCTGAACGGCTTCCGAGCGACGCAGGTCCAGACGTGTGTACAACGCTTCGCCAATTCGTGAAACAGAACGGCTGAGTTTGTCCTGGTCCGGGCTGCGATGCAGGAGAAAGTCGAGCCCGGCGATGGCTTCTCTGTGCCAGACCAGCCCATAGATGCCGGCTATTGCGAGGGCCAGCAGAGAGGCTACTACGAGGCCAAACAGCCAGAGCAACTGGCGGCGGACACTGCGGAACAGAAACACGTCGACCTCCCTGTCGAACTTCCTGAACGGACCCCTGCGGAAGTCTAACATTCCTCTGCCATGACTACCAGACCGGTGATTTCTGCCGAAACTCAGCCGTGATTTGCTGTTTGAGTGCGTAATTCAGCGAAAACGGGAAGTTTGCGGCGGCAGTTTATCGGGGGCTTGGGTGAGGACGTGCTTTGGGGGAGGCGTGTTTTCGGGGAGGCGTGTTTTGGGGAGGGCGTCCTTTGGGGGAGGGCGAAGTTCCATCTGAGCCGATGCAGATTTGCGGCTTGGCAGGAGCCGCGCCCTCCCGGGGGTGTGTTTGCGGCTTGGCAGGAGCCGCGCCCTCCCGGGGGGTGTGGATCGTTCGGATTACAGCAGCACCGAGGCGATGCAGCCGGTCATGCAGCAGGCCAGCGTGCCGCCCAGCATGGCCCGAAAGGCGATTCTTGTCAGGTCCTGTTTCCTGTCTGGCGCCATGGCACCCAGGCCGCCGACCTGAATACCGATGGATGCCAGATTGGAAAATCCGCAGAGCGCGTAGGTCAGGATAACAAATGTTCGTTCGGTAATTGCTCCGGGTGTTGCCTTCATGAGTGTGCCGAGTTGCTGGTAGGCGACAAATTCCGTGGCGACCATTTTGACCCCGAGGAACTGACCGGAGACGAGACATTCGTCGGGCGCAATCCCCATCAGCCAGGCCATCGGTGCGAACAGATAGCCGAGGATGCGTGCGAGTGTCAGGGGTTCGGCGTTGTTCAGGTTCAGCGTAGTCAGGATCCATCCGAAGGACTGTCCGATGCAGAAGTCCGCAAGGGCGATCAGTGACGTGAAGGCGACCAGCATCGCACCGACATTAAGCATCAGCATCAGTCCGTCCGAGGCCCCGTTGCTGATGGCTTCGATCAGGTTTCCTGTGCTGCGAGGCATGCGGCCACTGCTTATGCCGAGTGTTTTGGGGGTTTCAGTTTCCGGCTGCAGAATTTTGGCGATGAGCATTCCAGCCGGGGCGGAAATCACGGAGGCGGTCATCAGGTGGCCGGCATCAATTCCGAAGCTGACGTAGATGCCCATCACACTGCCGGCAATTGTGGCAAAACCGCCCACCATGATGGCCATCAATTCGGACAGTGTCATGGAGGCGATGTAGGGACGAACTACCAGCGGAGCCTCAGTTTGCCCGACAAAAATGTTGGCTGCGGCGGACAGACTTTCGGCGCCGGATATTTTCAGCGTTTTCTGCATCACTTTCGCAATGACGCTGACCAGCAACTGCATGATTCCGACATGGTACAGGACCGAAGTCAGCGCCGAGAAGAAGATAATGATCGGCAGCACGCTGAAGGCGAAAACATTGCCAAGGCCATCTCCGAAGAGAAAGCGACTGCCGTTCCCGCCGAATTCGATCAGTCGCGTGAACAGGTCTCCCAGAAAGCTGAAGAACTTTTCACCGCCTGATGTTTTCAGAATCAGTGAAGCGAAGCAGAGTTGCAGTGCTGTTCCCCAGAGTACGACGCGCCATGGAAACAGTCGCCGGTGAGAACTCATCAGCCATGCCAGCAGAATCATCGCAAAATAACCGAGCACCGCTGTCAGTTGATTCATCAGTTCATTCTTCAATTCAGAGAACGGAATCGTATTTCCGGCACAGTGTTTTTTGCCGTTCCGCGACGGTACTCCGGATGATTTGCGGCATTTGCCGATGTGTTGGGAGAGATAGATCGCAGAGTATCGGGAATTTCCGTTACCGCAACTCCTGTGCCTCCGTTTTTGCGGTCGAATTCTGTGGCTGCGACTGCCTGCGGCCTCGCAGGAGCCCTTGCTGTCCCGCGTCTGTCACCGCAGCAGTTGGTCAGGGTGACATTTGCCGTTGGCTTTCGGCAATTTCTGCGTCTGTGTCAGCGGGCTCAGCAGCATCCTGCAGGTCCGGGTCGGAAATCTCTGAAATCCCCCGGATCGGCGCCGATTGGCTTTTTCGATTGCGACAGATTTACCGATTTCTGAAGCAACCCGCGGGCGCCGGGGTGGGGTGTTTCCTGCGCGGCGTGCAGCGGGGTACTGGATCTGGTGCGACAAGGAGTTTTGGGATGTGGAACTGGCTTGCAGGAAAACAACGAAATCGCCGAACTCCGCTCCGCACGTCCGGTCTGCCCATCGAAATCCTTGAGCCCCGGGCGCTGCTGGCCGGTGACGTTCGCGTCAGCTTCAACGGTGGCAACGTACGAGTGGAAGGGGATGATGCGGATAACGTCATCCGGGTTCGCAAAGATGCCAGCCGCGTGGTTCTTGAAGGGCTCGAAGGAACCACCATCAATGGTGCCGCTGGCACCGTGGTGCTGTTTGACGATCCGTCCAACCTGACCGGTCGACTCTGGATTTACCTGAATGGCGGTAATGACAAGGCTGTGATTGCGAATGGACTCACGGCACAAAAGGGTTTCCGGTTGTACGGCGGAGATGGTGACGACACGCTGTCTGCCGTGGGCACAACTTTTCAGGCGCTGGCCGGGTTCTTCGGTGACAATGGGAAAGACACGATCAGTGTGCAGGACTGCACCATCAACGGTGATCTGGACATTCAGACTCACGATGGTGATGACCTTGTCAGTGTCACAGACACGACAATCGCGGGCGGCGCGCTGGTGGGGACCGGTGATGACAACGATCGAATCTCGCTGAACAACGTGAGCGGCAGCGGACTTGTGAAAGTGCGTTCCGGCCGCGGTGACGACAGTGTAATCATTCAGAATTCAGTAAGAGATGGTGACTTCAGCGTGATCACTCGCACGGGTCAGGATGCCGTGGTGCTGCTGAAGAACACCCTGAGCGGCAGTCTCGTGATTCGTACGGGCGTGCAGAACGATGCGGTGCAGTTCCGGGAAGGTAATACGTTCAACGGTCCTGTGCGTGTGAATGGCGGGAAGAATCGTTCGAACGATTTTGGTGACATCACCGGTGGTGATCAGGTCAATATCGCAACCGACAACACCTTCAACTCCCGTCAGAGTATTTTCCGTACGGAAGGATCAACCATTCCGGCGGCTGTGAATACTCGCTTTGACGGAACCAGTGGTTCAGGTGGCCTGATCAGAGATGCGGCCGCCGCGGATTCGGCGTCAGAGTCTTTGGCGTCGTCCATGATCCTCACGGCCGCCGCCGCGTCCACTCAGTCCATCACGGGTACGGGGGGCGTCCTGATTACACGATCGCCGGATGTGACGATCACCGGCAAGACAATTGCCGGGGCAACCGTGACTGTGGACAGTAATGAAGACGGGGTCTTCAATGACGGGTCCTTCACTGCTGATGCCGCCGGTGATTATTCGATTACGGTCACGATGACCCGCAAAGATTTGTACACGACAGTGCCGGGTGATGACGGCCTGACCGGACGCCGATCCCTCAAGGTTCGCTCAGCCGCTGCCGGAGTCGGGCAGAAAGATGCCACGATTGAAGTTGACTATGTCAACGGGACAGTCGTGCAGTTCACTTCGGAACTGGGCAGTTATGAACTGGAGTTGTTTGATGATGAAGCTCCGGGTGTGGTGACGAACTTCCTCAATTACGTCAATCCGCAGGTCGGGGCGACAGAGGGACGCTACACCAACTCGATCATTCATCGGTCTGTGGACAACTTTGTAATTCAGGGGGGGGGCTTCACGATCAACAATGGCGTGATTGATGACGTCAGCCTGGACAATTCCGTCACGGGCGAATTTTCAGCACTGCGACCTAACATCAAGGGCACGATCTCCATGGCCCATGCCGGAGATCCCAATGTCCTCACCAGCCAGTGGTTCGTCAATACGGTTGATAACCCGAGCCTTGATGACTTCGATGGCCGCAGACATACCGTGTTCGGACGCCTGGTCGGCAACAGCCAGACGGTCGTGGATGCGATCGCCGCACTGAATCAGGTCAACCTCACGACTCAGTCCGGGTCCTCCGCACTCGGCGAAGTACCTCTGCGAACGGCGTTCACCGAGTTCACTCGGACCCTGACAGGTACAATTTCCACCACGGCCAACAGCACCCAGGTAATCGGCACAGATACGAAGTTTACGACCGAACTGAAGGGCGCGTTGTTTGGTCTGCGGTCAAGAATTCAGATCAATGGTCAAACCTTCTTTGTGGCGAGTATCGATAACGATACCCAACTGACCCTGTCGCAGGCTCCGACATTTTCTGCCGTGAATGTGGCCGCGAAGTCCGACTTCCAGGATTCCACGTTCGTCAAATTCACCACAGTGAAACGCGTGCTGATTCCGCCGGCGCCGATCTAGTTGGGGTGTGCGATGGGACTGATGGGACGGATGGGACGGATGTGGATGTGGCTGTGGTTTTTGAAGCCGCAGAGTCGATAGCTGGTCACAGCCTTTTACTTCGTGCGGCTGGTTTGTTGCTGCAGCCATGTGCGTGCCAGTGTTCTGGCCGGACAGGGACGCAGGGCCCATTGGTCGGAGTGATTCTGAAAGCCAGTGGATTCCGTCACGATCTGGTCGAGCTGGCCGGGATAAGCGGCTTCCAGATAGGCTCGTGTTTCCCGGGTCTGGCTGTGTTCACCCAGAATCAACTGGGGCCGCTGTCCCAGTCGCTGAAATCGGCTGGCCGCCGCGGCCCGGTCACTCCCGGGAAAAGGCCACGAACGAACACCGTCGTAGTGACTGCAGGGCAGAAATGCGGACCACAGTGCTGCTGTAGAATCGTCATGGAGACCCAGAGCATTGCAGGCAATGGCGCCGCGTGAAAATCCGGCAAGGACCACTCGTTCGCGGTCGCCCTGAAATCGCTCGCACAACTCGGCCAAGACCTGCCGCCAGAAGGCCAGAGTGGCCTGAGGCCGATAGTCTGGCGCGTCGCCCCACCAGGTCAGCGCGACTGCGTCCCCGCTTGTGTTCAGAAATGGCACACAGACCCAGATCCAGTCCGTGCCGGCGGTGAGTCCATATCCAAGGCGGCAGTCGTCAGGTCGCCCACTGCATTCGTCACCGCGTGCGTCCCGGTAACCGCCATTGCCGGGCAATTCCACAAAAATCGGATACCGTTTTGCGGAATCCCAATCGTGAGGAAGCCAGAGGCTGACTGCCAGTTGTGACGAATACCCGGTGGGTACATATCGAACTCTGCGGCCGGCCTGTGGTTCTGCGTCTTCCACCGCCGGGATGACCATGTCGGCTGCCACTGTTCGCCAGTCCGGCCATGTCCGGGGAACGTCCTGAGCGAACACAGGGAGCCCGAGGAGCAGGATCATCGGGATGGAACATTGAAGAAGGGATGCCGCGAATCTCATGAAGCTGATTTCCCGCGCCTGACGAATGCCCCGTGTGTCTGTCACGGATTCGCAGCCTTCCGTCGCCACGAGCCTGGGGTCACCCGATGCTGGATGTGGTGAAGACAAACAGTATGCAGAGCCAGACGACGCCCAGAATGTGCCAGAAGCCCGAGGCGAATGTCACACCCCACGAGTACTCATGATCATAGCGATCAGCAAACGCGGAAAGCGTCACCCACAGCAGCACCGACTGAGCAACCAGAAAATGCATGCCGTGCAGAGCGGTGAACATCACCACAAAACTATGGACTCCCAACTGGGAATTGTCGGCGGTGCGAGCCCCTTTGTCCATGGCCCACAGGCCATAGCCCTGAACGATCACGAACAGCATGGCGGAGAAGAGGGCCTGCAACAGCGCCCGACGAAATTCGGGCTGTTTTTCACGACGCACGCAGGCCCGGGCTCGTTCCATATACCAGCTGCCAGCCACCAGCAATCCGGTACTGACGAGGAAGGCCCACGGCAGCCGCAGTCGGTCCGAAGGCGTCTGGCGGCCAAATAATGCAGCCAGCAGAAATGAGCCACTGATGACCAGGATGGCCTGGCACACCGTAGCAAGATAAAAGCGGCGGGCCAGTGAAACGCGAATCAGATCCCAGCGATTGGCCATGGCACTCATCGACGTTCGGACGGGAAAGGATCAACTGGACAGAACAGCCAGGGATCCACGTCCGGATCCACTTATTTGGGCTGCGCCTTTTCCATTTCCCGACTGATCATAGAACACAACCAGTCCTTTTGAACCTGGCCATTCACAGCAGAAGCGGAAAACATCATCTTTGGTACGGAACCGGACCCCACCTTGACATACAGATCCACGTGCCGTGCGATGTATTTCGCGGGAACTCCGGATTCCAGCTCTTTCTTCAGGGCCTGAGCCCCCACCAGTTTTTCTGCATGAGCCTTTGCGGCAGCGGCCGAGCGATTTTCTGCGAACATCCAGTCATGAAATTCCTCGTATTTTTCCGGCTGACAACGCCAGACCGCCACTGCCAGTCGGCCGAGCTGGCAGGCACCAGCATGGCCGGAACCAGTTGCCGCTCGGTTGCACGCTCGTTCCAGTGGAACCGGCAAGGCAATTACCGCGACGTCATCGCCAAATTGCTGCAGAGCACCGCGAATGGCCTTGTGGGTTTCACGGCAGTGAGGACATGTGTAATCAAACATTTCCACAAAGACATAACGGGCGTCGGCAGACCCCAGCAGCGGCCATGCCCGCACGTCCAGAGTAATCGGGCCACTGATGCCTGCCACTGTAATCTTGCGCGGAGCTGGTTTGGTGGCCGGTGTCGTGACCGTCGCGGGATCTGTGGATTGAACTGCGGACTGGGAGTTGGTGGTCGGTTCGGTGCTGGTGGTATTGGCGGAAACAGTGTTGTCTGCCGCTGCGGCAGGCGTGGCGAGTGTGGGTTCGGAAGCCGATGCTGAGGGCTGGCTGGCCGCGGCGGTGTCATCAGATGCAGCGACGGTCTGGACGCCATTCTGACTGTCCGTGGTTTCCGGAGTCTTCTCGTCAGGTGTGCTGGTCAGCATCACCAACGGACTGTGCCAGAGCGTGTTGCGGAATGGCGTAAGCATCAGCAAAGCGGCCGAGAATTCCGGCGCTTTGGAGCCCACCTGTGTGGCGGATCCGGAGGGATCGGCCGTCGGGGCTGCGAACTCGTCCGCCGGGACCGCGGAATCCGCTTCCGGTGCTGCGAACTCTTCACCCGGGGCGGAAAATTCTTCACTCGGTGCTGCGAATTCTGCGTCCGGTGCAGAAAACTCGGACGTTTCCGGACTTCCCGCTGCCGGAGTCACGTAGTCAGGAACGACGATCTGAAACGTGGGTTCCTGTTTCGTCAGCAGTTGACTGACGATCAGCAGCGATGCGGCGATCAGGCCATTTCCGACGGACTTAAGACGAATGGTACTGGAAATTCGGGGTGAGAGCAGTGTGGTTCCGGCCAGAATCAGTCCGCAGGTATGAACAACGATGCAGTAGGGGCAGATATGTTGCAGTGCGAAAATCTGCAGTCCCATAAACCAGAATGCCACCAGACCCGCGGCGACGAAACCGGTCGTCAGGCCGCTCCAGAGCCAGCGATGAAACACGACCGGCGTTGGTCGGCTGACAAAAAACAACAGGCTGAGCAGGGTGGCATACAGCCCGGCTGCCGGAAGACTGACCGGAATTCCGAGGACCTTGGACCAGCGACTGTTCAGCACGTGCCCGCAGTCCACGATTTCCCCGGAACCGCAACCATAAACCGGCTGCATCTGCAGCGCTGTCCAGGCGAGATATCCCGAAATGACCAGTCCAGTCGCACACAGACTTCTCAGAATCCAGGCGCTGCGGGAGGAGATCCCGGGCACGGTCGTGATGGTCCCCGGGGCAGTTGGGGCAGAGGCGTTGACACTGGTCATGGACACACCTTCAGAGCACTTCGGGGGAAAAAGAACACGACAGGTTTCAATCCGCACAGCGACGAAACCCGGGATGTCGCATCCTGACTGACGGCGGTAAACGCCACTTTTGGGCGATCGCCTGCAATCCCGGTCTCTGAAAAAAGTATTGAACCACGTCCGGCGAAGCCACGCCTGAAGCAAGCTGCAGGCTGACCCAGTCAACCCAGTCGTCTCACAGTGTTCAATATGTTGCTAGTATACACGCTGAGAAAACGCGGGTATGGTAAAATTCCTGAAGCTCAGGATTTTCCGAACGGGCAGACTTCGTAATCCTGTTCGACTCTGACGCGGTGCGCAGGTGCTGGGTTCGTATTTGCCCGCATTCAGAGGGATTTTGCCCGCGTGGTGATGCGTGTTGCAGGGGCTTTGCCGGTCATGCCTGACTGGAGGGCGGGTTTTTGCGTGAGGGCGCAATTGCATCCGGGCCAGCCTGGTTGCTGCGTTACGGTTTGAAACCACGGATGGATAGGGAGGGCGAAGTTCCATCTGAGCCGGTACAGATTTGCGGCCTGGCAGGAGCCTAGCCCTTCCGAAGTTGTTTGCTGCGTTTCGCTTTAAAACCACGGATGGGCACAGATGAGCACAGATGGACTGGGCGGATAGGCAGGGCGAAGTTTCATCTGGGCCGGTACAGATTTGCGGCTTGGCAGGAGCCGCGCCCTCCCGATGGGTTGATTTGCGGCTTGGCCGGAGCCGCGCCCTTCCGAGGGGTGGATTTGCGGCCTGGCATGGGCCGCGCCCTCCCGATGGCAGGTTTGCAGCGTGGCTGGAGCGGCGCGTTCCCGACGTAACATCAGGGCCAGCGCGTGCTCGGGCTGATCATTCGTACCGCGTCGATCAGAACGTGCGCAGCTGATCAACCTGAACCATTTGAGGTCCCTGAGGGCCGTTCACGGGAGCGAACATCGCTGTGGATGGGACGTTGGGATTGTAGATTCCGGCTGAGGGATAGGCCGGTGCGGCAGCGCCACAGGCGCCGGTCTGGCAGGGAGCACATCCACCACCGTAACCACCATAACCACCGCCACAACCCATCAGGCAGCAGCCGCTGGCGGAGGTGACGATGAACAGGCACACAGCAAGATTGAGCAAGCGCGACATTTGAGAGCCTCCGAGGTGTTACCGGGATCCGGCAACAGGCGGGACAGAGTGTGCGCGGCTTCGCACCATGTGGATCTTCAGCTGACAGAAAAGTGCTTCCTGCTGGCAGCTGAACGCGGGTGAGAAGAAACCGGCAAACTTGAGAGGAGAGAAAGAGAGGAGCTTTGAACTGCAGGAATCTCAGTTCGAGTGATTCGAAGGTTAGTGCGAATCGGCAAAACAGGTCAAGAGGGAATTCCGGTCGGAATTTTTGGCGGGTGCATGTTCCGGGAGCCGGGGCCGGTGAGCGAATGCCAGCACCTGAGTCTGTAGCGGATCTTTCCCCCTGAACAACGCCGAAAAGCCAGTGAGTTCAAGCCTGGAAAGGTCGAGCGCGATCCCTGAACCCGATCAGAGCACTGCCCAACGCTGTTCCGCCCAGGTGAGCACTTCGGATCAGAACATCACACCGATTCGCCTGAGTCAACACGACATCCTCACTCGTGACCAACGTGCTTTCAAGAGGCCAAAACACGTGAACCATACGTCCCGGAACTCGCCTGGACCGTCAAACGGCGGGTGGATGGCATATTGGCCCCATATTTACGGTCCCATATTTACGGTCCCATATTTACGGTTTTAATCCTGCCATCAAGAACTCAACCGTGAGGCGTTACACAATGAAAGCAACCAAAGACGGTGAAGTCTGAAGGGTTCGTGGTCAACAACGACGAAACACCAGCCTGCCATTACGTGGCAGCGAGCAGCGTGTCCAGCAAACGCTTGCGACCGAGGAAATGCTGGCACAGCCAGATGAGAAATTGCCGGGTTGCCGGATCGCCTGCGTAGACGGGAGTAACGTCTCGCGCAGTCCACCACTGGTCAATCACTCCAATGGCTTGTGGCATCGTAAGCGGAACCTGAAAACGTTTTGCATCTGTCACAATATGCAGAAACTCTGCCAGGACCTGTGGCGCAAGTGCCAAAGTATCTCCAGCCACAACGAGTTCGCCGAGCCTGGTTCGGGCAGCGAGATGGTCGGGGTGCTCCTGAACTTCGAATGC
>CAIYBH010000311.1 GCA_903924405.1 uncultured Planctomycetaceae bacterium | reverse complement strand
CATCTCGGAGAACGACACCCCCCGCTCGACGGTGCGATGGACAAGGCCGCAACCACGCTTCGGCTCCCGTAAACCCCATGATTTGCGGCTCAGATGGAACTTCGCCCTCCCCCTGGGAGGGCGCGGCTTCTGCCAAGCCGCACGCACGATTGGCTCCCGTCAACCCCACGATTTGCGGCTCAGGTGGAACTTCGCCCTCCCCCTGGTAGGGCGCGGCTCCTGCCAAGCCGCACGCACGATTGGCTCCGGTAAACCCCACGATTTGCGGCCCAGGTGGAACTTCGCCCTCCCCCTGGGATGATGCCGCTCCGTCGAGGCCGTGACCCACTCCTGGAGCACCGCAAAAGTCGGTCTTGAGGAGATTGTCGAAAACTGAGAGACTCGCGAAACGCGGTATTGTGTGAGCGACAGGCTGCAGCTGATTGCGGTGTTTGCTCCAGAGGTGGCTGTGGCATGCGAGGTTAATTCAGGAAGGGAAGCGTTGAATTCGTGGCTGTCGGCGATCACAAGATGAAGCGGCTCTGGAAGTCACCGAGACTGATCGGTCTGACTGTGTGGCTGATCGGCTGCGTGATTGGTTGCCTGTCTTCTCCGCCACAGGCACCTTCCGGAGGCGCCAGTTCGATTCAGATTTCTGATTCCCAACGGGATTTCCTCTGGGAACGGGCGGTTGTGGTCCTGAATCGAAATCACTTCCAGGTGGCTCGAGAGAGTAAGCTGGAGGGAGTGATTGAAACGGCCTATCGGGGCGGTTCCGGTCTGCTGGAGCCATGGAATCCGGATTCGGTGGGGCTTTCCAATCGTATGGAAAGCACACTGCAGTCGATCCGTCGAAAAGTGACTGTCAGTATGCAGTCCACCGGGAGTGGCACGACAACTTTGAATGTTCGGGTGGACAAAGAACTGGAAGATGTTCCCGGTACCGCCGCGAACTACGAGGGCGGTGCCACGTTTTCCGAATCGCAGCCTCTGAACAGAGATTTGAGTCAGGTAGTCGGCCAGAACGGTCCTTCGCGCTGGATTTCGATTGGGCGTGATCCGCTGCTGGAGCGCAAACTGGTTTCAGAGATCCAGCGTGGCCCGCCGCAGTAGCCATCGCTCAAGCGAATCGGCAGAATCCGCTGTAGAATTGCCGTTTCCGGGATGGAACGTCGTTAATGCCGTCGGAGTGATTGTCGGGAACCCTCCGCCCGCGTAAAGTTTGCAGGCTGTCCTGCATGGCAGCCGATGCAGAAGCCATCCCGAATGGCCCCAGTGGACTCGAATTGCCTGCGTGACCTGTTCTGCTAAGGCTGTGTGATACAACTTTGTGTCACAGAATTTTCAACCATAAAAAAGAGCTTTGTCGCATGGATCCTGAGTTTCGCAGTCACTGCAACGATTTGATTCGCCGTGTCGTCCATCTTAAGGACTGTCTTTGACTTGACGGGCAAAACGGCTCGAATTGCAGAGATCAATGATCGAATGGCCGCCAGCGACTTCTGGAACGATCAGGAGCGTGCTCGGACGGTTATGGACGAGCTGCGCAGGATCAAGGCCGTCGTCGCGCCACTAAAGCAACTGGCGTCTGCGGGCGACGACCTGCAGGTATTGATGGAATTTGTGCAGGATGATAGCTCCGGCGAGAGTGAATCGGAGTTACGTGCGGCAGCAGAGTCACTGGCTGCCGAAGTGGACAAAGTGGAACTGCAGACGACGATGTCTCGTCCGGAAGACGCTTCCGCGGCCTATGTCACCGTTCAGGCCGGCGAAGGGGGCACGGATTCAGCAGACTGGGCACAGATGCTGATCCGGATGTACGCGCGCTGGGGCGAGCGGCGTGGCTTCAAGGTGGAAGAAGTGGACGTGTCCTATGCCGAAGAAGCCGGCATTCGTAACGCGACGCTGCTGATTACCGGAGACTATATTTACGGCTATCTGCGGGGCGAGACCGGCAATCACCGTCTGATTCGAATCAGTCCGTTCGACTCTGCCGGACGACGTCACACGTCCTTCGCGGGCGTTGATGTCGTGCCGGAAGTGGACGATAGTTTTGAGATCGATATCAACTGGGAAAAAGACGTTCGAGAGGACAAGTACCGCGCTGGCGGCGCGGGTGGCCAGAAGGTGAACAAGACAGAATCTGCAGTGCGACTGACCCATATTCCAACGGGCGTTGTGGCAGCCTGTCAGAATGAGCGCAGCCAGCATCAGAACCGAGCACTCGCGCGGAAGATGCTGACGGCCAAGCTGTATCAGATCGAACTGGACAAGCGTGAAGCGGAAGTGGCCGCACGCCACGGCGAGAAATCCAAGATCGGCTTTGGCGGCCAGACCGTTCGCAATTACGTCCTGTATCCCGATCAGTTCGTGAAGGATGTGCGAAGCGGCATGAAGGTTGGAAATCCGGGAGTCGTACTGGACGGCGATCTGGATGGGTTGCTGGAGGCCTACCTGCGGTGGACTCTGAGTGAGCAGACCGCGGCCGCGGATGAGCTGGAGTAGCCGACCGGATGTCAGCGTCAGTCGCCTTTGTCAAGATGCACGGTTGCAAAAACGATTACGTTTTTCTGGATTGTTTTTCGCAACCGGTGCCGGCTGAGCCAGCGGCGTTCGCTCGTCATGTCAGTGACCGCCATCGGTCGATTGGTGCTGATGGTTTGGTGCTGATGCTGCCGGCGGACGAACCCGGGGTGGCGGGGCGCATGCGGATGTTCAACGCAGACGGTTCTGAAGGCGCCATGTGCGGGAACGCCCTGCGATGTTTTGCGATGTGGCTGCATCACAGTCAGCGCGCACCCACGGCGTTTGTTCTGGAAATGGCTCAGCGTTGCATCCCGGTGACGATTGTGAATTCAGACCCGTGCCGGCGACAGGCTAGCGTGCGGCTGGCGATGGGGGCTCCTGAGAGCCGCGTGCCGGGGGCTGTGTCCTTCAGGGACTGCGTGCATCCGGTGCTGCTAACCGACATCTCAATCGAGGGGCTGCTGTCACCCGGGACCCACGTGTCCATGGGAAATCCTCACACAGTATTTTTCGTGAACCGCCTGGACGCGTTGCCGTTTGCGGATCTGGGGCCGGCCGTGGAATGTCACCCGCAGTTTCCTCAGCGGACAAATGTGGAATTTGTCGAGATTCCGGGGCCAGCTGAGGTGCGGGTGCGGGTTTGGGAACGAGGATCGGGCGAGACGATGGCCTGTGGGTCTGGTGCCTGTGCGGTGGTGGTGGCCGGCATGGCCAGTGGCCTGCTGACACCGTATCAGACAACAACGGTTCGGATGGCCGGCGGTGACCTGCGTGTTTCAATTGACGAAACGCTGCAGGTCTTTCTGGAGGGGCCAGCGGAAGAGTGCTGCCGGGGGACGGTCATGTGGCCTCTGCACGCGGCGGACACCATTGTTCGAGGTGATTCGGTGACTCACAGAGAGGTATCGGCATGAAGCACACACTGGGCTTGATTTGCCAGTTCATCACTCTGGCATTGCTGCCATCGATCATTATTTTCCAATTGTTCTTTGGTTTTCGACTGATTGTGATGCCAATTTCGCTGCTGTGCGGGATCGTGCTGTTCAGTCTTGGGACGTGGCTGCGGGAATCTCGTTGAGCGAAAAAGGGGTCAGGTCTCTTTTCAGGATCTATTTACCGGCCTTGCGGCCGTTAATACCAACCCGAAGCGCGAGCGAGGCCCCAAACTCGGCCAGAGCCACTAATCGTCCTCGCTTGCGCTTCGGGTTAGTATGAGACCTACCACCTGGGGTGATAAAACAGACGAACACGTGAAAGACACCTTCACCCCCATTCCTGCCGCCAGAATCGTTGAGTTCATAGTGTTTCTCCGTGCAACTCTGTGTCCCTGTGTCTCTGTGTTAAAAACGCCGGTTTCCCTGCTGGCGCTTCGGGTGGGTATGGAAGCTGTGGCGTTTTAGCCAGGAACAGGGAGGGCGAAGTTCCACCTGAGCCGCAAAGGACACTCGTTTCGTCATGGCCATGCTCCGATCCCGTCGCGGCTCGCAAGAATGTCTGCACGCGAGGAGTTGGGCGGCTCGAATCGTCGTAAATCGCAACTTGCGAGGCACTTGTGGCGTGTCACAATAGATGGATGGCCCCGGGGCGACGCCCTTCGATCCCTGGTGACCGGAAGGTAAGTGTTCGGCATTCGAGCCTACCGGTCGTCCAGCGGAGGAGAAGTATTGCGGGGCTATTGCGGGGCCATCCATCTGTGGGGGCTATTGCGGGGCCATCCATCTGTGGGGGCTATTGCGGGGCCATCCATTTGTCAGTTAGATTTGTAAATGCTAATCGCTTATTGGTTTACGTGAATTGGGATGCGATTTTTTTGTGACGGATTGTTCGGGCGATTTCAGACCTCGGATGAGAATCGCAGGAGCAGGGTTTGGGGTTCGAGCACGAGCACGAGTTGGGAGGCTCAATTGCCGTTTTGGAGCCGTGGGGAACACCTGCCGTTGCTTCGCAACTCTGACGTTTCCCGCGGACGGGTTCCTCGGACTGGCGTCCGAGGCTTTTGCATGGCATTGCTTCGCAATTCGGTCGTAACGCTCTGCCCCCCTGCCCTTGAGTCGCAACGCGACGCCATGCAATAGCCTCGGATGCCAATCCGAGGTCACCAGCCAGAGTGCTTTTGCAGAGTCGCAACGCGACGGCATGTGTGAGCCTGCGGATTGGCGAATGCACTGCGACGACTTGCGGCCAGGGATTCCGCGACAGCGATGGGGCCTGGATGCGTTCTTAACCACGAATGAACACTGGGGAACACGGATTTGGAAGCGGGGTCGGTCTGGACTGGGATCAGCAAACCGCGGCGTTGTGGATCGCCCTTCAATTGCCTGCATCTCAGGCTGCAAAACCCCTCGAATCCGTCGACGCAAACACCTGTGAAACAATGATTTGCGAAAGTCCACAATAGATGGATGGCCCCGATTCGCCGATTCGAAGTAGTGGTTCCCGGTCAGTCCAGAGTCAGCGTTTTCATCCTGTAGTCAATGTGAAGCGTGGGCTTCGGCGGGGCCATCTTCGGCGGGGCCATCCACCTGTTGGATAGATTTGTAAATAGTTCACTCTTATCGGTTTACGTAATTTGTGGTGCGGTGTTTGTGACGGATTGTTCGGGTGAGTTCAGATCTCGGATGTGAATCGCAGGAGCAGGGTTTTGGTTTCGAGTACGAGTACGAGTACGAGCACGAGTACGAGTACGGGGGAGGGATCGGGCGAGTCGTTCTTATCGAGCGGTGGGGGAACGCCTGCCGTTGCTTCGCAACTCTGACGTTTCCCGCGGACGGGTTCCTCGGACTGGTGTCTGAGGCTTTTGCATGGCATTGCTTCGCAATTCCGTCGCAACGCTGCCCTCCCCTGCCCTTGAGTGGCGATGCGACGGCAGGTGGTAGCGTGTGAATTGGCGAAGAAACGGCAAAGGCTTGAGGCCAGGGATATCGCCGACGGGACTGGGGTTTGGAATGATTTTTCAACTACAGATGAATCCCGGGGAACACGGATTTGGGGAGCGCGAGGTTCCCTCTGAATGGATGGAAGCGACTGGTTTCCGCTTCAAAACACTGGTTTCCTCGCTGGCGCTTCGGGTTGGTATTGTGGTCGCGCCGCTCTCGTCCTGGAGCGGGAGGGGCGAGGTTCAATCTGGATGGTTGAATCCTCTGGT
>CAIYBH010000310.1 GCA_903924405.1 uncultured Planctomycetaceae bacterium | reverse complement strand
CCCAAAAATAAGGTTTGACAAAGCACTACTCCGCCATCGCTCGAATGCCTTGCAGGAAGACGGTTGCGGTCACGAGAACACCGATGAAGAATGATAGAAAAAATCCGATAATGGCGGGACTTCTGGGAGGACGACGAAGCCCGTAGAACAGACAGACAAAAATCGCCAGAAACGTCAGCAGCAGGCTGCCTCCCAGCAGGATGACCACCAGCCATGACCATGGTGAGGACGCATCCAGAGAGCTTGTTCGTCCTGTGGAATCCAGAAACAGAACCAGGCCAACCCAGGACAGATGTCCCAGCAGCTGCAGCAGGGAAAGTCCCAGTCCGATCAGGCCTGGTAGATTCTGCCTGAACAGCTGCAGCATGGACAATTCTGAATCATCTGCATGGCGGTCTGCAGACATGTGAGTTGAGGTCGTTGGGCTGGACCCCGCCCGACGACCGGATTTCTGTTTTTTTCCGTGGCGTGCCACTCAGCCACCCTTGATTTCGAAAATCGCTTCCACTTCCACCGCGGCCCCTGTTGGCAGAGCGGCAAATCCGAGGGCACTGCGTGCGTGGAATCCGTCGCCTTCTTTTCCAAAGACCTTGTGCAGCAGATCACTGCAGCCATTGATCACCAGGTGCTGTTCGACAAACTCGGGGGCCGAATACACGCAGCCCAGGACCTTCAGGACCTTCAGGTCGTTCAGCGTTCCATGCGTGTTGAAGACCGATCGCAGGATCTTTCTGACACATTCCGCGGCCGCTTCGTAACCCTGTTCCACCGTCAGATCTTTTCCAAGCACACCCTTGATGTCACTGACATGCCCCGAGGTGATCAGAAGATTGCCCGAGCGGACGCACATGTTCAGGTAGCCGGGAGCCTGAGGTTCAAAGCAGACGCCCAGTTCGCGGGCTTTATCATTTGGCTGCATGGTTGCGTTGATTCCTGTTTCGTGAGAAAACCCGCATGCAAAAAGCGGAGTATTGCACAGCGTCGGGGATCTGAACTCTCAGCGCCCTGTCTGTTTTGCGGAAGTTTTACGGCGCACCCGCGTCAGGAGCAAGTAACATCACGGAATCCTCATTTATGTCGGACCAATTGGAACAGCGGCTGGAAAAAGTGGAATCCGCCATCGCGCACCTGCAGCATGACGTTGATGCACTGAACACATCGCTGCTGAATCAACTTCGTCGCCTGCAGGAATTTGAATCCAGGTTCACACGAATTGAACATGAACTGATCACATTTGGCGAAACTCCGGAAAAACGTGATCCTGCCGTTGAACGGCCCCCGCACTATTGACGCAGGCCCATGGGCAGAGATTCACGGCACGGCGGCAGTTGCAAATCCGCGTAATTCCGGTGCATCGTTTTCTCCGATCGGCTCAGTTTCTGAAACACCGGCCACATTCGAAAGATCCATTTATGCAAAACACCCCGATTCTGCTGTCCATAAGTCTCCTGATCGCAGTGGCCGGCCCGGCATGCTCTGCTGCCAGTCCGTTTCAGGACGCAACGGGGACCGTGTACCTTGATGCCAATAAAAACCGCGTTCGCGATGCGGACGAACAGGGCATTGAGGGCGTCAGGGTTTCGAACGGGCGTGAAGTGGTCGTGACCAGTGCCTCGGGACAATACACGCTGCCGGTCGACGACGACACGATTCTCTTTGTGATCAAACCCAGTGGTTACCGCACGGTGATCGATGATCTGAACATTCCCCGTTCGTACTACATCCACAAACCCAATGGTTCGCCAAAACTGGATTTCCCCGGAGTCGCTCCTACCGGTCCGCTTCCCGCAGCAGTGGACTTTCCGTTGTATCAGGTCACAGAACCGACGGCCTTCGATGTGGTCTTCTTCGGCGACCCACAGCCTCGCGACCAGAAGGAAATCGACTACATCGCCCATGATGTGATCGAAGAACTGACCGGAATTGATGCTGCATTCGGCGTCACGCTGGGGGACATACTTTTCGACGACCTCAGCCTGTTTGACAGTTTTAACCGAACGCTCAGCCACATTGGCATTCCGTGGTACAACGTGATTGGCAATCATGACATCAACTTCGCTTCAGAAAATGATGAACTGAGCGATGAAACCTATGAACGTGTTTACGGCCCGCCGTACTTTTCCTTTGACTACGGCCCGGTGCACTTTATTGCGGTCGACGATGTTCACTGGCTGCGTGAAGGGAACAAAAAACTGTACCGCTCAGGACTCAGTGAAGAGCAGCTGACGTTTATCGAGAACGACCTGAAACATGTTCCCCAGGATCGGCTGGTTGTAGCCATGATGCACATACCGCTGGTGAAATCGACACCATGGATCGAACCGCGTCGTGAGCGACTGTTGCGACTTCTGGAAAGTCGCGAACATTGCATCTCGCTGGCCGGACACACGCATCACCACGAACACGTGCTGATGAATGCCCAGGACGGATGGAAGGGCGCACGTCCGCATCATCACATCATCAACGTGACTGTCAGTGGAGCATGGTGGTCGGGAAAACCGGACGAACATGGTGTTCCCCACACCATGTGTGCCGATGGGACTCCCAATGGCTACACGATCATGCACTTCGACGGCCAGAAATACCTGCTCGACTACAAGGCGGCGCGACGCGGAGCGGACGAACAGATTCGAATCACAGCCCCGGAAGTCGTGGCACTGGCGGACGCCTCGAAGACCGAATTCCGGGCCAATGCCTTCAACGCAATTCCCGGCGCAACGGTGGAATTCCGCCTCGACAACGAAGCATGGAGGCCCATGACAAAGACGGAAAATGAAACGGATCCGATTTTTCAGACCTTGTTCAACGAGGAAAAAGCTCTGAAGGACGATCTTCCATGGCGGAAGCTGGCTTCACCACTGGTCTGTCCGCATCTATGGAAAGCCGCTCTCGGCGAGATCTCTCAGGCCGGCAGTTACCACATCCAGGTGAAAGTCACCAATCCGAACGGACAGGTGCTGGAAGGTGACCGTGTGATTCGCGTGGAATAGTTCCGTGTTCTGAATGCCCTGCGGCGCGGCCGGACGCAGCCGCAGGGTTTTTATGACTCAAGACAGGAAAGTTCAGATCGTGGCGAAGATTGTGACATTCGGAGAAATCATGGTACGGATGGCGCCCAGAGGTGTGGATCGCCTCCGCCAGGCGCTGCCGGGCACGCTGGAGGTGACCTTCGCCGGTGCAGAAGCCAACGCCGCCGTCTCCCTCGCCTTCCTTGGCGCCGATGTCGACTTCGTGACAGCATTGCCGGAAGGACCATTGACGGATGCCTGTCTCAGCAGCCTGCGAGGAACAGGGATGGGCATCAGCAATGTGCGGCAGACAGCGTCCGGACGGTTCGGCATTTTCTTTGTCGAAACCGGAGCGAATCAGCGACCGACCCAGGTCTGCTATGATCGCGACTACTCCGCCATCAGCCTGTCGCAGCCTGGCGATTTCGACTGGAAAACGCTGCTGAAAGACGCGGCCTGGCTGCATCTGACCGGAATCACACCGGCCCTGTCAGAATCCGCTGCCGCGGTCACGCTGGAAGCGGCCCAAACGGCCCGCGCCATGGGAGTCCAGGTGTCGTTTGACGTCAACTATCGTTCGCGATTGTGGCGCTGGGATGCATCGCGAGCCCCCCAGCAACTGGCCCGCGAAACCCTTGTGCAACTGCTGCCGTACGTGTCGCTGATGTTTGGCAACGAAGAGGACTGCCGATTGCTGGGAATCGCCCTGCCCGACGTACCGGCAGAATCCCGCATTGATCGCGCGATTCGCGTCGCCGAGACGATGCACTCCGCCTACCCGAACATCGCACTGTTTGCAACAACATTCCGCGAACAGATTTCGGCTTCTCATAACAACTGGGGTGGAATGCTGTACGAGTCCGATGGGCGGCGAGTCTCGCTGGCACCGATCCGGAATGGTCAGTACCAGCCCTGGGAAATCCGGCAGATCGTGGATCGAGTCGGTAGTGGGGATGCATTCGACGCCGGGATTCTGTTTGGCCTGACGCGGGATGTGTTTGATCCGGACTACACGATTGAGTTCGCCACCGCCGCTGGCTGCCTCGCACATTCCATCGTCGGCGACTGGAACTACGCGTCCCAGGCGGAAATTGAAGAACTGATGCGGGGGGCAGGAACCGGACGCGTCGTACGATGACAAGGTCCGGCCACTCAAACTAAGAAATAACGGTGAAAACAGGGGCTCAATGCGGGTTTGCCAGCATGCCGGCCGGCTCCCCTGAAGTGCGCAATCCCCCTGAATTCTCTGAAATGCGACGAATGCTCACGATCGCGGACTGTGTACTTCACTTGT
>CAIYBH010000309.1 GCA_903924405.1 uncultured Planctomycetaceae bacterium | reverse complement strand
GGTTGCGGATTCGAGCGATCCGGTATTTGGCGACATATCCCAACGAGTATGAGTATCAGGGGTTCATTCTGCCGGTCACGGATATGTTTTTTGTGATGGAGGTGGAGACATTTGATGATTTGTGTCCGGGCGACGGGGAGATTGCCGGCTGGCACTTTTGCAAACCGGGGCCTCGGGAACTGGATCGGATGGCCTTTGTCTCGAATCGACGAGCGATGGAGCTTTTTCTGCAGCAGTCGGCTGGGGGATGAGTGCTTTGACGGTGTGAGAGGTCGTGGAGTGTGGCATGTGACAGCGCCACTTTTCCGGCGGGCGTTGTCATTGGCATCGCAGCTCATGGTGGACTCAGGGACCATGGCCGTTTATGCTTGAGTTCACCGGCGGAGGGCGATTTTCTGGTCCTCGATAGTGCGGGCGGATCGGGTGGATCGGGATTGTTGCCCGTCGGCCGGTCCTGAATTCTTCAGCAGACAGGATTCAGCGAATGTCTGGAATTCCACGGCGGACTTTTCTTCAGGCGGGTACCGGGGTCATGACGGCACTGGGGGTCAGCGGAATCCCGGCAGCGGTGCTCAGTTCGTCATCAAAGCTCAGCATTGCTCCTTTTCGCCTGGATGTGACGGCGCCGGTCGGCCATGGCTGCTGTGGTGGCTGGATTAAGCCGATTGAAGCGGTAGACGACACACAGGAGGCGATTGGTTTTGTGCTGTTGGGTGCCGGGGCGCCGATCGTCGTGTGCGCTGTGGACTGGACGGGCATCCTGAATCGGACCCATCTGTTGTGGCGTACGGCGATGGCGGAGGCTGCGGGCACGACTCCGGATCGCGCTGCGGTCCAGTGCGTGCATCAGCACAACGCGCCGTTTGCATGTCTGGACGCCCAGAAACTGGTCAGCGCGCAGGGAGACTTGCCAAACATCATGCTGCCGGATTTCTTTGAGCAATGCCTGGACCGTTTGCGGGCTGCGATTCGGGAAGCGATACCGAAAGCGGTCCCGGTCACTCACATCGGCCATGGCAAGGGGCGTGTTACTGAGGTTGCGGCCAATCGGCGTATTCATCAGGGGCCGGACGGAAAAATCCTCGGGATGCGTGGCAGTGCCTGCACAGATCCTGCGTTGCGAGCGATGACGGAAGGACTGATTGACCCGTGGCTGCGGACGGTGGCCTTTTACAGCGGTGACCATAAGGTTGTGTGTTGTCACTACTATGCGACGCATCCGATGAGTTACTACGGTGATGGGCGTGCCAGCAGTGATTTTCCCGGGCTGGCGCGGAAGCAGCGTCAGCAGGACGAGCCGGCGACGACGCACATGTACTTCACGGGGTGTGCCGGCAACGTGGCCGCTGGAAAGTACAATGACGGATCCAGAGGCATGCGTGAGGTGCTGGCGCGGCGGATTTACGAGGGGATGGTTGCCGCTGATCATGATCTGCACCGCGAGCCGGTGGAGACGGCGGAATGGCGGACTTCGGAAATATTGCCGGTACCACGAAACCCTGATCAGGCAGAAATGCTGGCGCAGGCGATCAGCAACCGGCAGAACGCTGTTGTTGGCCGCAATCGCCCCGCGTTTGAACTGGCGTGGCTGCAACGTCTGGATGCGAAGCTGCCCATTGTGCTCAGTTGCCTGAGACTCAATGATGTTTCCATGCTGCATCTGCCGGCAGAAAGCTTTGTGGAATATCAGCTGCGTGCTCAGGAGTTGGGAGCCGGGAGATTTGTCGCCACAGCTGCATATGGGGATGGAGGTCCCTGGTACATTCCCGTGAAGGAAGCCTTCCCGCAGGGTGGGTACGAGGTGAGCGTGGCCTTCAGCGATCCCGGGATTGATGACGAACTGACGAGGGGCATGCGACAGATCGTCTAGCCACGGGGTGTTCCGCCATGGTTGGGCACGTTGCGGATTTCTTTGACAGTGGAGGCTGCGTGCCTGCGAGGACTGCGGACGATGCGGTTTTTGCAGATCGATGGACCTGTGGCGGAGGCGGAGGTTTACCGACGCGGATGGTCAGGATTGGCGGTAGGAACGGTTACTGAATCCCGAGCGGTGCACCTCGAACGCTGGAAAAGTTCATCAGGCCTGAATCAGCGGGGGCTTCGTCGTTGATTCAGGCCATGGGCCGCATAGATCCTCTGAACTGTGTCCTTGCTGGCTTTGACGCAGGACGCCATCTGCCGAATGGTCCAGCGTGATCCCTTTGGTGGTGGTTCCGTGATAAGTCGGAGCACGTCTGCTTCGACACGACTGCGGGTGATCGGTCGACGGCCTGTGCGTGGAGCACCGGACGTCAGAACAGCCATCCCGGACTGGGCGTATCGCCTTCGCCAGACGCCGACGGTTCGTCGTGAACGCTTCACAAGCTGCGAGATGGCGTTGTTTTCCAGTCCTTCTGCGGCGGCCAGTATGATGGCGCAGCGTGATTTGAGCAGCCCGCTCGAATCCGGGGAGGACATCAGAGCGTTCAGAGCGTGGAGATCCTGTTCGGAAAGGATCACCGGTTTAGCCATTCTCATAGTGGGTACACTCGCCAGGTGTAGAGCTCGGTGCAGTCCCTGACGTGTCGCCCATGGGGCTGCATGGCAGGATCCGGTACGGAAACATGGCACTCCACGAAATAAACTAGGTGGGTAGTTGTGGGTGTTTCCCCGTACGGAAGATAAGGCGATCTGAGACGGCCAATTGGCGACATGGATTCCGGAAAAAAAGGCTTCGTTTTCTGGAAATTTCTCCGCACGAGCTGATCAAAGGTGCAACTGTCAGGAAAAAGTGCGTTTTGGCCGCCACGTGTGGGGGGATTTTCTACTTCCGTTCAGAGCGTGAACGGCGGCGGGCAAGGCCGGACGCAATCTGAGAGGCTGAATGCTCGGTGAGTCAGCGGGGCGACGGCGTGGCAGTGGCAGGTGATGCAGTAGATGACGTGTTTCGGGATCCGATCAGATACAGACCGAGAGTTGCTCCGACTGCGGCTAGCAACAGCAGGCCGATGGGCAAATGGGCCTGATTTTCGACCGTCAGATCCAGTCCCAGTCGAGCGAACACAGGTTGCAGCGGTTTCAGGCTCAGCAGGAGCGCATTGTTGACCAGATGCATCACAATCCCCGGGAAGACGCTGCCGGTTCGCAGGCGGACCAATCCCAGAACTAATCCCAGAAGAAACGTGCCGGGGAGTCTGGTGATGGAGATGGAGGGGTCGGTAATCACATGGGCGGCGGCGAACACCGCGGAGCTGAACAGCAGTGTGCGGCCCCATTTCCACCCCTGACTCTGCAGGCCATTCCACAGCACACCCCGGAAAAACAATTCCTCAACCACCGAGGGAACCAGTGCGAGGCACAGCAGACGCAGTGGCAGGGGCACATCTCCCTCCAGTCGCTCCAGCATCTTTTTCATCGCCGGGTTTTCCAGCAGGTCCTGCCAGATCTGAATGCCACTCCCAAGGATCAGCAGTTCCCAGGCAATGGTCCAGGTGAAGAGCCCGAGGAGGATCGCCCCTGGCAGTGACAGCCATGAAAACGAGTGGATCGAGAAGGCAGAAGGTAAGTGGATACGCGCCTGACTCAGCAAAAGCGTGGGGACGATGGCAAACAGCAGAATGAGGATCCCGGCAGACAACAGCAGTTGCCCGCGGGTATCTTCCGGGCTGACGAATCGATAGCGTAAACCGGAGAGGACGATGAGAGACGGGAGCAGAATGGCAAGGCATTTGACAGCGACAGAGATTGACACTTCGGTGGTACGTGGTGGTCTGACGCTGCCGCTGGTGTCGAGCCTCTGGTCTGTCGAATACAGCAGGGCATCATTTCCGAAGATCTGAGCCGCCAGTTTGAGAGCGGCGACGGAGTAGCCGGCAGTCACGGTCATCGTCAGCAGGAACAATCCGGGCGAAGCGATGCCCTGAAACAGTTCGCGGGCCAGCAGGACGATGTTGACCAATGGTACGAATGAGAGCAGGAGTGTCAGCCGCACGCCGGGCATGAGGCTGAGAATTCCGGGAGCCAGTGAGACGAGCATCAGGGGGATCAGCCACGCCTGAGCCTCACGAAAACTGCGGGCAAAGCTGGTCACGGACAGCAGGATCGCAGAAAAAAATGAGGCGAAGACGATCAGCAGCAGCAGGACCTGGAGCAGCATTACGGGGCCGGCACCATTGCTGAGAAGAATTCGATCAAAACCGGTGGCACTGAGGGTCAGCATCATCGCGGTCAGGTTGATCACAGCGGTGAGAACTGCCACCAGGAAGACGGCCGCAAACTTTCCAATCAGCAGATCGCCTCGTGCCACGGGGGCGGCCATGAGCATTTCCAGAGTTCCGCGTTCCCGTTCACCGGCGGTCAGATCAATCGCCGGGTAGACGGCTCCGGTCATCGTCATCAGCACCAGCATCAGAGGGACGAAGGCGCTGAGTGGTGATTCCTGAGGCCCCTCCGCCGGCAGGGCTGTCCGGCGGACGAAGAAGAGCACATTCTGACCGAACCGAGTTGAATTCAGCAGGGTACGAATTGCGGCATCCCGATTTTCCCGGACGCGCGCTTCGATTTCGGCAGCGGCTCGCTCACTGAACGCATCTCCTGCGCGGCACAGAATCCGATACGCCTGGGGCTGTGGGCCCGATGCCAATTTTTTTGTGTTCGCTGTCGTCAGAAGCACTCCGACATCCACAGCCCCGCTGCGAACGGCCAGTTCCACCTGATCGGCCGGGTACTGCTGCGATTCGATCCGAATTCCGGGAGTCATTGCTGACTGTGTCGACAACAGGCCCTGCGCTAATTCCTGCAGGTTCTCCGCCTGGGGCCCGGCAGGTGCCGCGGGCGGCATAGAGCCTTCTGTCGCGAATGCTGTTGACGTGGGTGCAGCGACTGCGGTGAGTTCCTGCGGCAGAGCCTGCAGCATCATGCGAGCTTCATTTGGAGGAATGCGCTGATCCACCAGCACGAGAGCGTCGGGGGCCTTCGGGTTAACTCTCGCCACTGCGAAGCGCTGCACCACCATTCCCAGCAGCGGGTACACAATCAGCGGCATCATGATCAAGGTCATCAGCGTGCGACGATCCCGCAGCGATTCTCGAATCTCCTTACGAGCGAGCCGGCCCAGGCGTCTTAGTCGGGAGGCACGGGCCGGTTGAGTCCGATCAGCAGTTACCGGGGATATCGGGGAGTTCATCGCCGATCTCCGGGCTGTGTGGACGAATGAACAACGCCATCGGATGACGACGCTGAAGCACTCTGTGATATTACGGCGTTCAAGGAATGGCCATTGTCCACATCCCGCGGAACCAGATCGAGAAACATATCGGTGATGTGCTCACGACCGGTGCGGTGTTGAAGTTCCTGCAATGTGCCTTCCAACTGCAACCGGCCCTGAAACATCAGTCCGAAGCGGCAGCACAGGCGCTGCGCTTCATCCAGCCGATGAGTGCAGAAGATGACCGCCTTGCCGAGTTGTCGGAGGTGGGCTGTGTATTCAAAAATTCGACGGCTGCCGACAATATCAAGACCTCTGGTCGGTTCATCCATCAGTACAATTGGAGGATCGTGCATGAGTGATCGCGCAAGATTCACCCGTTGCTGCTGCCCCGTACTCATCCCTGCACAGCGACGGTCCATGAACCGTCCAAGATCAAACAGCTCTGCCAGCATTTCTGCCCGCTGGTGTGCCTGTTCGGCGGGAATTTCGTACAGATCCGCAAAGTACAGCATCATTTCGCGCGGTGTGAGCCATTGGTACAGACCGGAGCTGGCCGAGACAAGAGCCACGTTGCGTTTGACCGCCAATGGGTCCACACTGACATCAAACCCCGCCATCCGCACGGTGCCGGAGGTTGGCTGCTGCAGCCCCAGCATCATTCGCAGCGTCGTGGTCTTTCCTGCGCCATTGGCACCGAGCAATCCATAGACTTCCCCGGGAAACACCTGCAGTGACACATCGCTGACAGCCAGAACAGGCCCTGCAGCGGACGGAAATGTCTTTACGAGATGGCGCACATCGACGACAGCCTGAGACGCGTCGGCTTGCATTTCTGAGGTCGACGGCGACGCTGTTTCTGAGCTGCTCATCCCCACCACTCGCCGATCAGAATTTCGCCCGAAAAGATCTGCTGTGCCGCTACGCTCTGTCCCGGACTCGACTACTGCCGATGTCGAATTCCTTAGCTGTCGTCAGGGGAATCCTTCCGAGAGCATTCGACGGAACCACCGAGATGTCCGCCCGAAGAGTCGGGCACAAAATCACCGGTCTGGACGGATTCCTGACCCGATCATAGACCATAGAGTCGCACGGGAGGAATTCAAATCATAACGCTGAAAAAACCGGCCGGCATAGCAATTCTGCCGGGAAAAATGCAGGCTGAGCGAGTTCTTGCTGAGGCCCATGGTGTGTCCCCTGTAGCCCACATGGTGTGTCCCCTGTGGCCCAAAGTTTGATCGCCGTGGTGTGTCCCCACGTCCCGTTTTTCAGAGTTTGATCGCCGTGGTGTGTCCCCACGTCCCGTTTTTGACTGCTGGGCTGTGTCCCGGAGTATCTTGTGGTGTGTCCCCACATGCCATTCGTTCCACTGACCGTTTCGGTTTGGTGGTGGTGTTTTTGCTAGTCAGCTGGTGTGTCCCAGTTGCCGAGCGTGGGGAAAAACTTAAGGCTGAAAAGTCGCGGTCGTAGCAATTCTGCGGGCAAAAAGGCGGCCGGAGCGAGTTCTGCTCGTGGCTCGCGGTGTGTCCCCGATAGTCCTTGCCCCGTCAGTCCCGGCTAAGGCTCGTGGTGTGTCCCCTGTGGCCCAGTGTTTGACCGCCGTGGTGTGTCCCCGCATCCCATGAGAGCCACCTTGTGGTGTGTCCCCCGACCAGCTACCGGAGACCAGCTATCGGGGCCAGCCAGTATCTGCTGGTGCGAGTGGGCTGTGGGGGAATCCGAGACTGTTCGGGGCGATCCAGCCGTGTTCCATCTGGATTGACAAACGAGGAACGAGGAACGCGGGCGCGGACGACCGGCGCGTGTATCGCTGTTGATTACTCAGGCGGTCCTCATCTGCTGACAGCTGGGCGGTTGGAAAAGAAACGAGCCGCCCGTTACAGTCCGTGCCAGCTGATTTCCCTGCCGTTTCCGGAGAACCCTGCCGATGCCTGCTGGTGCCCGAACTTCGCTGTTTGTGACAAGTCGTGTGCTGGTCTTGCTGTTCGTCGTATTTGTACCGGCAGCCATGGCCACGGAGCCTGACGCGTTCGCGCTAAACTGGCATCAGTGGCGTGGACCAACGGCAAATGGTTGCGCGGCGCCCGGTGCACATCCGCCGGTTCAGTTGCAGGGAGCGGAACAGGCGGCGTGGACGGTGGAATTACCCGGCGAAGGGGCCTCGACACCCATCGTTTGGGACGATCAGGTTTTTGTCCTGTCCGCAGAACGAAGCGATCGTCCGGCGGAAACACCGGTGGTTGTGCATCCCGACGCCAAAACGCAGCCTCCCAATGTTTACTATCGATTTCTGGTCACCAGTGTTGATCGGCGGGATGGGCGAGTGCTCTGGCAGAAGGTGGCCACCGAACAGGTGCCGCACGAAGGCAAACACACCACGCACACCTATGCGGCCGCTTCGCCGACAACCGATGGCGAGCGATTGTACGTTTCTTTCAGTTCTCGGGGCCTGTACTGTTTTTCTCTGACCGGCGAATTGCTGTGGCAACGGGACCTCGGAGATATGCGCACGCGGTTCGCCTGGGGCGAAGCTGTCACTCCGGCCCTGGCGGGCAATCTGCTCATCGTGAACTGGGACGCTGAGGAAGGATCGTTCATCACGGCTCTCGACAAGTTCACCGGTGCAGAGGTCTGGCGGAAGGACCGTCCGGGGGAACTGACGTCCTGGAACACTCCGCTGATCACGGAAGTTTCAGGTCGGTGGCAGGCGATCGTGAACGGTTCCGGAATGGCTCGTGCCTACGATGTGCAGACGGGTGACGTGATCTGGGAGTGCGGTGGACAGACCACCAACGCGATCCCGACGGCCCTGCGTGTGGACGACACGATCGTGTGCATGAGCGGTTACCGGTCAGCGGCTTCGTTCGGAATTCCGGTGGATGCTGTCGGAAATATCACCGGGTCGGCCGCGATTCGCTGGAGTTATCCTCAGGGAACTCCCTATGTGCCTTCCCCTTCGGCCAGCGGAGATCGACTGTATTTCACGGCGCAGACCACAGACATTCTGACCGTGTTGAGCGCGCGGACCGGACAGCCTCTGCAGGATCGACTTCGTCTGAACGGGCTTGGTAACTGCTACGCGTCCCCCTTGATCGCTCATGGACACGTATACTTTGTTGGCCGCGAAGGGGGAGTCGTCGTGATCCGCGACGAGGCTCCGTTTGCCACCGTCAGTTCGATGCGACTCGAGGGTAATTTTGATGCTTCGCCAATCGCGGTCGGAAATCAGTTGATTCTGCGCAGCTGGAATCGTCTTTACTGCTTCGCAGAGTAACCCTGCACCGTCGTCCTGTTGCGATGAATCGCGGCGTGGGGCGGCGTTGATGCGGGGTTCTGCTGCGGTGTTCACGCGGGGCACAACCTTTATGACTGTGTCGCGGACGGATCGGTTCCTCCCGCGGGCCGCTGGATGGCGGCCGTCAGAAGTTCCTGTTCGGCAACTTTTGCGCGAATGTGGGTGTTTTCCCTCATTTGGGGCACAATACGACCGGAAAAATCGGTACAGGCTTCCTGAACTGCCAAATCGATTCAAGCCGTAGATTTAGTTGGATCGATCTCATCCACGGGGAATCCGTGCGCAACGTCTGGTGTGCATTGGTGATTTTCGTAGGGAGATGAGACATGCCGGTGACGCCGTTCTGGAAAACCTGTCTGCTGGTCCTGACGACTCTGACTGCCGGGTCTGCGGTTGTGGAAGGGCAGGAATCCTTCAGCTTTCGGAAGACGTTGCGGCGAGATGCTACCCCTCGTTCCTCTTCCAGTGCGGACTCCGGCGTGGCTTCGCGGATGAACTATTTCCCAGGCAGCTCCGTGGAGGACGCTGAGGCGGAGACAGCGGAGTCCCCGGAATCTGGTGAACGCCGGATCCCGATGCGGGAGCAAATGCGCCCTGCTGGCGGCAAGGTGAGCGCAAACCGTGCCGCTGCCGTGCCTTTGGTCGCAACGCCGCGAAGCGTGACTTCATCGCGCGACGGAAAGTCAGCGGACGGATTGAGTGACCAGACGAAGGGGACCGCGCCAGCTCGAAGCAAGGGAAAATCGTCGTCATCGATCCCGGTGCAGCCCGCAGTGCGGACTCGGATTATGAAAACGGAGGCCGTCTCGCCGGACGTGGACGCCAATGCGGACACCTCGGTGATCAATGCGACGCTGCGAGTTCAGGCTGACGAGACACTGGAATCCGGAATACAGCTCACTGGGGCCAGCGAGCGCTCCAGTGACTCCGAGGGGTTTGAGAGCTATCTTGAGTCGACCGGCGCAAACGAGCCGTCACCGCGTGAAAGAAAAATACCGAGCATCCGACGGCCCGCCGGAAATTCCGGACCGGCCGCCAAACAAAGTGGCGCAAACAACCAGAGCTCAGAGCAAAAACTGTCTGCTGAAGAGACCGAGGAACAGCCCCGATCCAACCTCACCCTGCCCTCGGCACGCAAACCCGTTAGCCACATGAATTCCGGTATCACCCGGGAACCGGTAGTTGCGGCGAAAGCGGCCGCTGACGAGGGGACGCAATCCCCCGGGCTCATGATGGAATGGGTTCGAGCCGAGGCCATGAACGTGGGACGGCCGACCACTGTCGAGCTGGTCATTCGGAACCCCGGGCAAAGCACTGTCAGCGGAGTCGACGTGGAAGTGCTGGTACCGGCGAATTGCGAACTTCTGGAGCTGACACCTTCACCGATTGAAGAAAACGCATCCCTGCGATGGAGTCTGGGAACGATCAAGTCCGGAGACGTGCGAACCATTCGCTTGCAGCTGGTGCCGAGGACTCCGGGTGATGCGACCATGCAGGCTTCGCTGCATCTCACGGGAACTTCGTCGTATGCCATGACCATCGTCGAGCCGATGCTGGAGTTGTCGGTGGACGGTCCGGAGATGGCCGAAGCGGGTGAACAGGCGGGATACCTTGTGCAGGTCAACAATCCCGGCACGGGAACCGCCGACAACGTGGTCATCACGGCGACTCTGCCTGAAGGGCTGGAACACAAATCCGGAAAAACACTGAACATTGCCATTGGAACGCTGAATCCCGGGGAATCGCGGCAGGCCAAGCTGAGTCTGACGGCGGTACGCGGGGGTGAGCATATTCTGGAGGTTCGTGCAGAGGCGGAGGGAGACCTGCTGCAGGAATCCACCGTGGAAGTCCGAGTCTCGGAGCCACGGTTGCAGGTCGCGATTGCTGGCCCCGAAGCGGGTATCTGCGGGAGAAACGCCGACTACCGCGTGCAAATCAGCAACTCGGGCAGCATGCCATCCGCGAACGTGCGAGCGAAATACAAGGTGCCCGAGGGGTTTGAGTTTGTATCGGCAAACCGTGGTGGGCGATTCGCGACGACCGAACAGACCGTCGAATGGTTTGTGGGAACGCTCCAGCCTGACCAGGACAGCGAATTTGTGGTGACTCTGCGGCCAGGCGTCCCGGGGAGTGCCCTGCATCAGGCTGGAGTGATCTCTGAGCATGGAGGTGTGACGACCTGCGAGCTCGAAACGGAGTACGAGGGCGCCGCGGAACTGGAGATGAAAATGGTCATGTCCGAACCCGCCGTTGAGACGGGCGATGAGGGGACATGGCAGATTCGGATTCAGAATACCGGATCATCAACAGCTCGAGACGTTGGAATTTCGTGTGAGCTTCCGGCGGGTGCGACACTTCTGGATGTGGAAGCACCAGCGGCGTGGATCGCGGAAAACGGTGTGCTTGTCTTCCGTTCGCTCCCGGAAGTCGCGGCCGGGGATGAGGTTCTGCTGGAAGTTCGCGTCCGCTGTGAACGAGCCGGCAATCACCGTCTTCGTCTGCGAGTCGCGAGCACTTCCATCGCCGAACCGCTGATTGGCGAGGATCTCGCGGTGGTCAAGGCCGGCAATGGGCCGAAACGGGCGACGGAACGCTGAACGAAGGTGGCCCGCAAATCCGCGAGTGGCGGACGGGGGCTTGCGCGGCTCGGACCGATTCTGAACGACAAAGTCAGCATAGGGAAGGCAGGCGGAGTTGGCAGGGAGTACCGGCTCCAAACTCTGGTTCATCAGTTTGTGGCACTGCTTCCGCGGTCAAAGATCCCTGAAACACGTCTCGTTTCCGGGAATTTCCCAGCCCTGTCGGCCGCTTCTTTGACTCAGTTTCCGACCAGTCCTACACTCGCCGCTATGC
>CAIYBH010000308.1 GCA_903924405.1 uncultured Planctomycetaceae bacterium | reverse complement strand
CGGGCCATTTGGCTATTGGTACCTGACCCCTTTTCTGCCGCCGCACGGAGCACCCTTCGGGCCATTTGGCTATTGGTACCTGACCCCTTTTCTGCCGCACGAAGCACCCTTCGGGCCTTTAGTCTATTGGTACCTGACCCCTTTTCTGCCGCTACCTGACCCTTTTTCTGCTCCTACGCCTCAGCGGCGGAACATCATGAACGCAAACAAGTCACGGATTTCCTGATCGTTGAGTTTATCCAGCATTCCGTCGGGCATCAGAGATTTTCCGGTGTCCCGCAGTTCCTCGATGTCGTCACGATTCAGTGTGATCTGATCCTTGTCGGTCTGCAGTGTCAGCGTTTGTTCGGTGGCCACAATGACCACACCATTGATGACGCGACCGTCTTTCAGAGCCACAACGGAGGTCGTGAATTGGCGGGGAACTACGGCACCCGGGTCAACAATGTTGATCAGCAGGTATTCCAGGTTGCTGCGGTTGGCTCCGGTCAGATCCGGTCCGATGGACTTGCCTTCACCGTACAGTTTGTGGCAGGAGGCACAGGACTGGCGGAACAATTCAGCACCTTGTTCCAGCTGACCGGCGGCCAGAGTCTCGGGTGTCAGCAGCTGCTGCAGGCGATGAATGGTGGCCACGCGGGCTTCCGGAGTTTCCTGAATCACTCCCCAGCGCTGCTCCAGAACGCGGCGGATTTCCGGATCATCGAAGGCCAGCAGCTGGCGAACCTGTGAAGCCGTCAGATCGTGAGCGCGAATGCGTCCGGCATCGATGGCTTTGATCAGTTCCTCGGCCCACGGTTTTCGGCTGGCCAGCGTGTCAATGGCCAGTCCCTGATTGCCGTCGCGGAAGCCCGGCAGGCGGTTCAGGAGTTCGCGGGCGATTTCAGGCTTGTCGAAGGCCGCCAGCGCGACGATGGCGGAGTCATAGGCGGCTTTGTCGCCGAGCAGATTGATCAGCAATGGCAGAGATTCGGCATCCCGAGCCTGTGCCAGAGCGCGAATCGCCTGCTGTCGTGCCGCGGGATCGGCCGAAGCATCACCGGCAAGTCGTCGCAGTTCTGAGAGCGCGGTTCCGTCACCAAAGAGCACGGCCAGGGCATCCACGGACAGAGTGATCTCCGGATCCATGGTGGCCCGGAGTGTGCGTTCTGTCGCTTGCCAGTCGGTCGGAGCCGTGACTTTGGCCATGCCGGCGAGTCCGGTGCGGAAGGCCATGAGCAGAGCTGCTGCGGCCTTCCGTTCACCAGCGTCGGCAGACTGTGATTTGTCGGCAATGAACCGCAGCGTGGTGGAGGCGTGTTCCGGGTGCTGAGTGATCGCGTGCGCGACGCGTCGGACGGCAAACTGCTGCAGCTTCGGGCAGGAGTTGAGGAGTGGGAGCAGATCCGTCTGCAGGACGATGGGTTCAATACCGTACCACGTCATCAGTGTCAGCTGATTTTCGCTGGCGATGGTGGCGACGTTCTGCGGGCAGGACAGCAGGCTGAGGGCCAGTTGGGTACGATCCTGCGGATTGAACTTCTGCAGCACAGAGACGATTGATAAGAGTACATTGGCGGGTTGAGGCCTGGCCGCCAGCTGAATCAGTGCCGGTTTGAGCGCTGCCTGATACTCCGGTGTGGCCGCGGCGAGCTGCACGGCGGCCGCCACGGTCACGGGATGGCTGTGCCCGAGGGCGTCGTGAACGAGGGCCGGAGTCAACTGGCTGGTGGCTTCCAGTCGGCCGAGGTCCCGGACACTGACCTGAGTTCCATCGAAACTGGCGGGTGCGGACGGATTGGTCTGTTCCTGGGCCCAGCGGATCTCACGTCGTGCGAACCAGCCGGGTTTTGGTGAATTCGACGGTTTGCGCAGCGATTCGAAGTCCGGCTTTGCCGGTGACCCCCACGCAATGCGATAGATGCGACCGCTGGTCCGATGAATTCCGTCATGATCATGGCACTCGCCGTTATCGGACCAGTCGGCGACATACAGAGCGCCTTCCGGACCCATCTTCAGGTCGACACCCCGGAACCATGGCGATTTGACCCGCATGAAATCCGGTTCGCGTCGGCCAACGTAGCCGCTGCCCTGCTGATCCAGGCGGTTGACGTTGATACGACGCCCATGCGTGTTGCACATGAAGATCCTGCCGCGGTAGCTTTCCGGGAAGTTTTCACCGTGATAAATCAAACCACCCACATGCGAATGTCCTCCGCCCAGATCATTGGCCTTGCCGTCGCGGCTGTCGGTCCATTTCAGAGTGGTGTCCCAGTGGTAATGGTCGGCCGTCATTTCCATCAGTTCATAGCTGTGGGGATTGAAATCCCGGCCGTACATCCGCTGGTAGTGGGCACCGGGAATGACGTGCCACAGATGTCCCTGCACATTGTTGGTCATGAAGAACTGGTTGTCGCTGTTGTAATCCAGTCCCCACGGATTGGTTGTGCCATTGCAGACGACTTCCACGACGTGGCGCGTGGGATGAAATCGCCAGATTCCGCAGTTCATGAAGACGCGGTTTTCCCGGGGCGTTCCGGGGACACCCGGATACGACGTGTCCACGATGCCGTGTCGACCGTACAGCCAGCCGTCGGGGCCCCACATCAGTCCACTGACGAAATTGTGGCCACAGTCTTTGCTCCAGCCATCCAGCATCGCAACGGGTTCGCTGTCCGGCACGTCATCTCCGTTCCGGTCCGGAATGAAGGAGAGTGTGCCGTCATTCAGAATCCAGATTCCGCCGAAGCCCCACGTGAGGCTGGTGAGCATGAACCCGCGATCCCAGAAGACCTTGCGTGAATCATGTCGTCCATCGCCGTCGATGTCTTCCAGAATGACAATACGATCGCGCAGTTTGGTTTCGTAGGGGCCGCCACTGTAGGAATAGTTTTCGGCGACCCAGAGTCTGCCGCGATCGTCAAATTCCATGCTGATCGGCTGGCGAACATCCGGTTCACCGGCAAACAGTGAGACAGTGAATCCCTCCGGAACCTGAATCAGATTGGCCATCTCTGCCGGCGTCGGGGGATGGGAGTCCGGTGGGTCTGTGTTAAAGGCCTCAGGAAACTCATCCGCCTGAAGCGGGTTCAGGGCGGACTGCGTGGTGCAGAGTTGGCAGAGGACGCACAGAGCAAGACAGAAACGAGTGGTGAGAGATTTCATGGGCGCGACCCGAGTGAGGGAAACTGGCAGGACGCAGATTAGTTTGACAGTCTGCCGGATATTTGGCAAACGGCGGCAGAAAAGGGGGTCTGGTACCAATAGTGCGTGCTTGAAAAAAGGGGTCAGGAACCAATAGTGCGAAGCACCCTCCGGGCCCTTTGGCTATTGGTTCCTGACCCCTTTTCTGCCGCACTGACCCCGCTTCGGCCGCTATTCGTACAGCAGATGTTTACGCCGGCGCTGGTGAAACGTCTGCAGGTCTGACTGCCACAGCGGCAGAATTTCCGCAGGACTCTTGCCGGCAAGGACCGCATCCCGCACGACGGCGCTGCTGAGCAGTCGATTCAGGTTCTTTGTCTGCCACTGGTCCGGATAGAGCGCTCGCAGACTGCACATCAGCGTGAGCCCAAGTTCGATTGGTTCAAGCTGCTGTCGATCCGTGATCAGAATCTGAACGCCACCGCAGGATTCCATCGCGAATTTTGTTGACAGGGGCGTGAAACGTACAGGAACAAAACGTACGCCCCGCAGGCCACTGCTGTTCAGGTGTGCGGCCAGATCACGTTCCTGAATCCATGGGGCCCCCACGACTTCAAAGGGGGTGTCCGTTCCGCGTCCGACCGACAGATTGGTCATTTCCACCAGTCCGACGCCGGGATACAGCAATGCCTGGTTAAGATTTCGCATGTTGGGTGACGGGTTGGTCCATGTCAGTCCGGTTTCATCGAAGAGCTGGGCACGCTGCCAGTTTTCAACGCGGATGATCTGCAGATCAAGATTGAGTTTCATTTCGTCGCGAAACATCAGAGCCAGTTCACCGGCCGTCATGCCGTGACGGACAGGAAGCGTATGGTAACCGACGAACGACTGATCACCGTCATCAAGGACAGGACCGGCGACACTGAGTCCACCGACGGGATTGATCCGATCGAGGACCACAAATCGCAGTCCATGTTCGGACGCAGCCTTCATGGCATTGCCCATGGTGGAGAGGTAGGTATAGAAACGACAGCCAATGTCCTGGATGTCAAAGACAAGAGTGTCAAGGCCCTGCAGACTGTCTTTGGACGGCGTTCGCGATTCTCCGTAGAGACTGTAGACCTGCAGTCCCGTGACGGCTTCCTGCTGATCGCCGATTTTGGGGATATCGAGTTTGCCTTCCAGCCCGTGTTCCGGACTGAACAGCGCCTTCAGCGTGACGCCCTTCGCCTTGTGCAGCAGGCGAACGGTGCTGACACCGTCGCGATTCAGGCCGGTCTGGTTGGTGATCAGTCCGATGGTCCGGCCCTGCAGGGGAGCGAACTGGTCCCGTTCCAGAGTATCGATGCCATTCAGCACCGGTTGTGCAGGCGTCAGGGGCTGCGCAGGGGCTTTCAGAGCCGCGCCGGCAAGAGTTCCGACACGACCGATCAGAGGATTGACCAGTCCCTTGCCGTCCGGATGCACGCGGTTGCTGAGAAAGATCACGAAGAGATTCTGATCCGGATCGATCCAGATGCCCGTTCCGGTGAAACCGCCATGTCCGAAGGCGGCGTCTGACATCAGGTCACCGCGATTGGACGAGTACCCGGTGCGGGAATCCCAGCCAAGTCCACGGCGACCGCGCGGGACATCGACGGCTGTGGTCATCAG
The DNA here is from genome assembly GCA_903924405.1 of uncultured Planctomycetaceae bacterium. Classification (GTDB taxonomy): domain Bacteria; phylum Planctomycetota; class Planctomycetia; order Planctomycetales; family Planctomycetaceae; genus SXXK01. The sequence goes on along the minus strand of CAIYBH010000308.1, from coordinate 1,067 downwards.
GCCCCATGTTTCCGGAGTCAGGATACGGACCTGTTCCAGTTTTCCCCGGTTGAGCATCATGACGGCGTAGCGGGCAAGATTATCGGCGGTGGAAAACAGACCGGCATGACCGGCGACGCCGCCCAGTGCCCAGGCGCGAGGATCATGGACCTCACCCTGCATCCAGCGGTCGTCCCGTTGTTCGGTCAGAGCGGCGCGGGCGCGAAGTTCTTCCCGAGGCAGATAACCAGTTTCGGTCATCCCCAGGGGCTGGAATACAAACTTCTCCGAGAACTGATTGACCTCAAGACCGCTGACGTTGCGAACGATCCGGCCCAGCACGATGAACCCGACATCACTGTAAGTGAATTCGGTCCCCGGTTCCGCCGTCAGTTTCAGTTCGGCAATGCGCTGATAGCTGGCGTCCGGCGAGCCGGCATAATCCGTGATGGAATTGTCTGCGATCAGGCCGGAGGTGTGTGTCAGCAACTGACGAATCGTGATCCGCTCTTTGCCGTTTCCGGAAAATTCGGGCCAGTAGGTCGCGGCGGTTGCGTCCAGTGAAATTTTGCCCTGGTCAATCAGCACCATGATGCTGGTGGCCGTGGCGATGGGCTTGGTCAGGGAGGCCAGGTCGAACACCGTATCGACGGTCATTGGCAGCTGTGTGGGCTGGACACTGCGATTGCCATAGGCCTTGCGCCAGACGATGCCTTCGCGACGACCAATCGCCACGACACAGCCCGGCATCTTTGACTGACTGAGCCCTTCGTTGACCACCTGATCAATCAGATTCAGGGTGGCGGAATCGAAACCCGCTGATGCCGGAGTGACAACCGGGATGGGCAGGGGGGACTGAGCGTTTGTGGTGGTGGTCCAGAGTCCCGTCAGGGCCGGGACAAGGAAGGTCAGGGCGACAAGGCCGCGAAATCGGCAACGGAAACACGTCTGCAAACTGCTCATCACAACATAACCATTCTGTTTTCTGCCCCGCCCGGAGGGTGCTCCGCAGCTTGAAAAAAGGGGTCAGGTACCAATAGCCAAATGGCCCGGAGGGTGCTCCGCACTATTGGTACCTGACCCCTTTT
>CAIYBH010000307.1 GCA_903924405.1 uncultured Planctomycetaceae bacterium | reverse complement strand
CGGGCCATTTGGCTATTGGTTCCTGACCCCTTTTCTGACCTCCTATACTAACCCGAAGCGCCAGCGAGGACGTTTTCGAGTCAGTCTGTGATTTGTTCCTCGCTGGCGCTTCGAGTTGGTATTGAATGGCTGGCCAGGAAACGCGAAGCATCCTTTGGGCCATTTGGCTATTCGTTCCTGACCCCTTTTCTGACCCGCATTCTGACTTAACGTTTCATCAGCATTTCATCCAGATTCAGAATCACACCGCTGACCACGGTCATGGCGGCCGCGTCTTCGGGTTTGATGCCGTTGGGCAGTGGGCCCAGAGGATCTGTGGCCAGTGCGATGGCAGCAGCGGAATCCTGCGCGTATGTCGCACGCGTCTCTTCCAGCAGCGCCAGCAGTGCGGTCAGTTCAGCATCCGATGGGTCACGCAGCAGTGCCTGTTGGAATCCGAATCGCAACTGGTCGGCAGCGGTTCCCGATTGAGCCAGCACGCGCCGGGCGAATCCCTGTGAGGCTTCGACGTAGACCGGGTCGTTGAGTGTGACGAGGGCCTGCAGCGGGGTGTTTGTGCGATTACGTTTCAGCGTGCAGACTTCACGATTCGGCGCGTCGAATGTGGCCATCGACGGGTAGGGATTGCTGCGGCGCCATGTGGTGTAGATGGCACGTCGGTAGCGATCTTCTCCGCTGCTGGTTTGCCAGTCTGTGGAGCTGCCGAATGCGGCGGACAGGCCGAGGCTGGGCTGCGGTGGTTTGACGGGGGGACCGTACATTTTTTGGCTGAGTAGTCCGGCAACCGCCAGAGCCTGATCGCGAACCATTTCGGAACTGAGTCGTACGCGCGGGCCGCGAGCGAGCCAGCGGTTGTCCGGATCGAGTGCTGCGTTTTCCGCGGTGACCTTTGCCGATTGGCGGTAGACCGCGCTGGTGACGAGACTTTTCAGCAGCGCCCGGGTGTTCCAGCCGGATTCGATCAGATCGCGGGCCAGCCAATCCAGCAGTTCCGGGTGTGTCGGGAGTTCTCCCTGAGACCCGAACTCTTCGCTGGTGGCCACAAGGCCGCGTCCAAACAGATCTTCCCAGTAGCGGTTCACGACGACACGCGCCGTCAGGGGATTGGAATCACTGACCAGCCAGCGGGCGAAGCTGAGTCGATCCCAGGGTTCGGCGCTTTGCGGTGGCGAGAAGACGGCGGGAAGACCTTCGTGCACTTCGTGACCGCGGTCGAGGTAATTTCCACGGAACTGGAACAGCGTTTTTCGCCGTTGAGGCGTCGGCAGTTCCTTCATGACCAGCACAGACGCTTCGGGTTTCATGTCCTGCAGCTCTTTGTTCAGTTCCTGCAGTTCCCTGCGGACCTCAGCCAATTCCGGAGCCAGCTGCAGACGGTAGTGATCAGCCAGCAACTGCTGCTGTTCCGGGCTGCGCTGGTCTGCCGGCAGGTCAATCGCGGCCAGCACTGCGGTGGGCGTTCCTGCGCGCTCCATGGCACCCGCCTGATCCGTGACGCGGATGCGGAACTGTCCCAGCAGATGATTGGCGTAGGGCGAGTTCTGCTCGATGATCAGACGGAGTGTTCCGCCTTTAGCCGCATCCGGCAGATTTTGAGGAACGAGCGTCAGGGCGTGTGGCTCGGTACCGCGTCCACCGACGGCCCAGCCGTTTTCTGTTTCGGTCCGACCATCAATCACTTCTGCGGCCGGAAAGCCGTCCTGCTGGAAATCGGCCGCTGCCGCTGAGAAGGTGACGTCGGTGATGCCGCTGGCCGCATATTCACCAGACGGATTGGGCGGGTCGACAACGGTCATCACCTGCACATCGTCACGGTTGGCGTTCAGCAGTGAAATACGGAAGTTGGCGAGTCGCGTATGGATTCCGTTACCGGTGCGATTCCAGAGGACGATGCGGTCAATGGGGGTCTCCTGACCCAGATCCAGTTCCCACCAGGGATCGGTGGAGATGGCGGTGTGCGTGACGGATTTCTTCAGGAAGTCGCCGTCGGTGTTTCCATCGATGGCGTATTCGGCTGGCCCAGCGAAATCCGTAGAGCTCTGGGTGGCTTTGCCTGTGGGTGCCACGTTGATTCCGCCGGAGAGGACCTGGACTTCGGCCAGCGAGAGGATGCGGTCGTTGCCGGGGATCTGCACGCGAATAAATCGGGCGGTGGGCGCTGTGTTGTCCTGAGGAATCCACTGCGCCTTGAGCTCGGTAATCACAAAGTTTCCACCGCCATGACCGGCACCCTGGCCCGGTAGTTTTTCCGAGGGAATTGTTGCCAGTTGCAGTGCGGCGACTGACGCGAGTGTTGCGTTGCCCGGGGCCGTCAACTGCTGCATAGGAATGTCGATGGTGTAGACGTCGCGGTCGGTGGCGGTGGGAACGAAGAGGGTTCCGTCCGCCTGGATTTCAGCTTCTCCGCCGCCGGCACGCCGGATTTCCTGAGGTGTGACCGTCTTCCAGTCGGGCTGTGTTTTCAGGCGGACTTCCCAGGCGGCCTGTGAGGCCGTGATGACCGGGGTGGGCGTCGCCATCAGGCCGTTCAGCTCGACGAGGCGTTTGGCGAGGAATTCGCGACGTTGTTTTTGTTCGGAGGTGAAGAGAGGCAGGCGTGGCGAGTCATCTCCGCGATCGGCGTCTTCTGTGTTGTTCAGAATGGCGAACAGCTGAAAGTATTCTTCCTGTGAAAGGGGATCGTACTTGTGATTGTGGCATTGAGCACAGGCCATGGTGGTGCCCATCCAGACGGCCATGGTGGTGTTGACGCGATCCACGACCGCCACATTGCGAAACTCTTCGTCCTGCGTCCCGCCTTCGTTATTGGTCATGGTGTTGCGATGGAAGGCTGTCGCGATGATCTGGTCCTCTGTGGGGTTGGGCAGCAGATCTCCGGCCAGTTGTTCTACCGTGAACTGGTCAAAGGGCATGCCCTGATTGATGGCGCGAATCACCCAGTCACGCCAGGGCCAGATTGTGCGTGCGGGGTCATCGGCATAGCCGGCTGAGTCCGCGTAGCGGGCGACGTCCAGCCACTTGCGCGCCCAGTGCTCGCCAAATTCCGGACGATGCAGCAGATGCTCGGCCAGTTCGGCCCAGACCTGTTCGTGGGCCGGGGTTCCCTGCTCGCCGGCGGCCTGCAAACGCGCTGCCCAGTCGGTTCCCTCTTCAAGAGTCGGCGGCAGTCCGGTCAGGTCAAGAAAGACGCGGCGGACGAGAGTGTGTGCATCCGCATGTGGTGCCGGCTGCAGTTGGTGAGCCCGCATCTGCTGAACAGCGAAAGCATCCACGGGTGAGCGGACCCAGGCAGCGTCGTCCTTTGAGACGGCCGGGAGTTCCGGTCGCACGGGCGGAACGTAGGACCAGTGAGTGGCGAATTGGGCTCCCTCGCGAATCCATTGCTGGAGCAGCTGAATCTCGGCTTCGGTCAGCGGTTTGCCGAATTCCGGAGGAGGCATGCGAATGTCCGCGTCCTGGCTGAGCACTCGACGGATCATTTCGCTGGCGTCGGGATCGCCCGGTTGAATGGCGGCATGGCCGGATTCCAGAACCGTTGTGGCTGCGGTGCGTTCATCGAGGCGCAGCCCCGCCTCACGATGGCCACTGTCCGGTCCGTGGCAGGCAAGGCACCGATTGGACAGGATTGGTCGAATGACTTTGTTGAAGTCAATTGTCTGGGCACGCAGGGGCGTGTGGACGCAGGACAGACCGACAAGGGCCACGCAGATCATCAGACGCGGAAGATTCATTTCACCACCGACTGCTGAAAGGTCACTCAGGCTGAAACCGTTCGCTTTGCCGTAGTGTACCGCATCCGCGGCGGCACTTCATCCGGGATTCCGCCAGAAAACGACAACTCGCGACCGGATTTCGCTGGTCCCGGAATTTTTCTGTGTCTGATCTTTCGCCCTGGAACCGTTCCCGGCTTCTGATACTCTGCAGAAACATAGTCATACTTCGCCGCAGTGCCGGTGCACACTTCGTTTTACCGCTCGCAGGATTCAATGCTCATGCTGACCGAACAGGGATGCCGCCAACGACGCCAGATGCTGTGGAGCCGAATTCCGGAAGAGATTGAATGGTTGCTGGTGGGCGATCCGCGGCATGTGCAGTATCTCTGCAATTTTCGAGTCAATCCCATCAGCTTCTCTGCGGATCAGCGGGCGCTGCTGCTGTTGACTCGTGCCGGCCGTGCCATTCTGCTGTCGGACAATTTCACCAAACGCTCTGCCTCAGCCCCGGCGTTTGTGGACGAAGAAATCTGTGTGCCATGGTACACGCATCGCAAGTCCGTGACCGGCCGCGACCAGGCGCTCACGCAGGCGCTTGCCGAAGCTCGCCCTCTCTGGGGGGGGCGCATTGGGCTGATTGAACCAGAGGGGTTATCTGAAATGATGGCAGCCATGGTGGCTGAAGATGCCGCGTGGCAGTTTTCCGAAGATGACGACGCCGATCCGACGACACTGGGTGACGTGCTGAGATCACTGCGCCGCAGCAAACATTCCGACGAGGTGGAATTGCTGCAGCGATGCATGCAGGCCGGAGCTGCCGGCCATCAGCGTGCTCTGGAAGTGATCGCACCGGGGGTTACGGAATTTGATGTCTATCTGGCCGTGCAGCAGGCCGCTCAGCAGGCCGCCGGTATGCCCTGCATCGTCTATGGTGACTTTCGCGCCACGCACTCGCAGCTCCCCAAAGCCGGCGGGCTGCCGACCTCCTACCAGCTGCGCGAAGGAGACCTGTTCATTCTGGATTACAGCGTGATCCTGCATGGTTATCGGTCCGACTTCACCAACACGATTTCTGTCGGTCCCCCTTCGGCTCAGGCCACCGAGCAATTTCAGGCCTGTCTGCAGGCGCTGCAGGCGGCCGAGTCCCAGCTGCGGGCCGGCGTGGCCTGCCGCTCACTCTGGCAAACCGCTTCACAGGTGCTGGAGTCCCGCGGTTACGGGCCGCTGGCGCACCATGCCGGACACGGTCTGGGCATGGAGCATCCGGAACCACCCATCCTCGTCTCCGAAAGCACCGATACCCTTGTCGCCGGTGATGTCATCACTCTGGAACCGGGCTGCTACATTGAAGGCTGCGGGGGGATCCGGCTGGAACACAATTACCTCATCACTGAGACCGGTGCGCAACGCCTCAGTCAGCATCGCCTGACTCTGAACTGAACCCATCTCTGGTTATATCGGGGCGACTTATACCTTAGGTGTAATGTGTAGGGGGCTTAGTTACACGGTTACCCTGGTTCCCGGGATCAGGATCACTCAGCCGCAGAGGGCCGTCCGTAGCTGCTGCAACTGGACCAGCGCGTCGGCATGGTCCTGGACATACAGCGAAATCGTGCGCGTGCGGTGCTGGGGAACGGCATACGAATAGGCCGGCTGCAGCGGGCTGGCCGGCCACAACATGACTTGCGCAAAATCCGTATCGGCGGCCTGCTGTGTCCACGTCACGCCGGACGTTTCGCTGTGCAGAGTCTGTTGCAGCAGGCTCAGCGACAACGTGTCCGGCGGCAACGTCGCACTGAGCTGCAGTGAGACGTGAAGCGGACGCTGCTGCAGACGTGACCAGAGCGACTGCAGCGTTTCATCGAAAAGAGGGTGCTGCCATGCCCCTGCGATCTCAACGGCAGAGGACAGCACAAACGTGCGGTACCACAACGCGGGGTGGGGCAACAGAAGTTCGTGCGAGTCGATGACTTGTGAACCCGCGAGGAGCAGGTCCAGATCAAGCGTGCGCGGTCCCCACCGCACGGCCCGCGTTCGCCCGAGGCGGTTTTCCACGTCCTGAAGCATTCTGAGAAATTCAAGCGCTGGCAGATCACTGTCCACGATGGCGGCGGCATTCAGAAATTCGTTGCCTGCAGCGGCACCTACCGGAGCCGTGCGAAATGTCCTGCTCAGCACGGCTGTTGCTGGGGAATCCGTGGCGTGTGACAGCCATTGGACGGCCTGCTGAAACATCGTTTCGGTCGTGCCGCTATTGCCGCCAAGTGCAATCAGGTAGGAATTCACAGGGGCTCCTGTCGTCAACTTGTCTGCGATTCGCACGTTTATCGAAGCATCAGCAGCAGGTGGCAGGGACTGCTGACGGCTGAAATCCCCGCCAGGGCTTAAGGGCTGTTCAGTGGCTGGCGCTTCAGGACCAGAAACATTCCCTGAGTTTCATCCGGCAGCAATTCCCAGCGTTCCGGCTGCTCCCTCAATTCACGAACATCGGCGGGGGAGCGAATCTGACTGTAGCGGTGCGTTGTGTCGATCACAATATAATCCGTATCGTCCGGCACACCGGGGCGATACTGATTGACAGCACGCAGGTAATCGCTGTAGTCATAAGAGCGTTCGTAGTGGGTCAGACGCGTGTGGACATAGTCCGTTGAGGCCACTCGAGACTGGAGCGGAATTTTTGCCAGCACGCGTTCAAGCATTGCGCCGCGTTCCGTGGCGGCATACAACTGCGTTCTGCCATAGGCCGATTGCGTTGACCAGAATGTCGTTCCACAGGGCATCAACGAACCCGTCAGTGCCGTGGTTGCCGCGCAAAAGCAGGCCAGCCTGGCTCGGGATGCTGCTCGACTGACCGATGGTTTGAGGGTGAAACTGCTTTTCAAATCTTCGCCTGGGGCTGTTGTGGTCTTCGACGGACCGCTGCGGACCCGGAGTGAAGGGGCAAGGGCCGCAATCGCTGCCCAGAAAAGTACTGGCAGCAGAGGCGCATGAAAGTGATGGTAGGGAATCGGCGGCAACTCGGTTCCACCGGAGGCACTTCCCGGCGAATCATTCCCCAACTGGATCAAACTGAGCATAATGAAGGTCACGAGGCCGGCACTGAGAATTAACGGACGCCGCCACGGCAGCAGTCCGAGCGGCACGGTCAGGACGAGCAGGTACAGCAGCGTGCGCTGACTGAACAGCATCGCTGTCACACGTCCGGGGGCTGTCAGAGTTGTTCGGACCAGTTCTCCGGGGCTGCTGCCCAGATCACCGAAGTAACGGCTGTAGTGCACGACTTCGCCGCCACGAAAGGCTGGAATCACCACCAGCACGGCCAGCAGCACCCACAGCACGGAGCCAAGAAAGACTCCCAGTGACCAGCGTTGAAATCCACGAGACGTTTCCGATGGCTGCCGGAGCCATGACTGCAGGAACAGGACCAGTCCGATCGATCCGGTAATCAGTGCAAAGTCTTCCTGAGTGAGCAGGGCGATCAGCAGACAAATACCCGCAGCTCGCGTGCGACGACGTTCTGCGTAATCGATGCCCAGAAACAGAAATGGCAGGCCGTAGCAGGAGGGACGCAGCGTTTTCAGATCGATCGCGATATCGAGGAAATGCATGGGGAAGAACAGTAGCCATGCGAGGGCCAGCCACATGGCTGCCGTCGTGCTGCCGGTCCTGACCGTGGTGAGCCGGAAGATCGGCACAACACAGAATGCAAGGCAGGCAGACGCCACCCATTCCATCATCAGATAGGACGGCCACAGCATATGCAGCGGCAACAGCAGCAGGTGGATCACCTGAATGTGTTCACCGAGAAACAATCCCTGGTCGAGGTAGCTGCGGAAGCCTTTGCCATGCCAGAGGTTCCACAGGTGCTCTTCATACATCGCCGAATCACCGTGGGGCACCATCAGTTCGGAATACAGGCGGGTGTTCTGCCAGAACGAAACGGACTGCCAGAGCAGCGCAGCAAGCACGACGATGGCGAATTGCCATGTGCGAAACAGGCGTGCGGGCATGGCGTGGGCCGTCTCGGACATCTGCGGGGATGCAACTGATGCGGCGGAGTGATCGGCGATGGGCAGCAGACCGTGCAGGAACAGGGCAAGCATCACGCCAAAACTCAGCGGAACGGTGGCCACCAGCAGGCTGAGCAGAGTTCCGGAGGCCTGGAGGGAAGCGGCGAGCCAGATGAGTAGCCATGCAGCGGAACACAGGCCGGCTGGGCGGAGTCCCGATTCAACCTGACGCAGGCTGAACAACCAGCCATGACGACCGTTGGGATGGAGCGATTGCTGCCGCGGCTGTTTCGCGAAACCGCGCGCTTGCCACGCGACCGAGAGCAACGTTGCGGCCCCGAGCCAGGCGGCGAGCGTGAAGACGCTGAGGGCGACGGACTGATCTCCGAGTGCCGTCGTGCGCATGGTGCCCCCGAGGGCGCGCACGATTTGAAGGTGAATATCCTGTGGCCACAGCTGGCTGTGGCAATTGGCATCCGTCAGGATCAGCAGGAGTGCTGTGGAGGTAGCGCTGATGCTGAGCAACAGTCGGCCGAATACGGCCCAGAGTGCGGAAGTTGAAGATGTGTTGCTGCGCCGCACAGAAGAACTTCCGCATTACCAGGATCAGGACAGGCTTTCTGTCAGGCCATCACAACAGTTCCATCGGCACCTGACCGCCTGGAACCAGATGAGTGGGGCGGCCGGACAGATCGGTGATGTAGTCGTCAACCTTCAGGCCCATTGAGTGGTAGACAATAGCGCAGAAGTCTTCAACTCCGATGGGACGCGATGTGGGGTACTCGGCTTTGTCGTTGGTGCTGCCGATGACCTGACCGTGGCGGTATCCACCTCCAGCAAGGAGCAGACTTTGTGCCTGAGGCCAGTGGTCGCGACCAGCATTGCCGTTGATGCGGGGAGTATGTCCAAATTCACCGGCAACGACGACCAGCGTGTCGTCCAGCATACCGCGATCTGCGAGGTCCTGAATCAAAACACCGACGCACTTGTCATGGCGCGGGAGTTTATCCTTCAGCGCGGGTTCGATGTTGGAGTGATCATCGAAATAGCCGGTATTCAGTGACACGTAGCGGACCCCGGCTTCAATCAGGCGACGCGCCAGCAGCGCCTGTTCGCCCCAGCCGGTGCCGTACCGTTCGCGCAATTCCGGCGATTCTTCGGACACATCAAAGGCCTTACGAACGCGACCGGACAGCACCAGATCCATCGCCTGATGATCCACGGCATCCAGTTGGTCGAACAGGCGATTGCGGTCAATTTTCTGCTTGAGGCTGTCCAGTTGCTGCCGCAGGGAGACACGATCCATCAGGCGACTTTCTGAGAGCCCTTCGGTCAGAGAAAAGCTGCGATAGTCCCCGGTGGGCAGTTGCCCGGCTTCGTTTCCGTAACTGAATTCGCCGTAGCGGAACGGATTGTAATTGACGCCCAGCCACGCGGCCCCGTGAAAACCAAAACCGCCATCGTTCATGTTGACATTGGACAGCGACCCGGACTGTGTGGGCCCCAGCAGGTGTGCAGCGACAGCGCCCATGGAAGGATAACGCGGCATACGATCGGCACCATTGGCACCTGTTCGACCGGTAAGCATCCAGTGCGCGGCAGCCCAGTGATCACCGTTGCCATGAGAAAAGCTGCGAATGACTGTGCAGCGATCCATGACTTTGGCATGTTCGGGGAGCAATTCGCAGACATCCAGCCCGGGCTGACTGGACGCGATTGGTTTGAAAGCTCCGCGGTATTCCGCGGGAGCATTCGGTTTCATGTCGAATGTGTCCAGCTGCGACGGACCCCCATGCATCCAGACAAGGATCACGGACTTGCGTGATCTGGCTGCCGGATGCACCAGCCCACTCTGCTCGGCCTTCAGCAAATCCGAAAGCCCCAGCCCGAAGGTGCCCAGAGATCCGATCTGCAGCATTCGTCGACGAGAAATTCCGTCACAGAATTCACGTCGGGCAGAACGTTGACTGACGATGTTCAGCACGGCAGAAGTCCTTTGCAGGGGGGGAAGGAATCAGGGGGGAGTATAGCCGGAACGCGGAACCAACGAGTGCACAACGGAATCTTCGGTTGGGTTTTCGGTGCGAGTTGCCAGGGACGGAAACGGAATTCAAACGGTAACAGAAACGACATGGGCAACGCGTGAACCGAATCAGGCCCTCCAGGGCGAATGCAGCCCTCAGGGCTTTGGAAAACCAGAGCGCCCGCAGCAGATTCACCCTCCGGCAGAAGAACAGGATAGTGAGTGAATCGACCGGAGCCAAACCGCAATCTACCCAATTTCCGCTTGTGGGCAAATCCAGAGTCCCTGAGGCGTCAAGGCTGAGGATTTCGGCGGCCCAGCCACTGAAAGCCTGTTGGAATGAAGATCGCGGGGTGGAGATCTCCGAAACACGGGTCTCCGCCGGCCCATGGAGCTGGGCCGTCGTCGCAAGATCACATCCCTCAGAATCCTCCTGATCCTCAAAGGTGTTCCAGTCGATCGACCCGGGGACACAGCACCGGCGGGGTCAGGGGGACACACCACGGTCTGTGTTTTTGTCGATCCGGGGACACAGCACTGGTGGGGTCGGGGACACACTATGGTCTTTGTTTTTGTCGATTCGGGGACACAGCACCGGTGGGGTCGGGGACACACCACGGTCTTTGTTTTTGTCGATCCGGGGACACAGCACCGGCGGGATCCGGGACACACCACGGTCCGCGTTTTTGTCGATTCGGGGACACAGCACTGGCGGTGTCGGGGACACACCACGGCTCGCGTTTTTGTCGATTCGGGGACACAGCCCTGGTGGGGGCGGGGACACACCACGGTCCGCGTTTTTGTCGATCCGGGGACACAGCATCGG
>CAIYBH010000306.1 GCA_903924405.1 uncultured Planctomycetaceae bacterium | reverse complement strand
TTCGCTCCGCCGAAACGTGCTTCCCGTTCTTTTACGTCAAATCCGACACACGGATGCCTTTCCACAATCAAGCCGAAAACGCCCCTGAATCCTCACCTTGCCATAGGCTCGCCATTCCACAAATCTACTTGCTGAATCAGTCCGGAAAAATCCTTGGGTACGTTTCGGCGGAGCGAAACGCGACTTTTTACAGGTGTGATTGTCTCTCACGATTCCGGAACTCCCGCTTCGTCACTCCTGAACAGCGAGGCTGTCCCGATCTGCACCTCGAACCATCAGAAACTGAGGGCTGAGCACAATGGCTTCGATGGCCGCACCAATGCGAAAATTCTGCTGCCGCAGGGCCTGCATCATTTCGGAAATCAGCGGCTCATCGGACAACTGCACCGACCGGCCCAGCGCGTAGCCCAGCAGTCGCTTGCAGAATGTGTGCAGAAAATCATCCTGACGCGTCGTCAACAGGTAAGAGCGCAGGCCCTCGACGCCCCGGATGGCCGTGCCGTCCGGCAACACGGTCGCCACATCGATTTCGTGTCCATGCACATCGCGCGACCGTCGTCTGCCGATGGTATCAAACTGTTCCAGAGCAAAGCCGAAAGGATCAATCTTCTGGTGGCACTTCGCACAGGCGGGGTCACTGCTGTGTGCTTCAATCAGTTGTCGCTCGGTCAAATCCGCGGGGGTCTCTTCCGGCAACACAGGCACACCCTTTGGCGGTCGGGGAAGCTTATCACCCAGCAGAAATTCAGACACCCAGTTACCCCGAAGAATCGGGCTGGTCCGGGACGCCCCCGATTGACGGGCGAGCGTACTGGCCATCGTCAGAATGCCGCCGCGAGACTTCGCCTGGACGCCTTCCAGCTTCTGCCATGCATCCCCCTGCGCGCCTTCCAGTTCATAAAATGCCGCCAGTTTTCCGTTGACGAATGCGTAGTCAGCATCCAGCAGGCTGAGTACAGAGCGATCATTGCGGAAAAGGTCTTCAAAGAAGCGAATCGTCTCTTCATACATGTCCGCCCGCAGTTCACGGAACTCCGGGTAGTGCTGTTCGCTCTTTTCGTCCAGCTGATCGAAGTCCCGCACGTGCAGCCACTGACAGCCGAATTCAATCGCCATCCGGCGAATCCGGGAATCGGTCAGCAGCCGTCGCGTTTGCCGTCGCAGGACTTCCGGCTTCAACAGCTCAGCAGAATCTGCCAAACCGCGAAGTTCCGCATCAGGCAGTGACGACCAGACAAAATAGCTGAGCCGAGTGGCCAGCTCAGGACCGGTGACAGACGCGGGTGCAGTGCCCGCGGGTGCCTGTTCGCTGCGGTAAAGAAAGGCCGGCGCGACGAACACGCGGGCCAGCAACATCCGGATCGCCTGCTCATGATCCGGCTCCTCTGCCCGAAGGCGATGATACAGGGCCGTGAGTTCTTCGTGCTCCGAGGGAGTGACTGGTCGACGCCACGCACGGTCAGCCAGTGACAGCACCGCTTCCAGATGAATGGGCTCTGACGCGGTCAGTTGCTCGCGGAATTTTTCAGCGGCCGCCATGATCCCGGGACGCATCGGCGTGAAGGCCGAGGGATCCGCGTCCTGGGTTGCGAATTGCCAGAGCTGTTCGTAGGCATCCACCAGGGCCAGCGGGGAGCGACTGACATAGTGCATGTCCTGCCAGAGCCGATTCAGCTCGGCAGTTTCGGATTCGTTGAGCATCAGTCGGATCAGCTGATCGTCTTCGCGATAGTACAGGGTCAGCGTGACCACTTCGTCGACAGGTACGATGCGGGTGTAGCACAGAGCCGCGGGAAACAACTGCCGGAACTGATCGAACTGTGCCAACAATCGGACCTGCGCCTGACTGCCGTCACAGACCAGGATCGGAACCTCGTGGACCACTGGCTGGTCGCCATCGGACCATGTGGCTTTTCCGCCCGCGACAGCGACGTTTCCGGTCAGCGGACCGGAACTCTTCACCGGAGGCTTGTCCAGTACCTGCATCTGAACACTGCCTTCCAGTCCAGACGGTTGATGCAGCAACGCCGTGACGACGAACTCGCACCCCTCCACCAGCTCCAGTGGAACGGTCACCTGCTGAACAAACGGAGCCTGAACACACAGGTCGGTCTCGGCCACTTCAGCGCCCTCGGGATGACGTCCGAAAGCAAGTGCCTGCTGATCTGCAGCAGGCGACGGAGATCCTGACTCGGTATCGGGCATTTCGGGACGTGCCAGGGCCTGCAGCTTTCCGGACAGGAGGTCTCGACGGATGCTGGACAGCACAGGACCACTGAACGATGTGAGCTGACGTTGCAGCAGAGCATCCGGGGAATCTGCAGCGACAGGGGGCTGCAGCGTTCCGGCGACCAGGGCCTGCACCTTTTCCGCGAGGGCCGAACGTTCTGCGGGATCTGTGGCCGCCTGCCAGAGTGCCAGCAGGGATCCCGGGGGAATGACAGTTTCCGGAGTCGCTCCCGTTTCGGGTTCGCTGTAAAAGTGCCAGACGCTGTTGTTGCCGCGTTGGTCCGCGTGAGGATTTCCGGCAAGCAGATCGGGGGACACATCCTTCGCCAGGTCCCACTCACCCATTTCGCCAGTGATGGTCAGGTCAATTGCAGTGAGGTCACAGCCATGATTCCCATCACGAGGACTGATGACCAGCGATATCAGGTCACCCTGCTGAACCCGGATGTTTTCGAAGGGACCGGCGAGTTGTTCTTCGGCGCCTTCCGCCGCGCCCGAGGCGAGCAGTTGGCTGGTATGACCGCGACGGACTTTCAAAGTCCACGTCACACCATTGCCACAGGCAAGATGAGCACGCTGGACGCGGCCTCTGATTGAAACCACACCCGACACCGGACTCTGCCAACCCACGGCAACACGCAGGTTCGGCGCCGGGTGCACGGCCACACTGTGCGGCTTGAGATCTCCGGGAACTCGAACAAGGTTGTCGGAGGAATTTGCAAGGACGCTGAGCGCATCGGCTCCGACCCAGCCCCGGACAAAGTCATAATTTTCCAGACGCTGCGCCTGCTGTGTGATGTGGCCAGTGACTTCTGCACTGCCGGCGTTGATTCCCAGTGCCGTCAGCCATGCCGCGAGAATAGCAGGATCCGCCCCGTGCCTGGTGGCAATCTCCTGCAGCATGGTGGCATCCACGACGCGATCCTGAATGTCCGAAATCTCTGCCGCCGCGTTCAGTGACTGAAGCGTCGTGTCCTGCAGACGCGAACGGAAAGCACTCAGCTCCGAAAATAGTCGCTGCACGTCCCGCAGCAGAAGATCCGGCTGACCAGGTTTGACAAAACGAGGATTCTGCCAGAGCGCTATGTCGTGCTCAGCTCCGTTTCCGGCATCCGAGGTGACCAGAAAAAGGGTGCTGGATTTTCCATCCGCAGAAGGTGGCAACGGCCGACGCAGATCCTGACGCGTGGCGATGGGATTGACCGGAACCTGCCATGCCGTCGGGCCATCACGCTTACCAATGTGTCCGATGGTGGTGAATCGCCACACGGACTGTTGCCACTGCGCAATCCGGCGGACAAGATCCGGCACATGTTCCGGCTGAGCTGTCTTCCACTGCTCACGAAGCCCATCCAGTAACGGGGAAGGCTCGGTTCCCTGCAGAGCCTGCCACAAGGTATTCAGATACTTTTCGCTGAGCGACGTTTGTCGAGCCACATCGGCCAGCGAGCGAGTTCCCGACGTCAGCGCCTTTCGTTCCTGAATCAGAACCTGCAGGTACTTCTCCACCGGCAGCCGCCCACCACCATTTGTCTCCAGCGGAATCCCCTGCAGAGTGACTGATGTGATGGCATCACTGTCGGAGTAGCGGGCGTAAAACCGGCGAATCGCCGCCAGCTTTTCATTGGTCCAGTCACGTGATGTGGTGGAAGGAGAAAACTCAATCCCGCCTGGCAAGAGCATCGCATGGCTGGCGATCCCTTTGGCTGCATCAAGGTACTTCTGCACAAGCGACGGGGACATCACGAGGGCATTTCCCACGTTCGTAAACCCCTCACCAGCGGCGCTGTCGACAGGAAATTCCTGAGCTGGCTGGAGAGCCACTCCGGTCAGATCTTCCACCGTGTACGTCAGCTCTGCATTGTTCAGACGCCGAAGAACAACCGGGCCCGGATCTCCGGCATTGGTCCGCGCATCGGCATCCAGCACCCCACGGATCCACTGGGTCAACGATTTTCGTTCGTCTGCGGTTAGCGGGTGAGTGGCCTCTTGCGGGGGCATTTCCCGGTCGTCAAGCACCTCGACGGCACGCTGCCACGGGATCACATCTCCACGGATCTCAGTGACGGAATGAAACCGTTCAAGATCAAGTTCGCCCTGCTTCTGTTCCGTGGAATGGCATTCGAGGCAGCTGCGACGCAGAATGGCCTGCTGAGTGGCCGCAAATTCGTTCTGCAATGCTGCAAAATCGTCAATTTGAAGGGCTTTCACGGAGGCACAGCTTAGCGGGGCGAGTATGGCCAGCGCAATCGTGACGCAGAATCGAAAGCAATTGTTCATGAGCAGCTCCGGTGGGAAGAAAGCATCAGCAGCTCGGGTGGGTCAGGAGTTCTGACGCAAAGAATACCAGCCCACGTGACGCGGGTGTATCCTGAAGCCGGGGATTGCTGACTTCTACCGGAATTCGGGGGCGAGCTTCCGCAGCACGCCGGTGGCCCCGGGAGATTCCTCAGCCAAAGAACTGATCCGGGTCATTGGGATCCGGTCGGGCATCACGCTCGCGACGAGTCGCCTCAAGATCAAACGTCAGGTGCTTGATCTGATGACGCAGCGACGACATGTTGTCCTGCAGCAGACTCTGAATGCGTCCCTGTCGCAACACCAGATCGGTGACGCGACGCACGGCAGCCATTAGTTTTTCCGAGTCCGGGCGGGAACACCCATCGACAAGATTCCAGAGTTCCCGCAGTTCTGCAGGGAGTTGTTCGGCGGTGGAACCGGACAAAGAAGCGCGCGTCGACATGGTCGGAACTTCCGTGAAGCCGAGAGGGGAAAATGACAGATTCAGCGGGGGATGCTGACTCTTCCGATTCTGGTGAACGCGCCGCAATCTCTCAACATTCCCTGCGGAATTCTCAATTTTTTTGGCGTGGCGATTTGGCAACTGAGTAACATCACGGACAACTACTTCAGCCAATGCAATAAACCGCCCTGGGTGATCATTCTACCACATTTCCCGAAGACCGGTGCGTTTCCGGCCACAGAGTGCAAGGCTCAGCCGCCGCCATGTTCCGGCGTTTTCACGGGTTTTTCCTGAGTTCTTCCAATCACTGACGGGCTGGAAATCCGGGCAATTCTGGACTCGTTCTGTACCGCCAAACTCTGCTAAACTGCGGTCCGGTATTGCCGGGATCACGCGGACAGTTGCCCGGTCTCATCCTGACGCACACTGACATGGATGTCGATGGTGTCTCGTTTACTTTCAGGAACAGGGTTCTTTCTGACGGCGGTTCACTTTGCCCGGTACACCCCGCGGCCAGGTGGGATCGTGGTCAGCGTCGTTTGCCTGTCGCTGTTGTTCGCGGCACACAGTGGTGCGCAAACGCCGACGCCACAGCCCGGGTCCGAGGTGGAGGCTTCAGACTCAAACGATTCCGCAGAGACGTCCCCGTCCACCGCGGGCAAGGCCGCTGTATCCGACGACGCTGTATCAGACAACAATGCTGGGGCCGGCAGTAACGCGGGAACCGCGGATAAAACGGGCACGGCAGAATCTGCAGCCCCGCAATCCAATCGTAGTCGCCCTGTGATTGCTGCACCGGCGGCGTTCACCGCGTCTGAGGAAGAACCCGCTGCGGAGTGGTTCTGCACATCCGGGCCTCAGCAGACAGAAGTCCTGCGTGAACTGGTGAATGCAGAAGGTCGACCCACAACCCGCTTTCTGCTGCGAAGCCAGGGAACTCCGGAAGCCATTCGCCTGACATCCCGTCAGAAGCCCTCGCGGCTGCACTATGACTTTTCAGCCAGCGTGCAGGTGGAAGCGACCTTCACAGGCGCAACCCTCGCATTGGAAATCATGCTGCCGGACCAGACCGATCCACGCACCGGAAAACCACTCACGATGTACCTGCCGGGGGACATGATTCGGCGCGAAGAACAGGTGCAGATGCTGCGAGTGACTGTCACGAAGAAGGGGATGGAAGCGTTACTGCGACGGACGCGTGCCGAACTGAATCGATCCGACATTCGACTGCGGGCTCCACTGATCACCGGCCTCGCGATTCTGACCGAGTCATCCCCCGGAGACTTGTGGCTGGATGTCGGCGCGTCAACCTACGGCCCGGTCATCACACCTCCGGAATCCCTGATTTCTGCCCTGCCTGTTACTCAGTCGGTTGAGGTTCCGGGAGAGATTCGCGGGGATTATGTCCCGCTGGATGTGGAACTCGGAGCCATCATGGTCAATCGTCAGCCCGGGATTCTGCGTCTGCTGCCGGACCATGAGGAATCGATTGCCACGCTGCGTGAGCTGGGAGTGAATTCGGTCTGGGTGTCCGACCATCGCAACCTCGAACGTTCAAAACTGCTGGCGCAGGAGGGTCTGGCTGTCATCGCGACGCCGCCGCATCCTGAGTTCTCCGACGCCGATTTTTCCACTCTGCGGCAGTCGCTGCCACCACTGGATCAATTCTGCCCCCACGTGTCTGCCTGGTATGAAGGGACGCGCGTGATTCCGGCAGAGCTCCCGCATCTGCTGGCATGGTCTCGTGAGGTCCGCAGTGCGGATCGAGTTCACCAGCGTCTGCAGATGGCGGATGTGACCGGAGCAGAAGGCGCTGCCGCACGTGAGATTGATCTGGTCGGGATGGGACGACATGTCGTCGGCCGGGAAGAAAGTTTCGGAGCCCTCCGGAATCTGCTGCTGCATCGCCAGAAAACTGCCGGTCAGTTGTCGTTTCCGTGGACGTGGGTACAGGTCGAGCCGTCGTCGATGCAGCTGCAGTGGCGAAACGGCGCCCCGCTGCCCATTGTGGAACCCGAGCAGATTCAGCATCAGGTCTACGCCGCCCTGTCGGCAGGTTACCGGGGCATCGGATTCTGGAAAACACGTCCCCTGCAGTCACAGGATCCCGGGGATCGCGAAATCCTGCTGGCCATGGAAATCGCGGATCTGGAGATTTCGCTGCTGGAACCGTTTCTTGCCCGAGGACGCAGGGAAGGGTACCTGGCACTGCAGACACCAAAGCCAGCTCTGCCGACAAACGCTCGAAATCGATCAAAGAGCGCATCCCTGTCGCTGAACGGAACACCCTCAGGCGTCACAGTGACGGGCCTTGACGCTCCGACCAGCCACGATGCAGTGGTCATCAGCGGCAATGGAACAACACTGATTCTGGCGGTCGCCTGGGACAACGTCTCGCAGTATGTTCCGGCACCGATGTATGAACGTGAAGTCAGCATGATCGTCGCGGCAACAGAAACCGCATCAGCATGGCAGATTTCCACGACCGGAATTCGCAGCCTGCCGCGGGAAGTGACCGCAGGCGGACTGGCCATTCGCATTCGGGATTTTGATCGGTCCTCGGCGCTCATCGTCACCTCTGACACCGGCATTATTCGCGCGCTGGAGCAGAAGATTCATGCGATGGCCGGTCGCTCCGCTGAAAAATCGATCGAACTCGCGACGCTCAAACACAAACGCGTCATGGGCACCATCGAAACACTCCGCAACGAACACGTGGTTCCCGCAGGGACTGATAAGATCCTGACCACAGTTCAGCAGTCGCTCGATCGAGCGGATTTCGAACGGAAGAACGGCGATTTTCAGGAAGCAGCACTGCTCGCCGCCGACGCGATGCGAAATCTCCGACTGCTGCAGCATCTCTGCTGGAAAGATGCCGTGGCAGAACTCACCTCAGCCACCGCCTCACCGCACACCATTTCCTTCTCCACACTGCCGGAACACTGGCGGCTGATGCGCTATGTCCGACAGAATACGGAAGCGGTTTCTGAAAACCTGCTGTCGTCAGGAAGTTTTGACCAGCAGAAAAATCTGGCCCTCGACGGCTGGACACGAGAGGTCGCTGACAAATCCGTGTTTTCGGCAACAGCGGATATCATCCCGTCAGGCAATACGGGAAAGATGCTGCGGCTGGCTGCGTGGTATTCAGAGCCCGGTATGAAATCCGGAACACGTGACGATCTGACTCCGCTGTCCGTCACCTCACCACCAATCCCTGTCGCGGCAGGAGACATCATGTTTGTTCGCGGTCGAGTGCGTCGCGGCGTGGCCGTCTCTGCAGGATCCCGACGATCCCTGCTGCTGTATGATTCTGAACTGGGCGCTGAAAATGGCCTGAAGCCGGAATTGACCACGGAATGGATCCCGTTCGAAATGATTCGTCCCATCACACGCGACGGCCAGTTTCGCTTTTCGGCCAGCCTGACAGGTCAGGCCGAAGTGCACCTTGATGACCTGGAAATTCGCAAACTAACAGCCGACGCCGGTACTGGCACGTCACCATTTCGAATGACAGGCGCCACCGACCCCGCACCAACAACCAGCACTCCCTGACACCATGGTTGCGATTTGCGAGAGCAAGGAAGGCTGGGAGGGCGAAGTTCCATCTGAGCCGCTGGCATCTGCGCGGCAACGCTTTAGCCGGGGGTTGCGTGATTGTGATACCGCTCACATGCGGCTTATGCCTTGCGGCTACGGGGTTGCGTTTGATGATCCAGGGTCAGGTGTCGCGAACGACGATCCGGGTGGTTCCGTTGGGAATCACCGGCGCTTCGTTGTACAGCCGCCGATTGACGTTGCTTTCCAGTTCTTCAATCCAGCGCCGCAGTTCCATGCCGTAGGCTTCGGCCATGTCACTCTTGACCAGATCCCGCAGAAAGCCTGCGGCACCAATGTCCGATAGTTCGGCCTGCTCGGCAGAACTGAAGCGTTTGGATGGATCCGGGTGTACCAAACCGCGCAGCAGCCGAATCAAAGCCTCACTGAACTGAAACTCTTCCATCGGCAGCAGCCCCGGAAGCTTGTCGAGGATGTTCAGCTTGGACTGAATGATCTGGTCAAACGACAGACCGGAAAATGGGCGAGACCCTGAGAGCATTTCAATCAGCATGTAGCCCAGACTGGCGAGGTCTGACTGCGGGGTGGCACGATGACCCGTCAGGACTTCCGGAGCCGCGTATTCCAGAGTGCAGGGCTGCCTTTCAGGCGGACGGCCAACCCAGAATGCGGATCCAATGTCGATAATCTTGACCTGCCCGGTGCGTTTCACCATCACGTTGGAAGGCTTCAGGTCACAGTGAATAATGCCGCCACGGTGCAGCGCAGCAATCCCTTCCAGACACTCACGCAGAATCGCCACCGCCATACCCGGCTTTAAGCGACAGTCCACTTCGCCCGTGGTGATTACGCGTTCATTGATTGTGGCCCAGCGACGCTCTGTGACCGCGTCCTGGACAATTTCCAGGCTGTCCCGTCGCAGAATGTGCAGCAGATCAAAACCGTCAATCCACTCCATTTCCAGAACATAGATGCCTTCATCCAGCTGGAAGGAATGCACTGAGACCAGGTGATCCACCTGGATCCGCGCGACGATCGCCGAGACCTCGGCCAGCCGATGCATTTCGATGTCGTAGCTCTCGTGCGAATCAAAGGCAGCGGGCGAAAAAAACTTGAGAGCGACGGGGATACTGAACAGAGCCGCTCCGCGACGTTCGGCGAGCATCACACACCCCTGGCCACCGGTCCCCAGCCGTTTCAAAAACGAGCGCTCTGACGTCCAGCGGATGCCAGGCTTCATCAAGAGTCCCGCGTACCGATGCTGAAGCTCTTTCATGCGAGCTGCCACGTCGGCGTTTTTTTCAGTCGGGTCAACCACGCCAGGGATGCTTCTTTCAGGTGCCTTGAATGCCAATGACCGCCGCGGAATCCACAAGGGGCGTTTGCTGATTGAGCGATACGCACACCACCCGCAGCAGGCCCGCATTATCACAGATTTCCAGCCTACCACCAGTAGGGAACTGCCGTACCCCCGGGAAAATACCGAAATCTGCCGCGTCCTTCCGCCAAACGACGAGCGACGCCCGCTCATCCCTCTGACGCGCCCGCAGCCGCCAACATGCACCTGAAAAGCCGCTTTTGAATCGGTTTTTCAGTAATGAGAGTGTTTTTTATTCGCTACCGGTGACTTTTCTCAGGATTCACATCACAGATAATCCGAGAAATCAACACTTGAGTTTTTCTTTGCCCACTCCGTGTTTTTTCTCCATTTTCCTCGCAATGCGCAGTTTCCTGTTTTCTGACACCGGATTCCCCGCGCTATAATCCCTCCATTTCAGATTGCCGCCTGTGGCAATTCCCCTGCATTCTGTAACGAGCGTTACGATGAAAAAACTCCTCGCGTCACTGACAATTTCCGTTCTCGCTGCCGGTGCATTGGAAGCAGGCGAAAAAGGCTGCTTCCTGTTTCCTAAAAAGAAGTGTGCCACAACGGCCACCGCCAAACAGTGGTATCGGGCCAAAGATGGCACGTATCGCGAGATGATTCCCTACGCCAAGGCACTCAGCCGCGCTGAAGATGCCGACGACATGGAAATCGCACTGCGAAAGACCGAGGCAGACCTCGCAGCCTCCAAGGCGGCGGCTGACAAAACGAATGAGGAACTGGCGGCGACTCAGAAGTCACTGCAGGCCACTCAGGCCGAAATGGCCAGCCTCAAAGCCGCCATGGAAGCGAAGATCGCAGAACTGCAGAAACAACTGGATGCCGAAAAAGCCGCTGTGGTCAGCCAGAAAGAACGTGCTGACAAGGCCGAGGCTGCACACAAAACCGCCGTGGGACAAGTCGCCACGCTGCGGGAAGAAGCCGTCAAGAGCGAGGAAACTCAGGCCCAGATCCGCAAGGAACTGGCCGCTGCGGCTGAAGAACGCGATGCCCTGAAGATTCAGGTGAATGAGATCCAGAAAGCACAGGCTGCCGCCGAAGCCGCCGCTAAAAAGGCTCAGGAAGAACTTGAGCAGCTGAAGAAGGCGACGGATGAGAGCAAGAAGGTTGAGCAGCCAGCCACCGACACTCCCGACGACGCAAAAACGGAAGAGCAGCCGAAGGTGGAAGGCGAACAGCCACCAGCCGAACCCGCTCCAGCCGGCAACTGAAACTAATCCCTCAGCGGGATTCCGATGACATGGCCCCGGTGATTCCACGCGTCCTGTGTGAGATCACCGGGGCTTTTTTATGCCCCCCCAATGTGATCCGCAATCCGCGAGTGAATCACGCGGTTGTGGGAATGATGGTGCAGGGAACGAGCGTCTGGAGGGTTGGCGGCTCAGGTTTAATTTCGCCCGCCCGCACGACAAAGCCTTCCGTGTCTTTCCGTGTCTTTCCGTGGTTCTAAAATTCAAGCGATCCAACACATTTGTCAAATCGCAACCGGCCGCTAACGCGTCGCCGCTCACAACAACACCCGCCAGAGGATCATCCAACCAAATCCATCTGTGTTGATCTGAGTCCATCCGTGGTTCTAAACCCCAAAGCCCAGCAGACGCAGCCAGGTTTGCGGCTCAGGTGGAACTTCGCCCTCCCGCCACGACAGAATCCATCTGTGTTGACCCATGTCCATCCGTGGTGCTGAAACCCAACGCCCAGCAATCGCACCCAGGTTTGCGGCTCAGGTGGAACTTCGCCCTCCCGCAACAAATCGACATCGCTCAAACCATCCGTGCTGATCCGTGTGCATCCGTGGTTTGAAAACCAAGGCCCGGGTGGCGGCTCAGGTGGAACTTCGCCCCCCCGCAACAAATCGCCAGCCCGCAACGAATCGCCCGCCCGCAGCGACTCAGGGAGTCAGGTCGGGGGCTTTGTCATCCCACTTCAGGGACTCAGGACGGTTGGATTGAATCCACTCCGCGAGTGGGCGTACATCATCCGGTGCGATGGAGTCGCCGTTTTCGATCAGCTTCAATCCGACAACCTTCACAAGCGGTGCCGCCTCTGAAATGATCTTTGAGGGTGCTGTACCACCTGAACGATTCAACAGCCCCTTCCGATCCAGCAGGGCCGCTGTGGCCTCTTCATTGGTGACATGTCGGAATGCAAAGATCAGCGAAGCTCCGCAGGCCGGCCATTTGGAGTCGCCGGGCGAGCGATTGAATTCGACCGCCGCGTCCCCGGCCAGCTGCGCGATTTTCCATGCGAGCGGATCCAGACGCATCTGATTGTCAAACGCACCACGGCCAATCCCCATGGCGGCAAGGCAGCGAACTTCCACCGGTCGGCTGCGATCATCAAGAACCGCGGCAAAGGACTTCATCACGGTTGGTTCAGCACCACCGACTGTCTTGCGAGCACGACGCACATCAAACAGCGTTTCCAGCAGGGTTTGCTGATAAGCACTCTGAGTACAACTGCGAGCCAGTTCTGCGGCGACCGCATCGCAAATCCGGAATTGTTCCGTTTCGATCACGTCACAGTTTCGCAGCACATTACGCAGTGCACTTGCCACAAACACTTTCACCGAATCCGGCTGTTCTTTTGAATTCAGAATGTCCAGCAGGGTTGCCAGGGCTTCCGGGTAAAGTTTCGCTGGAGCACCGCCGGGTACCGCACGAACTTCATGGAGGGCTTTCAGAATCGAAATGCAGGCAACGCGTGCATCGAAATTGTTGGAGAGCAGCTTCCTGCCGATGGTCAGCACTTCGCCGCAGAACTTTTTCCGGGCCGTCAGCTGGTTGGCAGGGTTTCCAATATTGGCACCAGCACGCTGCACGTCCGATTCGATGTCTTTCAGCAGTTGCTGAACGTTACCGGGGTTTTCAATAAAATCCGATTCAGTCACTCGCAGCAGCTGCCATTCGAGGTATTGCTGAACCTTTGTGGTGTCCGCGGCGTTGGTGAATCCGTCTGACAGCAGTTTGGTGTAGTCGCGTCGCAGCCGGGCGGCTTCATTCTTGTCGGGGTAGGGCAGCGGTTCCCGCATTTCTCGCAGAGTCCGGGTCAGCTGCTGCTCTGCCAGCACCTGCTGCACGCAGTTGGCGGGCACATTTTCTTTGGTGGCGGCTGCCTGCCGGGCAGCTTCATCCGATTCGGCCGCGGGGGCCGGCGCTGGCGTGGCAGGCGCCTGTTCTGCCGCTTCCTGCCCTGCAGCGTGCGTACTGAACGCGATGACACAGCAGAAGATGGCAACGCCGATCCTGCCACATTCTGAAATGCCTCTGGAATTCGTGGAGTTGCGGACAACGACAGGCATAGGACTCACCAGAACAGGGACACGTCAGTGGATCTTGTGTTCTGTCAGGTCCTGTTCACAGGGAATTCTTCGTTCGCGTCCGAGAGAAGAAAACTGCAGACAGGACCAGCGTCACATCAGAAGCGACGCCTTTGCGGAACCCCGGAGTTCTGGAAACAGACCCGGAAGTTCGCCTGAATTCTGCTTAACATGACAGGTCAAACGATTGTCGTCCAGAATCAGAACACCAGAACAGCAACAAATCAACAGTTTTGGCATGGAAATCACAAAAGGAGCTCCGGAACCTTCCAGATGGTCCGGACAGCCTGCGTTCCGCCAATCCAGTCACCGCGGGGCCGCGATGCAACCCCGGGCAGGAATCAGCAGTATTTGCCGAGTCTTTTCAGGGGTGGACAAAATGGCCCATGAGGTCCCATCCGTCCGGGAAGGCGATCGACGATTCGGCGCTGCTGATTTCGCTGTATTCCCGCACCCCGGACGCCGCAATCCCGGTACCGCACATGGCAAACGGACAGTCCCCGTGGCTGTGAGTTCTGGTCCTGAGGAATGTCGGATGGTCCGGGCAAATCAACAGTCGATAGTCTCCCTGCTGCCGGAGCCAGGCGTGCAGTGGCCCCACAATGTGCCGATCAATCTGCTCGACCGCCCGCACCTTTTCATCGGCATGGCCTTCATGAGAGGCTTCGTCGGTCGCTTCGACATGCACGACCACGAAGTCGACGTCGGGGTTGGAAAGCGTCCGAATGGCTGCCGCCCCTTTGGCTGCATAGTCGGTATCGAGGTATCCCGTGGCACCGGGCACTTCAATCACCTGCCAGCCCAGTAGTCGACCAATTCCCCGCAGCAGGTCCACAGCCGTAATCACGGCTCCACGCAAACCATACTGTTGTTCAAAGGTCGGAAATGCAGGACGCTGCCCCTGGCCCCAGAGCCAGATCTGTGAGGCCGGCTGCTGTCCGGCTGCCTGTCGCTGCAGATTGGCAGGTGCAGCAGCGAACAACCCGCGACTCTGTTCCATCAGAGACCGCAGTTCCTCTGACCCCGGACCGGCTGGAAGAAACGGAGTAATGATCTGATCCGTGATGTCGTGGGGTGGCACCGTCTGAGTCTGCGAGGTAAACGGCGCCACCGTTCCCTGCGCTCGGTAAATCAGCAGATTGCGGTAACTGACCCCCGCATGAAATTTCCAGTGAGCGTCCCCGCACTGCGAACGCTGAAGCTGCTGCAGCAATTCCCGGGCAGATTCTGTCGGATACTGCCCCGCCGTGAAACTCAGCATGCGATCGTCACCGATCGTCACAAGGTTGCACCGAATCGCCCAGTCTCCCGGGTTCAGTTCAATGCCCTGTGCTGCGGCTTCCAGTGGCGCCCGCCCCGTGTGATAACGCAGGGGGCTGTAACCAAACAGGCTCATCGTGCCCACGTCACTGCCCGAGGGAAGCGAATTCGGCACATTATTGGTGCGTCCCACGGCCCCCAACGCAGCAACGCGGTCCATATGCGGAATGTCGGCCGCCTGCAGCGGTGTCCGACCACCCAGGCACGCCTGAGGTTCATCCGCGACACCATCCGGGATGACGAGTGCAAATTTCATGATCCAGTCTCTGCTGATTTCAAAATGCCGCGCTCCCATCGTGGAAGACTTGCGGCCGATAGAGGCAACCTGCGCCGTCCGGCAGGAGGGAGAACCTGCAGAATTCTCGACCCACCGAATCCTGCAGCCGGCGTCCTGAGCAATCGGCGTCTGCCGCAGGACATCACGACTGCCCGGGGGCAATGTCCACCATCGTCAGCGACAGGGGCCGCAGGCAACCTTCTCCTGCGGACTCTCTAGCTGCGATCTGTGGAACACGCCAGTGGATACCGGGCGGAAGTATCACTTTCCTGAGGTTTTCTCCTGCGCCAGCAGTTTGATGCCGCGAAGATCCAGTTTACCGGTTCCAAGCAGAGGAATCTGGTCGACTTCAATGAAGGCATCGGCGGCCGGAATGAACAGGTTGGGCAGTCCGGCCGCCTGCAACCGATCCGTGATTTCCTTCACGGTTTTCTTCATGGGCTTGTGCAGCACAATCAGACGTTCACCTTTTTTCGGATCCGCCACCGACGTTACGGCACACATGATTGAGGGCTCTTCACCCGCATCTTCCTCAAGCACCCTCGCGATCTCCTGCTCGACCAGAATGTGCGGCACCATCTCGCCGCCAATCTTCGAAAAACGACTCATACGTCCCGTGATACGAATGAAGCCTTCATCATCGATCACTGCCATGTCGCCGCTGTTATACCAGCCATCACTGATCAGCTCGGCCGTTTTCGCGGGCTGATTCAGGTACCCCAGCATGATATTGGGCCCTTTGATTTTCAGGATCCCTTCGCGGTTTGCTCCCAGCCGAGCACCAGTGTCCGGATCGAAGACCGCAGCGGCCACACCGGGAATCGCACGACCGACAGTTCCATGCCGCGTTCCGGCTGCCGGGTCTGCCTCAGCACCCATCCGGGAGGTCGGAATATTAAATGACGCCACCGGCGACATTTCCGTGGTCCCATAGCCCTCGATCGGCTCGAAGCCAAACTTCTCACGAAACCCATCCCGAAGATCGTCAGGCATTTTTTCTGCTCCGACAATGACGAGATTCATCGTTTTCATTTCTTCAACAGTGCACCGTTTCAGATAGTTGCGCAGAAATGTCGGTGTCGCCGCGATGATCGTACAGCCATACTTCTCCGTCAGACTGCCGACAGTGCGCGCATCAAGGGGATTGAAGTGGTAAACAGCCCCGGGTTCCGCACACAACGGCAGCCACATGGTGACGGTGTAACCGAACGAGTGAAAGAAGGGCAGGACACCCAGCAGCACGTCTCCGGAATGCAGCCGCAGCAACTGATTCACGGCGTCCAGATTGGATCCGATATTGTTCTGAGACAGTACAACGCCCTTGGGTTCCCCTGTTGATCCGGATGTGAAAATCACCGTCAGCGGATCGTCTGCTTTCAGTCGGTTCAGCCCCAGCAGTTTACTGAGCAACCTCAGTGGCACCAGTTTGGCATAAACAGCAGCAAATGCCTTGTCCGCGGAAGTAATCTGCCCCTTCAGATCCTCAAGAAACAGGAGTTCCGCGTTCAGGCTGACGGGCTTCTTTTCAATAAATGCCCGGCTGGTCAGTACCTGACGAATCCCGGCTTCGCGAATGCAGTAGTTCATCAGGTCGTCGCTGAGCGTATAGTTCAGGTTGACCGAAATCCTGCCGGACAAAGCCAGTGCCGTATTCGCCAGAACACCACCCACCGAAGGCGGAAGCAGAATCCCGACGTGAGAGACATCCGGTTTCAAAACTCGCCCCGCCAGCACTCGGCGAAATGCCAGAGCCCCCATCAACAGGCGACCGCCGCTGAGCACCACACCCGATGAATCCGCGACCTTGCGACGGTTCCAGGCCAGTCGACACTGGCGGATAAATCTGAGAGCGGGAATCATGCTGCGTTCCTTTCGAAGGAGCATCGATTGAGCGTTCAGTTCCAGGACAGCCGATCGCACAATTTCCACATCGTCAACTCGCGCTATCGGCTGACCGAACGAAATGGACACAGGATAGGGC
The DNA here is from genome assembly GCA_903924405.1 of uncultured Planctomycetaceae bacterium. Taxonomy (GTDB): domain Bacteria; phylum Planctomycetota; class Planctomycetia; order Planctomycetales; family Planctomycetaceae; genus SXXK01. The sequence continues at coordinate 24,661 of CAIYBH010000306.1, read as the reverse complement.
CAGTGCCTCGGCTTTTTCCACAAAAACCGGCCCTCATGATAACTAAAGATGCTGCCCCAGAGTTCGTCCAGACACACTGGCACGACAGGAGCATCTGTGTCTTTGAGAATTCGTAACAACCCCTTCTCGAACTTCATCAACTGGCCAGTCCGCGTGATGGCGCCCTCCGCAAATATGCAGACCAACTCGCCATTTCGAAGTGCATTACTGGCCGTGGTGAGCGACTGGATCAGCGCACGAGGACCATCGCCGCTGCGAATCGGGATGATGCCAAATAACCGGGCCAGCCAGCCCAGCAACCGCCCCTGCACGTAGTCCGCATAAGCCACCATCCGAATCGGCCGCGAACTGGCCAGCAGAATCAGGACGCCGTCAATCCAGGACACGTGATTCGCAACCAGCAACGCTGGTCCCTGCTCCGGAATGTTCTCAATCCCGTACGTTCGAACGCGATACACGAACCGACTGAGCAGCCAGACGAAAAAACGAATCGTGGCCTGTGGCAGGAGACAGACCACGTACACCACGATCGGAATGATACTCAGGCCTGAAATCAGAAAGACCTGAGAACCGTCCAGTTGCAGTGGGCCCCGCAGAAACCAGAATAATCCCGAAACAAACAGCATGCCAAGCGCCGTCAACTGCTGACAGGCCGCAAGAATCGCTCCCAGCTTGTCGTGCGGACTACGCTCCTGAAGCCATGCCTGCAGCGGCACATTAAATAAACCGCCGCCAAGGCCAATTACCGCCAGCATCGCTCCCGACATCACGGGCGAGTCACTGGTGAAGTACAGCAGAATACAGGCCACACCCATCAATAACGTGCCAAACGGGACCATGCCCAGCTCGACTCGCCCACACGACCACCACCCCGCCAGCAAACTGCCAACCCCCACTCCGGTGACCAGCATCGCCATGAACGGACTGGGATCCGTGCGAGTCAGATTATCCGCCAGCTCCTGCCGCACAAAAACGTCAATCGACATCTGGGCCAGAGCTGCAAGGCCCCAGAAAAAGACAATGCCCAGTGTGACCCGCAGGATCGCCCGATCAGCCAGGATCAAACGAATGTCCCGCATGGAATCCGCGATCAGATTCCATTGAAATCTGACCTGAGGACTGGCGATCGGAACCCGCTGAGTCATCAGGGAACCCAGCGTTCCCAACACGGCCGTTCCAATCAGTACAATCGCCGAAGTGATCAGACCTTCCGTGCGGTTGACCTGAGTCGCCGCGGCTAATCCGTAGCCACCCACAGTTCCGGCAATCACCCCAACCAGTGTGGCAAGGCCAGACCAGCCGTTGGCCGCTGAAATGTCCGATTTCCGTACAATCTCCGGAATAATCCCCAGCTTCGCAGTGCCGATCAGTGCGGCCTGAGTCCCGATCAGGAACAACACGAAAAACATCATTGGCACGTTGGCCAGCTGAATCGACCAGATCCCCAGCGCCACAAGCACAATCTCGGCGACCTTCAGCAACAGAATCGAGGATCGCTTACTGAATCGGTCCGCCACCCAGCCGGCCCACGGGGCAAACAACACAAACGGCAGAGTGAAAATCCCCAACCCCATCGACAACACAAAGGACTCAACCTGCTCCGGTGTCCACTCAGGGTGACGAGTCGCTATTTCCACTCGAGCCACCGGGACCATCAGCCACCGAAATAAGCTGTCGTTGACCGCTGTCAGCAGCGTCATCAGCAGATAACCCGCAAACGACAGTGATGATAGTCGTCGCGGCGAATAGCCGACTGCTTGTGGGTCGCTGGAAGTAATCGGTCTGCTCCCTCGGCTGATTTCAGCCAGCGCAGCAGTCTGCGTACTGTGCTGTCCAAAACACGAACGGAATGATAAACATCATCACCACAGAATACATCCGTACCCTGCCACTGGTCTTGAAAACTTCAGGGCCGGAGCCACAAAGATACGTGCGACGCACTAATCGCCCCGCTTCACTCCTCGATAGATGTCCCTTTGCTGTACTCCTGATCAGGTCCGACAGGAATTGCAAAGTCGCGCCAGCCGAGGTCAACCAGCGCATCATCCCGGGGCCCCTCGCTCCGATTCCGTATTCCGGCTCAAGCCCCGATTCGCCCAACAACCCATGGCTGCCGGAAAACTACGACAGATACCCGTGTCCATTGACTGTGGGCTCAGTCACGCGAGGTCGCAACAGCAAAGTACTCCACAGTCCCCTTTGCAAACTCCCCCACGTGTGGTTTGATCGGCATTTCCTGTGGAGGTAGCGAGAGGCTGAAGGAATTCGCCCGGGACATTCAATTTCCTCGCCCGTCGCAATCGTTGTTCCAGGTATCCCCGATCCGCAGGGCTGCAGTTTCTGCCGATTTGCCCACACTCTGCCGGTCTCTGACTTGGGGTCGCCATGCGCCACCACAACTCGCTGACGCAGACAATTCAATCCGCCGTCTCCGTCTACGTCTACGTCTACGTCTACGTCTGCGGCCGCACGACTGAAGCTCAGTGGGTCGCTCTATTCCACAGTCCCGCTCCAGGCTTTCACCAGCCGCCGGTACGACTTCAACAGCTCCATAATCGTGACCGGAATCAACGCCAGCGCCCCAGTCAGCCACCATTCCCCGGTCGTCATCGGTTCCAACTGCAGAACACGCATCCCAACAGCAGATTGCATCAGACCAAATTGCAACAATCCCGAAGCGACAATCGAGATCAACAGCCATTTGTTGCCGAAGAATTCCCGACCAACAATTCCGAAGTTAAGGCTGCGGCAGGATAAGGCCATCAGCAATTGCGAAAACGAACAGATGGCAAATGCGACTGTCTGAGCGGCCTTCAACGGACGCCCTTCCCCCACATACACCCAGCGAAACCCTACTGCGGTCACCGATGCCAGCAGAAGTCCATACAGCAGAACACTGAGCGCCAGTCGACCATTCAGAACCCGCTCATCAGAACGATGCGGCGCTCGACGCATCAGGTCTTTCCCCGGTGTTTCCATCCCCAGAGCCAGGGCTGGCAGGCCATCAGTAATCAGATTGATCCAGAGAATCTGCAGCGCTGCCAAAGGTGGGGGCCAGCCGAAACAGGCAGCAAACAGCATCAGCAACAGTTCTGAACTGTTTCCGGACAACAGAAAATGCACCGATCTGCGAATGTTCTCGAAGATACCACGTCCCTCTTCCACCGCGTTGACGATCGATGCAAAGTTGTCGTCCATCAGCACCATGTCAGCAGCCTCTCGCGATACATCCGTACCTTTCAGCCCCATGGCGATTCCAATATCGGCAGCCTGCAGGGCCGGAGCATCATTGACTCCGTCTCCCGTCATCGCCACAACCTCGCCATTGGCTTTCAAGGCTCGGACAAGTCGCAGCTTGTGTTCCGCAGAAACACGAGCATACACAGTGCAGTCACGGATGGCCTGCCGTAACTGCTCGTCCGACAGCGAATCCAGACGGCTCCCCGTGATCACGGAGGCGGCCTCGTCCGCAATGCCCAACTCCCGGGCTACCGCCAGCGCGGTCCTCGGCTGGTCCCCGGTAATCATCAACACGCGAATCCCGGCGCGATGACAGGCATGGATTGAGCCTGCCGCTTCCTCCCGCGGTGGATCAATCATTCCGACCAACCCGAGAAACACGAGGTCGGCTTCCTGTGCTGTCCGCAACTGCGGATCATTCGCTTCCACAGGCAGTCTGCGAACGGCCAGCCCAAGCACGCGACAGGCCTTCGCAGCCAGTCGCTCATTGTGTCCCAGTATCTCGGCCCGACGCCGCTCCGTCAGCGGATACAGCTGACCATTCCGTGTCTCTCCGGAACTTAATCCAAGCACAATCTCCGGTGCGCCCTTCGTATACATCACCACTTCACCCGCCATGTCCTGCTGCACCACAGACATGATTTTTCGCTCACTGTCAAACGGGATTTCCAGTAATCGACGGCCGGGCCCCGGGTGGGAGTAAAGTCCGGCTTTCATGGCTGCAATCAGCAACGCTCCCTCTGTCGGATCTCCAATCACCTGCCATGTTTCACCGAAATCACCCGTCGCACTCAATACGGCGTTATTGCAGTAAACTCCCGTCTGCAACAGCAATTTCAGATCCGGTTCCTGCGCCGGCTGTACCCGTTGCCCCAACTCTCCGTCCGTCTCCTGTTCCACGCCGTGCTTCAGTATTTCGCCCCGTGGAATATAGCCCGATCCAGTCACAGTGAACTGCGCATCCGCAGTGATCAGCACCCGCACCGTCATCTCATTCCGCGTCAATGTGCCCGTCTTGTCAGAACAAATCACCGTGACCGCGCCAAGCGTTTCAGCTCCGGGCAGCCGGCGAATCAGCACGTGCCGCCGAACCATGCGGTGGACGCCCAGGGCCAGTGTCAGCGTTACCACCGCCGGCAGGCCCTCCGGGACAGCAGCCACCGCCAGACTGACGGACAACATCACCGTCTGCAGCAGGTCCGCTCCCCGCAGCATGTGCACACTAAACATCAACAACACCGGTCCCAGACAGGCCAGTGACAGGATCCTCCCAAGTGCTGCCAACTGCTTCTGCAGTGGTGTGAGCTCCGTGACGGCCGTCTGCAGCAGATTTGCGATCCGCCCCAGCTCCGTCTGCATCCCGGTTGTCACCACCACACCCTGGCCACGACCGGAGACGACCGTTGTCCCCAGATAAACCATGGTCTGCCGTTCAGCAAGTGCAACCTCAGGCAACAGGATGGCAGACGCGTTCTTTTCAACCGTCGTGGCTTCTCCCGTCAACGCCGATTCCTGCAGCATCAGCCCATGCGTCTGCAACAGCCGACAGTCCGCAGGGATGTGCTCCCCCGCTTCAAGTTCCAGCAGATCGCCCGGAACCAGTACCGCCGCCGGCAACGACTGCAGACGACCGTCCCGATACACGCGCGCCATGGGGAGAGACAACTTCTTCAACGCCAGCAACGCACGCTGCGCACTTTCCTCCTGAAGAAATCCCAGCAGGCCGTTCAAAACCACGATGCCCAGAATCGCAGCGGAATTCAGGTACTCACTCATCAAAGCGGCAAGCAAAGCGGCGAGGAGCAGAATCTGAATGACCAGTTCCTGAAATTGACGCACCAGGCGACGCCACATGGGCTCCGCCGCAGGCTCCCGCAGGACATTCAGCCCGGAATGCTCCGCGCGTTGCTTCGCTGTGTCTTCTGAGAGCCCGATTGCTCGATCCGTCTGCAGCAGTTCCACCACTTCGTGCACACTCATGGCGTGCCATTCCGGCACAGGACGCACGCGCTCGCCAGCACAGCCCTCGGCATCAGGTGTTTCAGCAGCATTCACTCAAGGGCTCCCAATGTTCGGCCACTCCTGTCCGCTGCAGCCTTCCGGAAGGCGTCAGGGAGCAGCCGACGTGAGCAATTTCAGTACCGCCTGAGCATACAGGCGATGTCCAAAATCATTGGGATGGTTCAAACCGTTTCCTGTCAGATCCATGTCTTCTTTCGAGTTCAGCAACCGCGCCCAAACTTCTGTGAGGTCTGCAACTGCCGTGCCGGGAGCGGCAAATACCTTCAGTACATCCCGGTATTCTGCAAACATTTCCCGTGGAGTATGGATCCACTCCTGATTCCCCAGCATGGTGCTGACCAGCAGGATTTCCGTCTGAGGCCTGGCAGCGCGAATACGCCCCAGCAACGTCTCATACTGTTCACGAAACCACTTCGGATCCTTTCTGCCCACGTCATTCATGCCATAGGCCACAATGATCAGGTCCGGATTTTCAGCCAGCAGGGCGTCAAGATCCTGCAACCCGTTGGCCACACTCCAGCCAGCCACTGACCGATTCACCAGCGATACGTCACTTGCCGACAACACTCGTAACTGCGCCACAACCAGGTCCGGGTACCCGGGTTGAAACGGCGCCGTCCCGGTCGTCAGCGATGCATCCAGCCCCGTCGAAATACTGTCACCACTGATTCCAATCCGCAGTGGTTGTCCCGTGCGGAGTTTTTCCAGTGACGCCGGAAGACTGCCGAACACGACACCTGCAGTGGACTCACTTGTCACTCGGTCCGCTCGGCGATAAGTCACCTCAAGGTTTCTGTCATGAAACCAGTGACCCGGCTGATACAACAGATTCTGCTCCGGATGGTCCCGACGATGCCGGTAGCTGTTCGGTGAGTCCGGAGGCAGGTACAGTTGCTGATCCGAAATCGGCTCCACCGGTATCGGTCCGGATATAGCCAGAGTCTTCCCATCGGCAGAGACAGCGGACTGCGGCAGCATGAGTTCTGAAGTCCCAGCGGCCGTCGCTATCGACAGAACTTCTGCGGCTGGGAACGCGAGCCTTGCCACCGGCACATCATTCGGCTGACGGATTCTCAGCACAGTGCTCTCCCGATACACCACATCAGACTCCCACGCTGGCTGCAGCAGGTGCAGATCCGCCAGCAGAAAAGAAGCCGCTTCAAGTCCCGAAGGCAATCGATTCAACCGTTCTGTCAGAATGTCGGCCCACATCGCCGCCGCCTGCCGCTGGCCCAGTCCCGTAAAATGACGTCGCGAGCCAACACCACCGCGATGCTCCCCCTGCAGCTTGTCCGTGTCCGGCCCGACACCAAATCCCTGCAGCAATGTCAGGGCTTCAATTGCGTCCCGGATCGTCTGCTCCTCCACCGGCTTGCTGTACACGGTGGGATGGTGTGTGGATTTCGCACACAACCAGACCGGCTCAAATCCCCATGCCTGAACCGCCGTGCTGCGAATCGTCTGCAGATGCTGAATGTACTGCTGTGCCGACGTGCCATTGATGACATCCGATTCCCCCTGCTGCCACAGCACCGCCCGAAATCGTCCCAGTTTCCTGCCAGCGTCAATCAAGCGGGGCAACAAGTCTCCCCCCGGCTGCCATTGCAGAGACGATGTGCCGCCAACAGCCACATTCGCGAACCCAATCGGAACACCGTATCTGCGTGCCAGAACATCCCCCAGCGCCGGCCAGATCGAACCACCATCAGAATTGTCAGGCGCTGGCTGCGGATCATGCGCGGTCTGCCAGGTGTCAGACCGCGTATCAAAAGCCGCAACACGCAGAAACTCGTCCTCAACCCTCAACCGCTCGTCGTTCGTATTGGTCGCGTAAGACTGACCCGCCACCAGAAAGACCTCACCAACGCCGACCGGTTCCACCTGTGCCATCATCCATGGCTGATCCGAATTTTCGCGGAGACGCACCTCCAGACGATACCAGCCCCCTGCCATAGCCAGACATTCCCCGGACACGACCCGCGTCTCCGGATTGAAGTCCATGCGAAACGGTACCCAGGCAGGTTCAGTCAACGAGGATCGGACGTCGATCAAACGATACTGCGACTGCAGCTGGCCACTCAGACTGCCAGAGCTGCTGAGTTCCACACGGAGACGGGCACAGCCTCGATTCTCCGGATTTTCGTTGGACGAACCAGGCAGAAATCCTGTACGTTGTATCACCTGATGAGAGACCGGCCGCAAGACCGTGAGCTGGTCCGCAACAGCATCGACCTGCGACAATCCGCACAGGCTGACGACAGAAAACAGCAGAGGCAGCGGCAGGTCACGAAGCATGAGAAGATCCCGATTCAGCACATCGTCAGACAGTCGTCGTTCAAGCAGCCATATGGCAGTCGTTATACTCCTCGATTCATTCTCGTGCGTCTAATCAGCTGGGAAAAATGTTCGGACGTTTCTGGTTCAACAGCATCGCCGGGACACTCTGGTGACGGCTGAGTTCACTGGATCAACTCCTGCCTGCTCTCTTACACCTCCCCGAATTACAAAGCCGCTGCGATGACCCCACACCCCACTTCCGGACCCGTACTGCTTGAACTGTGCGCAGGTGGAATCGGCGATGTTCTGCTTGGTACTCGACTTGGCGTGGATCGAATTGAACTGAATTGCGGCATGGTCGCCGGCGGTCTGACTCCGTCCCTCGCTCTGACCATGCAGTCCAGAGCCATCTTTCCCGGGCCAGTCATCGCCATGATCAGGCCTCGCGAGGGTGGCTTCTGCTATTCGGACTCTGAGGCCCTGCTGATGTTCTATGAGGCCGAACAACTGCTGGCGCTGGGCGTCAACGGAATCGCCATCGGTTTTCTGAAACCGGACAGAACAATTGACACAGACCGCTGTCGTCAGTTGCGGGCATTGCTTCCGAATGCAGAACTGGTCTTTCACAAAGCCTTCGACTGGACTCCCGATTTTTCCACATCCCTCAAACAACTGATCGACTGTGGATTCAACAGAATCCTGACCAGTGCCGGATTTCGTTCCGCAGCCGACGGAGCACACGCCCTTGCGAGCCTGCAGCAACAGGCAGGTTCGCAAATAGAAATCCTGCCGGGCGGGGGGATTCGAGCCAACAATGTTCGGCAGGTGCTGGAACAGTCGGGCTGCCCGCAGATTCACTCCGCCGTACGGGAAATCCGCGACAACGACACGCACACCAGCAGCGATCTGCACTTCGGTATTCCCGGAGAAGGCCCGGCAAGTTACAGCGCTGCCTCGGAGTTACTGCTGAAGGACTTGCTGCGTGAACTGGCCCCCTGGCGTTGACAGCAGTTAACAGAACAGCAGATCGCGGGACAAGCCCGGCAGCTTGACTCAACGGGCACCACGAAACCAATCAAACATCACCGAACCAACGCAGTGCCGGCACCTGTTCCGGCGATGGAAATGACCCTCGGGGAAGCAGAAACGCCGGACACCATGAACCAGCCCGCTTTACCACTGATTGAATCCTGTGATCAATGTGCAGCATGCTGCCGCAGAACACCCATTCCTCCCTTTCAGCCTGGCGAAGAAGCGTTCTGGAACGTTCCGGACGCCCTGCTGGAACCAATCCGGGAACGAGTCCGGCGAGATGAACACTTTGACCTGCTGGCCTGCGTCTGGCTTGACCTAACAACTTTGAGGTGCCGGCACTATGACCTGCGTCCTCAGGCGTGTCGGGACTTTGAACGGGGCAGTGATCTGTGCCGCCTCAGTCGCGACGATGAAGGTCTGTAGACATCCGATCAAAGTGCATGATGCTGACGATTTCGTGGATTTGAGGCCTTCCTGCAACGAACAAACCACAGGGTATGACTGCTTTCCCCACAATGGGATATTAATTAACACTAGCATGCAGGAATGCCAAACCTTCCTTCATCCAATTCGCATGATGGTTTTTTCAAGACGCTGTTCGGGCAGCAGGAGTATGCTCGCAGCTTTCTGACGTCCACGCTGCCTTCGGATCTGGTGCGATGTCTGGATCTCAGCACACTGGAACCGTCCTCCGCGTCATTCGTTGATGAGCAACTCCGGCAGGCTCATTCTGATCTGCTGTTTCGTACTCGTCTTGCAGATGGTTCAGAAGCCGCCATTTACCTGCTGTTTGAGCACAAAAGCGTGGCGGATCGGCTGACAGTGTTTCAGGTGCTGCGTTATATCCTGAAGATCAATGAACAGCGATTGCGGGATCACCAGGAGCTGTGCTGTGTGATTCCGATCGTTGTGTACCACGGAGCCAACCCCTGGAATGCCCCACGGTCACTCAGGCAATTGATCCAGGTCCCGGCACCTCTGGAACCGTTTATCCCTGATTTTTCGCTGCAAATCATGGATCTCAGCCAGATCGAGGACTCAGAATTTCGGGGAGACGCCTTTTTTTGTGCCTCCATCATGATCTTTAAATATATAATGCGGTCGGATATCGTGGATCGCCTGGGAGGCATTTTTCAGCGACTGTCCTTAGCCGGCTTGTGGCAGCAGACAGATGCTGTGATGCTGCTGCTGAACTACCTCGTCAGTGGAACCGACCGGGTTTCTCCCGAGATCCTTCGGCAGGAACTCTCAAAAGCAGTTTCCACACACAGAAAGACACTCATGCCAACACTTGCAGAATTATGGGTGCAACAGGGTCGCGAAGAAGGCCATGAAGCAGGTCGCGTAGAGGGCCATGAAGCAGGAATGTTGCGCGGAGCGTTATCCGGACGCATCCAACTGCTGCAGGAGTGTCTTCATCAGTCGCCTACGCCCCAGGAAGAACTCAGAAATCTGGACATCCAGCAGCTGATCAACCTTGAGCAGAGGTTGCGATCGCAATTGCGTTTGCCCGCCCAGTCCGGCGAAACGACTGGTGGGCAACCCGGCGGAAGTCCGACATCCAAAAGTCGGTGAAAACAGCCCCCATGATCGATGCACACAAGCCCCGATCCTGATTCAAAATCAGAAGTTCACAGCAGAAAAGCATCACTGCGGCCAGACTTCGTGAATCGCTTCAACAGCTGTCTTCAGCGTCCGTCTGACGCGGGCCCATAGCTGTAAACAGATGCTGGCGCTGCTGCTGAACACCCTGTCCGTGGAATCGATCGAGCTTCTCCCTGGGCTCTTCAGCAGGAACTCTCAAAAGCAGTTTCCACACACAGAAAGACACTCATGCCAACACTTGCAGAATTATGGGTGCAACAGGGTCGCGAAGAAGGCCATGAAGCAGGTCGCGTAGAGGGCCATGAAGCAGGTCACGAGAAAGGTCTCGTAGAGGGCCACGAAGCAGGAATGTTGCGAGGAACGTTGTCCGGACGCATCCAGATACTGCACGAGCTTCTGGGTGAGTCACCAGCGCCCATAGAAGAACTCATAAATCTGGACCTTCCGCAGCTGATCAACCTTGAACAGAGCTTGCGCTTACGTTTGCCGCTTCGTAACGATTCCGCTGCAGCCAGGCAGGAATAATTCAGCAGTGCAGAACTGATCACTCAAGGCCCGCGTCGTCACATGACCACGCCCGTCGCCGCCGCGAGGCGTGTCGCCGAGTCCTCAGTGGACCAGCCTGTCCCCACCCCTCAGCACTGCAGCTTTGACCGCCGGAAACAGATGGACTTTGGTGACGTCGTTAGAACGCCTTGCATCCAGCCTCGCCGAATTCCCACTCAGTGGATTCCACTCGTCAGTGGCCGTGAAAACCGCAGGCGGATCGAGCGAACTACGACACAACGTCACTCACTGCACGTCCTCTGGTCATCGTCTCCAGCCGACAGAAACAGCAGCAAAGCCCCACGTCCTGAGTCACCTTCACAGCTCTGAAATCAACCACCAGAACCAATAAAGTAGAATGTCCCCTTTTGATCATTCCTTCAGCAGAAACTCGACAGAATCAAGGTTCATCAGTCCGCTGGCCTGCTGGGGATGAACAAAGCGAATCCACAGATCATGCCGGCCCTCCACATTCGGAAAGTCGACCGTCCGCTCGTAAAACTGTTCCCAGTTGCCATTCACTTCCACGTCAACACGACCCAGTACAGTGCCCTCGGGACTTCCCTGCAGCAGCTCAATGGCCCCGCCCGCGCCGGCAGACGCAATCTTCAATCGGACTCCGGAAACCCGCTCCAGCGCCACACCCCGAAAACACAGCAGGTGCCCGTGGTTGATGGCCCCGACAAACTGGCCTGCACTGGCATTTCCGGAGCCCAGAATCTGTGGCCCGCGAATCTCATCCGCCTGTTCGGCTTCCATCAGTCGGTGCCGCAGAAAGATGGTGGCGGTCGAACTGAGCGACGGTACCGCTCCGGCCCCACGATCCGCATACGCGGCCTCCAGCCGATAATGCCCCGGCTTGGCGGCCTCTTCCGCAGTCACCGGAATCTCCCCGACGAATCCCGAAAAGACTCGTACCACGCCACCCGGTTCCAGACTGTAAATCCAGCTCACCATGTCCCTCAGCTCATCCTCAGTGTGATGCGAATGCGGAATCATCGGAATCTTTCCCCAGACTCCGGTCGACCCCATCCGGACTCGCTGCACCGACGCCTCCAGCGCTCCAGCCACGCCCCGATACTTGTTGGCAATATCCAGCAGCATCGGCCCCACCCGTTTCTGATCCACAGCATGGCAATTGAAACAGTCGCTGTTCTTCATTCGTTTTAAGCCAATCGGCGCCTTCAGATCGACATCCGGTGAACTCTGACCTGCCACAGGAATCGGGCCGTTGGCAAACACCGCGTTCACGCTGACTCGTCCCGGACCTTCTGGGTCAATCGGCTTCACGCCGTTCTGATCCATCTCCTCATCGTCATTGGTCCCATCCTCCGTATCCTTCAGAAACAATTCATAACGGATGGGCTGATGGCCATCAAAAAAGTCACCCGACTGGGGTTTAACAAACCGCAGATTCGGACGATCGTTGCCCACCAGAATCGGAACAGACGCAGACCGGCTGGCTCCCTGAGAGTCAGTGACCACCAGTTCCGCATTGTAGATCCCGGGCTCAGCAATCGTGATTTCCGCCTCTTCGCCCTCCGCCACAGTTCTGACAGCAGCTGGATTCGTGGTCTCAATCAAGCGCCACTCATAACTCAGAGTGTCACTGCCATCACGATCCATCGACCCCTTGCCGGACAAGCGAACGGTCAATGGCTCACGGCCAATATTATTGTCAGCGGAAGCGGCCACGATCGGCGGACGGTTGCCTCGGACATAATCAATTCGCACCAGACGAGCGTCCGCGTTGACTCCCCAGGTTTCGCCGTATTCCAGCAGATACAGAGCCCCCTCCGGGCCGAACTGCATGTCAATGGGTCGGACAAACTTCTGCTGCGGAAGGAATGGCTCAATCTTCGCCACCTCAAACTGATCGTTGAGATGCACGACCTTGATCCAGTTTCGCGTCCATTCAAAAATGAACAGCGCCTTGTCGTAGGCATCGGGAAACTTCACCGGCGAGGCCAGCGCGGAATCGAAGTGGTACACAGGCCCGGCGCAGGCGGAACGCCCACCGCTGCCCAGCTCCGGAAACTCCGCAGAATCGCCATACGGATAATACAACAGCGCAGACACAGGCGGCGGAAGCTGCCGTTCACCCGTATTGTTCGGAGACTCATTCAGCGGCCCCGTCAAACTATACGGCTGCCCTGTGACACCGGTGGCATAGTCGAAATCAGAGTAGGGCTGGTTATTGGCGATGAAATAAGGCCAGCCGAAATTCCCGGCCCGCCGCGCCTGATTGATTTCGTCGTATCCCCTTGGCCCACGCGGCCCGTCACTGCCGGCATCCGGACCAACTTCGCCCCAGTAAACAAATCCGGTGACCGAATCCACCGTCATGCGCCAGGGATTTCGACACCCCATGGCATAGATTTCAGGGCGGCCTCGTGAACCATCCGGGGGAAACAGGTTTCCTTCCGGAATCTCCACACCACCTTCCGGCGTTGGCCGAATCCGGAGAATCTTTCCGCTGTAGCTGTTGGTGTTTGCAGACGACTTCTGAGCATCCCACGGCGACTTCTCTGCGCGTTCGTCAATAGGTGCGTAGCCCTGCGAATCACCGTGGGGATGTGTGTTGTCCCCTGTCGCAATGAACAACTCTCCCCGCGGACCAAAATGCAGTGAACCCGCATGATGACAGCATTCCTTCCGCTGCTCTTCAAACTTCAGCAACAACTTCTCGGAGGAAAGATCCAGTTGACCATCAACAATCGTGAATCGACTGATGTGCTGACCCGGATAATCCGGAGGCGAATACTGCAGAAAGATCCACTGTGTCTCTGTGAAATTCGGATCCAGCGCCATTCCGATCAGACCATTCTCCTGCTCCGTCGTCACTGGAAGCTCACCCGCAAGGTGAATTTCTGAGTTCCCAGGTGAAATCGATCGGAGTTTTCCGCTGATTTCAATGAAATAGATCGTCCCGTCAGCCGCGACTGCCAATTCCATTGGCTGCACCAGCCCCCGTGCCAGTTCAGTGATTTCAAACCGCGTTGGATCGGCAGATTCCTGATAGGCGGACACAGGTTGCCGCAGCAGAATCAGCAGGGCAACAGCGGTCAATCTCGGCAACACGAGTCGGAGCATGATGGTCACGCGGGTGGGAAAAGGTTGGGTATAGGGCGGGAAGTTCAGCAGTCTGACAATCTCACATGGCAGTCGACCTGGGACGCTGCGCGCCTCCCCAACACGCACGGTCCACTGCTGCCGGGGAGCAAATCGAGGCCACTGCGCATAGTCTCGCAGGATCGACGCGGCGAACACAACCAAAAACACCTGGAATTCCGCTGGACACGGGTCACTTGAGACCTTCATCCGGCGGACGACCTGTCGTGCTGCCACGACCATTTGTGCGGGTTTTGCGGCCTGTATGTCCATAAAGTGGCCCCGCACAATCGGGAATCCGCACAATCCACGGGATTTTTTCTGGCAACATTCCCCCTTCACGATCGTACTGAATTGATGGACTGCAGACGCCGAAATACCTGCAGTCGGCAGACACTGCGTTCGCGGTGCGCTCTGCGGTTTACCCGACAGGAACAGTTGGCCGGGGCCATTCCCCGGTCCCGGAATTGACAGCACACATGACTCAGCCAACGACCACTCAACTCGTTTCCGCACTGGCCGCAAAGATTGCCGACAAAACTGCCAGCGTCGGCATCATCGGCCTCGGCTATGTGGGATTGCCACTGATCAGTGCCTTTACCAATGCCGGCCTGAAGTGCCTTGGTTTTGATGTGGATGCCGAAAAGGTTGAGCTGTTGAAGCAGGGCCGCAGCTACATTCGACACATACCCTCGGAACGGATTGCAGACTGGATACAGCGTGGTGTGCTGGACCCGACCAGTGACATGTCTCGACTTGGCGAAGCCGACGCGCTGCTGATCTGCGTTCCCACGCCCCTGAACGAATCGCGGGATCCGGATCTGCAGTATATCGAATCCACGGCGCGGTCCATTGCGGCCGTGCTGCGGCCGGGCCAGCTGATTATCCTTGAGAGCACCACGTACCCCACGACGACTCGCGATGTGATGGTGCCCATCCTCAACAAAAATCCTCGCGGGCTGGTGTGCGGCAGAGACTTTTTCGCTGCGTTCAGTCCGGAACGAGAAGACCCCGGTAATCCGAATTACACCGCGGCGGGAATTCCTAAAGTCGTCGGCGGCACAGACGATGCCAGCGGTGATCTGGCCTGTGCACTGTACGCTCACGCGATTGTTAAGGTCGTCCGTGTCGACAATGCCGAAATCGCAGAAGCCTGCAAGATCCTTGAAAACACCTACCGAGCTGTGAATATCGCGCTGGTGAATGAACTGAAGATGCTGTTCGACCGCATGGGCATCGACATCTGGAAAGTTGTTGACGCGGCCAAAACCAAACCGTTTGGCTTTCAGGCGTTCTACCCGGGTCCGGGGTTGGGTGGTCACTGCATTCCCATTGACCCCTTTTATCTCAGCTGGCTGGCACGTCGGCAGGGCATGAGCACTCGTTTCATCGAACTCGCCGGCGAAGTGAACACCTCCATGCCTCGGTATGTCGTCAGTCGGGTTGCTGATTTTCTTAACGACCGTTCCAGGCCTGTTCGAGGCAGCCGGATCTGTATTCTGGGCATGGCCTACAAGAAGGATGTGGATGACCCTCGTGAAAGCCCGTCCTTTGAACTGATGGAACTGCTGCTGCATCAGGGCGCCGTGCTGACCTACAGTGATCCCCACGTGCCCGCACTTCCGAAAATGAGGCACTATCATCTGCCGGCCATGCAGAGTTCCCCGCTGACCGCCGAGTTTCTGGCTTCGCAGGACTGTGTGCTGATCTCCACCGATCATTCTGCCTTTGACTACGACTTTATTGTTCAGCACTCCAGTCTTGTCGTCGATACCCGCAACGCCACAAAGCACGTGACCAGCCACCGGGAAAGGATCTTCCGCGCTTGATTCGCTGGAAGCCCGAGATCGCCATGGCCCTCCAAAAGCCATGAAGCCCGGAAGAAACGAATCACGGTGTCGTGCTGCCTGATCTGTCTTCAAAAACTTTCGAACTGCGAGCTCCTCATTCCATGTCCGGTAACCTGATTGACGCCCTTCAATGGCGATACGCCACCAAACAGTTCAATCCTCAGGCGCGCATTACTTCGGAAGACTGGGCAGCCCTGGAACGTGTTCTGCTCCTCGCGCCCAGCAGCTACGGTCTGCAGCCGTGGAAGTTCATTGTCGTCACCAGCCCAACATTGAAGGCGCAGCTGCCCGCCGTGGCCTGGGGACAGACGCAGCCCCGCGACTGTTCTCACTTCGTGGTGTTTGCGGCCCGGCTGACGGTCGACGATGCATGGGTGACAAAGATGATCCAGCACATGGCTGCGGTTCGCGGCCTTCGCACCGCAGCACTGGATGGACTGAAGGACGCCATCCTTTCAAAAACACATCGCATGGGATCCAGTCATCTGAACTGGACGTCACGGCAGTGCTACATCGCCCTCGGCATGCTCCTGCAGGCTGCCGCACTGCTGCGAATCGATGCCTGCCCGATGGAAGGCATTATCCCGGATCAGCTGGATCCGCTGCTGGGACTGACGGATTCCGGCTACACCAGCGTCGTCGCCTGTGCGCTCGGGTATCGCGCCGACAGCGATCCTCTGGCCAACCAGGCAAAAGTTCGCTTTGACGCCAGTGACATGATCGTTCACCTGTAATCACGGAGACTGGCAGGACGGAGTTGTTGGTCCGCAGGGCCTGGTCAGCATCGGCTCTGCAGGAAGTTCAGGCACAAATCGGCTGACCAGTTCCCTTCACCGGCATGCACACCAGGCTGACGCGGTACTTAAGAAATCGTCAGACGTTTTCAACAGGGAGTTGACTGATGAGCGAACAGTGGATTGCTGAGCGAATGCAGAAGATTGATGCTTCCGGCATTCGCAAGGTTTTTGACCTCGCCGCATCCATGAAACGGCCAGTGAATCTCAGCATCGGACAGCCGCACTACGATACGCCGCAACCCGTCAAGGACGCTCTCTGCAAAGCCGTTCAGGAAGGTCGAAATGCCTACAGCCAGACTCAGGGCATCGCGCCCCTGCTGAACCTGCTGCAGGCCGATGTGGACCAGCGATACGGGCAAACCGATCGCAAAGTTTTTGTGACATCGGGAACCAGTGGCGCCCTGGTCCTCGCACTCTGCACCCTTGTGAACCCCGGGGAAGAAGTCATCATCTTCGACCCGTGGTTTGTGATGTACCGACACCTTGTCACGCTCACTGGGGGAACCGTCGTCCCGGTCTCCACATATCCCGATTTTCGGGTTCCCGTGGATGCGGTAAGACAAGCCATCACACCCAGAACCAAGCTGATCATTTTCAATAGTCCGGCCAATCCCACCGGTATTGTCGCCACTCCAGCCGAAACTCAGGCACTTGCAGAACTGGCGGCTGAGAAGAACATTGCCCTGATCAGTGATGAGATTTATCGAGCCTTCTGCTACGACGGCGAATTCACCAGCCCGGTCCGCTGGAACGATCGCACCATCGTGATTGACGGCTTTAGTAAATCCCACTCCATGACCGGACTGCGACTGGGCTTTATGCATGGTCCCGGCTACCTGATTCAGCAGATGCTGAAACTGCAGCAGTTCACCTTTGTCTGTGCCCCGCATCCGGTGCAATGGGCCGGGGTGACCGCATGGGAACTGGACCTGGAAGACAACCGTGCCGACTACCGCCGCAAACGGGACCTGCTGGCGGGCCTCGTCCGTGAGGATTTTCAGATTCTGGGCGGTGAAGGTGCCTTTTACCTGTTCCTGAAAGCTCCCTGGGGTACGGGCAGTGAGTTCGTCGCGGAGGCCATCAGGAACAATTTGCTGATTATTCCGGGAAACGTGTTTAGTGCGCAGGACACACATTTTCGCGTGTCGTTTGCAGCGTCAGACGAGACGATTCGCGAAGGTGCCGAAATCCTCTGCCGGCTGGCTCGGCAGGGCGGCCCATCCACACAAACATAATCCACAGAACGACTTACAGCTCAACAAAGCAATACAGAAGCCATCGAAGTGAAGACCCGGCCTGGCAGGAACCGGGAGCATCTCCGGCTTTCAGCAGACCATCCAGCGGCCTGGTCACCGACCTCATCGGATGAACCGCGCAGGTAAACATTTCGGAAAAGTGTCGGATTTTCTTGCGTGCGTGCAAAAATCCCGGGAGGATATTCAGTGACCTTTCGAGTTTTGTGAACAATAATTCCAGCACGGCGTCTCCCATCAGGGCACCGTCACATCTGTATTTCAGGCGAATTTGGGATTGCAGGATTTGCGACCATGCGGTGCAACGCCGGTTTGGTCAGGGGACATCAAGGGGATCGTTCATGAAAACAGTTCAAAGGCGAATTCGGGGATTCACCCTGATCGAGCTGCTCGTTGTGATCGCAATTATTGCAGTGCTGGTCGCGATTCTTCTGCCTGCCGTGCAGAAAGCACGCGAGTCGGCCAATCGAACTCGCTGCGTGAATAATGTCAAACAGCTGGCTCTGGCACTGCACAATTATCATGACACCCACACTGTGATGCCGCCAGGTGCGATCTCGACCCTGTTCGCCGGCGATCTCTCACCCTCGGGAGCTCGCTTCCGTGATCCTCGCGAACCCTATGAAAACAGCCAGGTACTGGGTCTGCATGGCAGCAGCTGGATGTTTCAGATTCTGCCCTACGTTGAGCAGGGCAATGTCTACGGTCTGTGGCGTAACGATTACAACGTCTTCGGCAACTCTGAAATCCTGCTGGACAACGGGCCAAACCTGCTGTGGCGCAACATCGGCTACGCACCGGCTCAGGCCGACATCCCGGGGTTCTACTGCCCATCGCGACGTTCGAAAATCGACAACACCACAACCTTCTCTCACAACAAATACCTGGATACTGACGCACCCGTGAAGCTCTCAACCGGGATTCGTGGCGGCGGTAATGACTACGTGGGTTGTGCCGGGTCAGGACGACTGTTCAACCCGCAAACCCGATCCGTTTATGATCTCACCGGAGAGCAGATTCAGTTCTACCAGAATCAGCTGCGGACACCGGCCAACAACTTCAACCAGTTGTCCTTCAACACGGGTGTCCTGTTCACCAACAGCTCTGTGCGTTTGACAGACATCAAAGACGGTACTTCTCAGACGATCATGATCAGCGAAGGCGAACGCTTTGAAGGCCTGCCGGTTCCCAACACCCGCACGGTCGACCAGGTTGCCAGCGACGGCTGGGCATGGGGCGGACCGGCCACATTGTTCAGTACACTCGATGGGCCCAACAAGAAACAGTTCTGGGGCTACGCCGGATCACCTCACGGCGACGTCTGTGTTGTCGGCCTGGCAGACGGCTCAGCACGCACCGTCAGTAAATCCATCAGCCTGCCCATCTGGCAGAACCTTGGAAACATTTCCTCGGGAATCCCGATTACCAACTTCTGATCGCCATCCTCAACTGAGCGATACAGATCTGATTCTTCAGGACCCGCCGTGACTGGGGGGGTGTCAGGCAAACCCGGCATTCCTCCGTTCACAGATTTTGGATCGCCTTAGGCGGAGCGTGTTCGACTGCTAACAGTTTTTCGCCAGGCGATCCTGCGATGGTCCGCCTGGCGTTTTTTCTGCGCCCGGTGCTTTCGGAAGGTGGTGTCCTGACTGTGGTAATCCAGCGGCCGCCAGGATTGCTGCTGCTGCGGACTGCGGTCCTGCCGTTGACAGAGCCCACCGTATGTGGATGTTCCGGCTGTCCTCAGCGGATGCACCTGCGTTTTTGGTCTCAATCCGTTAAACTCCGGACATCGCGGTGCGACCACACGTCCCGGTTTGGTTGCTTTTCACGGTTTTCCTTCATCGAGTGCTCTTATGACCATTCGCTACACATGTCCCGGCTGTGAGTCTGTGCTGAAGATCAAAGACGAAAAAGCCGGAACCGACGCCAAATGCCCCAAATGCAAACACGCCTTTGTGGTTCCGCAGCCGGAAGAGGAGGACGGGATCGAGATTGAATCCGCACCGGAAGCCGTGGATCTGCCAGTCGATATGCCACTGGAACTGACCCCGGAAGTTGCGGAGCAAAAGGACTTTGATCCCGTTGATTTTCTGAATTCAGCACCAGCACGACCGACCCCCGCGCGTTCCGCTCCGGTGCAGCCATCGGCCGCCACCAGCAGCAGCTCGGGCGGTCGAAAACCGACTGTTGCTGAGCTGATGAAGGACTTTGAGACTTCAAAAAAGAAAGACAAGTCGCGGAAACCCGCCGAAGCGCCGCGAACACCCGCCTCCTCAGCAGCAGAAACGACAGGCTCGGCTGCTGACGTGCTGGCCCGTGCTTACCAGCAGAAACGCGATTCCGCATCGGCCCCCCCGGTACTCAGTCGTCAGGAAGCTCGAAACGCTGAAGAGCGTTCGGTGCTGATCAACTTTGTCAAAACCCGACTGCTTCCCGGGCTGGCCGCTGTTTTTGTCGTCGGCTACGCCTGGAGCTGGTACATGAATCGTGAAATCTATGAAGGCCCGCCGTTATTCGAAGTCACCGGAACGGTCACCAAATCCGGAAAGCCACTGTCAGGTGTGAGAGTCGAATTTGGTCCCGACAATCCAACTCCTGACGGCCAGGCTGTGGCTGCCACGTCCGTGACAGATGCTGAGGGACGCTATCGACTGTCAGCATTTGCTGGTCAGCCCGGAGCCCCCGCAGGCAGCTATCTGGTGGGGCTGACAGACGCCAATGGCGTCCCGCTGGTGGTCCCGGATGATCAGGTGCATCAGACCGTCACAGAAGCCGGCCCGAACGAGTTTCAGATTCAGCTCTGAAAGGACGCAGCCTGATACGGTCAGACAGGCAGTGCGGCCGCCGAATAAGAGAAAAGCCGTGCGTCGTCCCGGAAACCTTCCGAACGTCCAGTCGCTCAGGCCTGTCTGCACAACTGACTATTCTGTCCGAAACATTGACAGCACATCATTTTCCCGGGTGCCAACCCGGAACCTGAAAATTCAGTATTGTTCACTAGTTACCACGGCCCGTTCAACTGGATCACCGGCGTATCGCCGGGGCACCGGAAATCCCCGGACCTGTCCCTTCGCGTTCTTCCGGCACCTGCAGTCAGCGGGCTTCAAAGGAATTCAGCGTACTGATGAGTACCCTCATTGTTGATTATGGCATGGGCAACCTTCGCAGCGTACAGAAAGCATTTGAGCATCTGGGCGTGCCTGCGGTCATTTCGTCTGATCCGCGCATGATTGCTCAGGCCGAGCGAGTGGTGCTGCCGGGCGTGGGCGCATTTCGTGATGCGATTGAAGCCCTGCGGCAGCATGACCTGATCAACGTCCTTCGAGACCACATTGCCGCGGATCGTCCGTTTCTGGGCATCTGCCTGGGACTGCAGTTGCTGTTTGATCGATCGCTGGAAGACGGCGAGCATGAGGGCCTGGGAATCATTCCCGGGACAGTGCAGCGTTTTCAGCTGCCACCGGAATACAAAATCCCGCACATGGGCTGGAATCAGGTGGATTTGTGCCTGTCGGCCGCGCCAGCCGACCATGTGGGTCATGCGGCAGCCGGTCTCACTCCGGTTCAGGCCTTGTTTGCGGGGCTCGATGCCAGCGGAATCCCGCCGGAACCAGCAGCGGTGTCAGGAGATTCGACCACGACATCCGGACTGGATCATCACGAAGTCTCATCCCGGCCGGCGTTGAAACCCTGGTTCTATTTTGTGCACAGCTATCACTGCGTACCAAACGACCAGACATGGGTGGCGGCCATGACCAGTTATGGAGGCCCCTTCGTATCCGTCGTGGGGCGAGGCAACGTCATGGCAACTCAGTTTCACCCGGAAAAAAGTCAGGCCAGCGGCCTGCGGTTGCTGAAGAATTTTGTCACGCTGTCAAGCCACCCTGCCGACACGCACACTGCGTAGCCGTCGTTCTGGTGACTCCGGTCACGCTCCGCGAAACCGCCGTCAACAGGCACTCGCTGCGTAAGTCACGCCGAAATCTGACAGCCTCCGTCAGCTCACTGACAGACCATGCTCAGAACCCCATCGTTACCGCTTGTTCAGCTGAGCTCCGGTTTTCCGGACGGCGTAAGTTAAACGCAGAACATCGTGAATTTGTGGATGTCTCCGCCGGCCGTCTTCGGTAAACTGCACCCTCAATGCCCTCCCGTTTTCCCCACGTCCGGATTTGATTACAATCAGCGTCCCGGAATTCGGTCCGGAAGCAACTGGCCCCTGGCGTCCCCTGGCACCGAGAGACGTCAGCTCTGTCCGTACATCAAGTGCCATGAAAACCTGAACCTATGATCGTAAGTCGTCGCTGGCTGGCGGACTATGTTCCGCTGCCAAATTCCACCGAAGAACTCACACGCCGCCTGACGCTTTCCGGACTGAATCTCGAGGAATTTCATGAGGTTCGGCAGGGGCTTAGCCAGCCGGATATCGCGATTGACCTGGAAGTCACCAGCAATCGTCCCGACTGCCTCGGACATCTCGGGATTGCCCGCGAAGTCTCGGTTCTGTTCGGCCAGCCGCTGACCATTCCCGTCGCTCAGATTTCAGAAAGCGGCCCGGCCGCCTCGACCGCAACCTCGGTGACGATTGAATGTGAGGACCTGTGTCCGGAATACCATGCCCGGGTCATCCGGGGTGTACGGATCGGCCCTTCTCCGGCATGGCTCAGAGATCGACTTGCCGCAGTCGGCATCAATCCCGTCAACAACGTGGTGGACGTCACCAATTTTGTGATGATGGAATGTGGTCAGCCCCTGCACGCGTTTGATTTTGACCGGCTGACAGGTCAGCGAATTGTGGTTCGTCGTGCCGTAGCCGGTGAGAAAATCGTCGCAATCGACCAGAAGGAATACGCTCTGACGCCCGGAATGTGCGTGATTGCTGATGCCGTGCGGCCGGTTGCCGTCGCGGGTGTGATGGGTGGACTGGAAACCGAAATCTCTGACGGCACCGTCAACGTGCTGATCGAATCGGCAGCATTCGCCTCCATGTCTGTGCGTTCCACAGCGCGCGTCCTGAAACTGCACAGCCCCTCATCGTATCGCTTCGAACGGCGAGTCGATCGGCGGGCCCTTGACTGGGCATCCCGTCGCTGCTGCGAACTCATCCTCAGCGTCGCCGGCGGCACTCTGCTCACGGGATCTGTTTCTGCTGGCCAGCCACTCCCACCACATCGCGAATCCATCACTCTGCGACTGGACCGGATTGAGCATTTGCTGGGAATTTCTATTCCGGCCGAAACATGTCTGCGGATCCTGCAACAACTCGGCCTGACCGTGCTCAGCCAATCCTCAACCACGGTTCAGGTAGAACCTCCCGGATGGCGTCCTGACCTGCTGCGGGAATGCGATCTGATTGAAGAAATTGCCCGAATTCATGGATACGACCAGATCCCGACAGACGCACCTCTGCCGGTCATCGCAACCTCCAGAACGCGTCGTGAACGAGTGCTGGACACAGTGCGCACACATCTTGTTGCCGGGGGACTGTTCGAAGCGCTGACGCTGTCCTTCGTCAGCGAAGCCCAGCGGCAACTGATTCAACCCTTCGAGGCTCTGGCGCCTGTCGCTGTCAGTCATTCCAGTCGCAGTCATGAAAACCAGCTCCGTCAGAGTCTGATTCCCAGTCTGCTGCAGTGTCGTCGGCAGAATGAACGCCATGGCACGATGAACGCAGAGCTGTTTGAAATCGCGCGTGTGTATCTGTCCGCGGGCGAAGGGAAGCCGGAAAGTACAGCCGAGCCGCTGACGATTGGCATGGTGACAGGACGTCCCTTCGCCCATCTGCTCGGTCTGGTGGAATCAACAGTCCAGCGACTGGCACCGCACGCAGCACTGACGGTGACGCCGTCTGCACGGCCGGAGTATCTTCCGGGGCGAGGTGCCGAATTGTGGCTGAATGGCCAGCGTCTGGGCTGGATTGCCGAACTCAGTCGCGACGTCCTTGACGCCAGCGAACTGCAGGATGCCGTCAGTGCCGCCGAACTGCATCTGCCGCTGCTTGAAGAATATCACGAAGGCTCACGGAGTTTCGTACCACTGCCACGGTATCCCTCGATCTCCCGCGATCTCAACTTTGTCCTGTCCGAATCCGTCACATGGACTCAGTTGTCCGCCGTGGTCAATGCCAGTGGCGGTCCATTGCTCGCCAGCGTCGCGTTCGGTGGTCAGTACCGGGGACGCCAGATCGATGCCGATCGAAAGTCCTACGTCATCACCTGCCGCTTCATGGCCCCGGACAGAACTCTGACGACTGAGGAAGTGGAACACGCCGTCCAGCAGATTCTGGTGGCCTGTCAGACACAGCTGTCCGCCACACTGCGTGCCTGACAGCAACCTATTCTGCCCGACAGACGCCTCGCCACAGCGTCTGCCTGCGGCCTTTGCTCCGGCCAGCTGCAATCACGGATTCTTCCTGATTCTTTGCAGCACGAGTGACGGGGCGGACAACACCTGCTGATATTTTTTTCTGGTGATGCGGACTATGAAACGAACGTTGCTGAAATCAAAAATCCACCGAGCCACGGTGACCGACGCCAGTCTGCATTACGAAGGCAGCATCACCATTGATCCTCTGCTGATGGAAGCCACCGACATCGTGCAGTGGGAACAGGTGGATGTCTACGACATCAATAACGGTGCGAGACTGACGACCTACGCAATTGCCGGTGAACGAGGTTCCGGCGTCATTTGCCTGAATGGCGCCGCCGCTCGCCTTGTGCAGATCGGTGACCTCGTGATCATCTGCAGCTACGCCGAATACTCCGAGGAAGAACGACTCAACCATCACCCCAAAGTACTGCTCGTCACCCCCGGAAATACTCCGGCGTGACGGCTTGCAGCCGGCTTCCGCCGGAATAACCGGCAAAATCAGCAGGAGCGTTCACGGTAGGGGAGCTTCAGAAAAGGGGTCAGGAACCAATAG
>CAIYBH010000305.1 GCA_903924405.1 uncultured Planctomycetaceae bacterium | reverse complement strand
TTGTGTAGGAAATCGATGCGGCACGCTGGGTCATCATCCAGTAGTTCCACTGACGCTGTTCGGCAGACGGTGGACGCTGAAACGGCAATTCCATGATTGTTCCCTGCCAGCGGGTCCAGCGTGCTGCTGATGGAATGACTGGGTCGGTGGCGATCGGTGCCTGTGCGATTCCGTTCGGTGCGGTGGTCGGGACCTGATACAGGACCGAAGGCCATGACAGACCCCAGCCAGTCACACACAGGAAAACGCCGGAAAGCATCAGTCTGCGAACCACTCGATCCTGTGTGAACACGAGGTCGCAGGCCAGTGTGCCGGCAGTCGCCGGTATCGCCCATGACAAAAAACCGAATGGCCCGCCGTCAATGCCCCGCGGATTGGCATGCACCCACTCGAAATTGAACCACCACGACAACAGGATGTGCAGTGACGCAGACAACAGCGCCCACGCCAGACGTTGCTTCGGTGAAGATCTGATGACAGGCAGCAACCACAGGGATGTCACCGCGATGTGCATCAGCGTCTGAAACCAGAGTCGCTTGCCAAGCTCCGAGGCCAGCTGCGACATCGACCCGGTCTGCAACAGATTGAAGACTGTCGGCAGGCTGCAAAACGAATACCAGCCGATCGCCAGCAATGCCAGTCCGCCAATACGCCGAACCATCCGGCCCCACGGCAGCTGCTGCTGTTTCTGCCAGCGGCGAACGGCACTTAGTCGCATCGCAAATCCCACCGCAAACAGAAATTGCGGCATGATCGTGTCTGCGTAACTGCAGTAGTCGTGCGAATGTTTCAGAAGCTGAGGACAGACGCTGAAGCTGCCGCAGAAATTGACCAGCAACATCCCCAGCATGGTATAGCCACGAAACTGATCGAGGCTTTGCAGGCGCTGCGCAGTCGGCAATGGATCTGCCGAGGGCGGCGTTGAGGATATCGTGGCTGATTTGTTCATGGTTTGAAGTTTCACGTGCCGCGAGCAACTGCAGCAGGGATGTTCTGAAATGGACTACAGCCCCCCGGACGGATGAGCTGTCGCGGCGGGCGCTGCGTCAGGGACTGCGGACCGTTTCCGTCATTCGGATCAGTTCGTCCAGCATTTTGTCGGATGCCTGCTCTTCCAGCCGATTGGTGCCCAGCCACGTCTCATAGCCACCCAGTCGATGCTGCTCCGGCGTTGGCAGGTAGCCGAAGTAACCATGGCTTAGAGAAACCAGGAAGGCCGGTTGCTGCGCGGTGCGTTGTCGAAAGGCGAGCCCGATTTCGCAGAACACTTCGCAGGGCATGGTCCCGATGCAGACGGGTCCGATTCTCAGGACCTGCAGTGGGACGGGGGCAATCGCTGGCTGATCTGCCAGATTGCGTACACGCTCTGCGTAGATGCGCGCGAGGTCCGTTTTACCCGGGGCTGGTTCTGGTTGAGCGAGAGTCTGATTGGCCCAGTCCAGTTGGGCGGCGGTGGGAATTCGCCAGCCAACCTCCAACTCTTTCCAGACCGCCTGCAGCGACACCTCGGTGGTTCCCGTAAGCCCCTGTGTGGCGGTGTCCACCTTTTCGGCAACGTCCCGGGCAACATGCCGCATCTGCTGATACGCCGGCTGCGCCGGGCGGGGTGTGCGAAAGTCAATGTTGTTGATGTTCCCACTGGTGCCGTTCGCCAGCATGGCAACAAACGGCAGCTCCTGATCCGGCGGCTGCAGTCGCTGCTGCAACGCATCACAGAACATTCCGAAGTAGTCCGCGGAAACATGCCCGTTGCCGACCCCACCCACATAATGCAGCGAATAGGCGGCATACAGGGCAATCGGAGCTCCCGTGGGTTCCCGGAAATACAGGAACGAAATCGTGGGGTCGATCGGTCCCGCTGGTTTGAGCAGGTCGCGATTGCCAGCCGGAGGATTCATTTTCACGAGGTCTGTCTGCCCGAACGGATTGGGCGGAATTGAGCCGGGCGTCATGTGCCATCGCCGGTTGAAGACATGCTCCGGGGCGTCCACCTGTCCCACGATCAGCTCCGCCGGACGCAGCAAGGTGGCTGCACACTGCACCCCGTCCACGATTCGCTGCACGACGAATTCCTGGTAGGTGTCGAGCGGTACCGTCTGATCATACCTCGATTGTCCAAGGGTACTGGTCGCCGAGTGAGTGTGTGTGGCAGAAATCAGCACATGTGTGGACGGAATCCCCGTGCGTTCCTGAATCCTCGCTCGGGCAACATCGCTGACCGACCGATGAATTCCCAGCAGGTCACAAACCACGATCGCCACCTGCTGCTGACCGTCGTCCAGCACCAGGCACCGCACGTGCAATTCGTCGTGGATGTGTGTGCCTGGGATCGGTGTGAATCCCCCAATGATCGCTCCTCCCAGCGGTGGTGTGATATTGCTGGTGGCGGCGCCTGCCCGAAATGGCCGTGAACCTGCTGGCTCCGGCTCTGCTGCCGTGCTGATCTGAAGACACAGCAAACTGAGTATCATCCAGAAGACATGGTGTAATGGGATCCCGGCACACAGCGAATCCCGCCGAGGATGGGTAGTTTTTGCGGGCATCAGATTCTCCCTGCACCTTGTTGTGCGGTGACTGCTGTTTGGGGCCACTTGCCGATTTGGTGATGGCAGTCCGTCCCGCGGCCTGAATCGCAGTTACGAATTCCTTCCACCATGGCCGATGGGCCGGCGTTAAGAAGTCGTTTGCCTGCGAGGTCATCGAAACGGCTGAACGCGTTCGTCCAGCCTCTTTTTTACTCCCACTCAACAGGGCAGGGCAAGACAAGACAGGTTTGCATTCAGGATTGCATTGGAAACAGACGTCGCAGTCTTCTCGCGGTCACTCATCACGGTTTGGGAGGGCGAAGTTCCACCTGAGCCGCAAGATCAGGTTTGCGGCGTGGTCATTGCTGTGTTGTTGCGCGTTGGCGGTGTTTCTTTTCTAACGTCCCGCTCCGTGACCGTCGCGGCTCGTGAAGTCGCGTCACGATACCACGACGTTCGCTCCGATTTTTTCGGGCACATCAGACCGAATGTTGGGGAGGATGAAGTTCCATCTGAGCCGGCAAATCAGACTTGCGGCCTGCGAAAGCAGGGCCGCGCGTGCTATTTCAGGAGATGACGATTGGCGATGGTGATACCGCTGAGCATTGCGCCGACGATTCCCAGAAAGCCCTGGTCTGTGCCGCACAGGAACAGGTTGCTGAGTGGTGTCTGCCCGTTCACAAATTTTTCCGGGGCACCATAGACACAACCATTCAGATGGCCCGTGAAGCGACGAATGGTGCGCGGCGTGAAGACATCGGTGTCGATCACATGGCTGCGGAATTCGGGAATGTGTTTCACGGCACTATCAATGATGCGGTCATTCCAGCGATCTTTTTCCGCCACGTACTGATCATCCGGCAGGTTCATCCAGTGATGCGGGTTGGCCAGTGCGGTGATCCGAATACGACCATCTTCAAGCGGTTCGGAGTAATCGAAGTTGTTGGGGGAACAGATAATGCCACTGCGGAGGTCGACAGGTTCGGAGGGCCGTTCGTAATGGAAGGCGGGCGAATCACTGTAGAAGACGATGGTGTCACGGTGGCCAAGATCCGCGGGGGCACAGTCAAGCACGCTGATGGATTCGACAAAGGAAATGTCGCCTGGCTCGGCTTTCACCGGGGGGCTACCGGGACTGATCATCCGCAGGGTTTCTGCGGCACCGGCCGAGGACAGGATGTTGTCCGCTTCGATTTCTGTGCCGTCGTCCAGTGTGACGGAGGTGGCGCGACCATTGGTGTGGCTGATCTCGCGCACTCCAGCGCGCAACCGCAAATCTCCACCCAGCGATCGAAAGTGCCTGACCAGTTTCTTCAGGATCAGCCGGATTCCCTCGAAGGGACGCCCGAATCCCTCATGGAAAATACTCTTGAACATAATCACAAACTGGCTGAAGTCCATGTCGCGCGGCGTTGCACTGCCATAGAACATCAGTGGACAGAAAATCATGTCGACGAGCAGCGGATCCCGAATGTATTCGGAGACGACCTGCCGTGCTGACACCACCTGCCGGTCAAGATTCAGGGCGTCATGTTCGGCGATGCGTTGAACGAGCCGACGAAATCCGTCGATCTGTGACGGGAATGCGGCAGCCACCTGATCCACAAACACCGAAAACTGATTGGTGAAGTGCAGGCGGCAGTCGGGAAATACGATCGATGAACGCAGTTGTGGTCGCAGGTCAAAGTCTTCCCACGTCATCCGCAATTGACGCAGAAGCTTACTGAGCGGGCCCTGCTTCGTTCCCGGCTCGGCGTAGTTGGTGATGGCGTGCAGACCGACGTCGTAGTTTCGTTTTCGCAGGCGATAGAAGGAATTCAGACCGCCGATCGTGGTGTGGCGTTCGAGAATACAAACTTTCTTCTCGTAGTACGCAAGACGTACACCGGCCGAGAGGCCGGACATGCCGGCGCCGATAATCACGGTGTCGTACTTCACTGCAGTCAGTCCTTCCAGAACGCTGCCGGCCCGCAAAACAGGAACACGTCAGACGCAGGCGAGGAATCTGACGGCCCAGTGGGAATCATCGCAACACATCGGCTGGTTTGCCCGCAGCCATTCGATCGGTCCATTACAATTCGTCACTGATCAGCTTTTTGCCGAACGACCGTCAGCGACTGACAAGACCGCGATCGTGTCCACCAATCGCGACTGCTGCCGGAATCCGAACCAACCAACCGGGGGAAGGTGACAAACGAGGTACGGAACCGCTTCAGCCCACTGATCCCCGGAGTTCCATGTCCGTGAGCACCGTTGATGCGACAGAGACTGAGATAGCGGGAACGCTAGGCCACTGCGACGTCTTTCAGCCGCGGCAGCAAGTAGGAGACGGTTCCGGCCATCGTGTTCAGATTCGGATAATCCTCTTCAGGAATCTGAATCCGATACATCTTGCGCAGTTCCATGACAATATCGAGAAAGTCCATGCTGTCCAGTTCCATCTGTTCGCGAAACGGACGCGCATCGTCGAGTCCGGTCAGATCCTCGTCCGGAGCAATCCGCTCCAGAATGTCCAGAATCACCTGCCGGATCTGATCAGCCGTCATCAATCTACCCTCTCGCTGAGTCTTCGATTTGTTAGTGTGCAACTTCTCCGGTGCACGTCAACCTACTGTCCGGTGTTTCAACCGGTCAGTCCCGAGCAAACGCTGAGCATCTGATCACCGAAACGAGAACCAGGGAGGCACCCGTTTCGCTGCATTGCGAATCACTATTGTGACTGCCGTTTCCCGGTGAATGAAGCGAAGATGCCCTTTGAATGGCAATCCGCGCCAATTTTCTTACACATGACTGACCGATTTCGCGGTGGCGAATGGTCCTGGTGCCTGTCGGTCGGCACCAGTCACCGAAACATCCGCCCGCCGGACCGCTCCAATCGCCCCAGACGCCCTCAAACTGAGCAGTCTTCCGGAATCCGCAACCCGTGGAAAGCCGCGTACCCTGAGAGAAGGACGACCGATGGGTCGCTCCCCGTGACGAAGTTCCGCAACTGCCGCAGCAGTACAACGGCCCGTCGTCAACGACAAATGGCGGAATGCGGATGTCTTCCGGAAGGCCGGATCATCTGTGTGGAAATTCCGAGGCGTTAGTCCTGGAACTTGCGCACGATAACGACCGAGTTGATTCCCAGCATTCCGAAGGAGTTGTTCAGGATGCAGTTCACCGACCCCATATCACGGGGCTCGTTCAACACGAGGTTCGGCAGGCTGCATCTTGGGTCCGGTTCCGTGATGTTGATTGTAGCGTGGGCGATTCCGTCGTCAAACGACGGCAAATTGCCGAGCAGTTCCAATGCGCCAGCGGCGCCCATCGCGTGCCCGATGAAGCTTTTAGTGTTGTTGATGGCCGTCCGCGGGCAGTCCCCGAAGACCTTGCGCAGCGCGCTGGCTTCTTCGATATCGCCCTGTTCAGTCGCGGTGGCATGGCTGCTGACGATGTCGATCTGATCCGGCCGCAGGCCAGCACGTTTCAGGGCCAGCTGGACACATTCGGCCTGACGTCCCGAATCGGGCAGAACAAAGTCCCGGGCGTCAGAGTTCATGGCGTAGCCAATGATTTCTGCATAGATCTTAGCGCCGCGGCGTCGCGCGTCGTCGAGGCGTTCCACGGTGCAGATCCCACCCCCTTCGGCGACCACAATCCCGTTGCGGTGCAGGTCAAAGGGACGGCAGGCCAACGTCGGATCCTCGTGCGATGCAAGGGCTCCCTGAGCCGCGAAACTCGCAAAAATCCCGAAGGTATGAATACTCTCAGATACGCCCCCGGCAATGGCAAGGTCCACTTCTCGCAATTTCAGCATCTGTGCTGCCTGAATGAATCCGGCATTGCCCGCGGCACACGCGGCGCCAAGCGTCAGGTGCGGTCCCGTGATGCCCATGTTCAGCGTCACTTCACCCGCCGGATTGTTGGCAACGGTCCGCGGGTTGTGGTGATGTGACCAGACTTTTGTGTCGTACTGAAACTTCGAGATCTCGTAAACTTCGTTCTCTGTTTCCACGTTGCCGTGTTCGGTGATCCCGAGGTAGACACCGACGCGATCTCGAGCGACGTTGGGCCAGTCCAGCCCTGCGTCCCTGACCGCTTCGTTGGCACAATATACAGAAATCGAGCCGGCGCGAGTGCCGCGGCGGAGATCCTTTTTCTTCTGGTAACGCAGTTCGTCAAAATTACAGACACCGGCAAGCACCGGTCCCATGTACCGCGTCTCGTAATTCACGACCCCCGATTGTCCACGCAGCAACGCCTGACGAAACTCCTGCAGGTTATTGCCGTTTGGGGAGGCCAGGCCGATCCCGGTAATCACAATACGATCATGATCCATCACTGTACGGAACCCTTATCTGCGCTGCGCCCTGCAGTCGGAAGAATCCGGCTGATCTGTGCACCCCGCCTGTTTCAGGACAACCTGTTGCTGTCAGTTTCTGTCGTTTTGCTGTGCTTGTCCGACCGATGGTTCGCAGAAATTTCTGTCCCACCCGTTTTGGAACACCAGGGACACCAGGAACGCCGCCATCGGCACGCCCGTTGTTCGAACAGTGGGCGTTGTCATCCAGCACAGCCGGTCGGTGACGCGGAACAGGACGCAGCACGTCCTGATTTCTGTGACTGACGTCGACGCCTGTGGGACGAGTGACCCTCTGGAGTTCGGAAAAACACCTCAACCAGAAACCTGAATTGACAGATTACAGGCGGAAGCGGCATCTGACAAGCAGCCCACCCGCTTTCTTCGTCGCAGAATTGACGGGGCCGCTTTGCTGGCTTCGCCGTTGCGAGCCGCGTCATTCTCAAAAAAACGTTTCCCCGTGGTCGGTTTTCTGTTGACCGGTCACCAAAGTTGCGCCCGGCGAACTTCGATGGCGGTGCCGTTTGTGGTGAATCGTCCTGTGCCGAAGCCGTCGTCGGGCCTGAGTCTTTATGCTCGGATGACTGCGGCGAGAGCTTCAAGTTCCGGCTGCAGACGCCGCAATCCTTCTTCCATACTGATGATTGGCCGGTATCCAAAGTCCCGCTCGGCGGCCGCAGTGCTGTAGCTGTGTGACCCGGCCAATTGTGAGGCCACGAAGCGGGTCATCGGAGGCTCTCCGGGCAGCCGCGCGAGTGTCCATGCGGTTTCCAGGACGGCTCCGAGGCACCATGCCGTCCGCAGGGAAATCCGTCCGGTCAACGGCGGCAGGCCAGCACGCCGCAGCAGCAGATTGATCCAGTCCCACAAATTCACCGCCTCTGGCTCGTTAATAAAGTACGCACGACCCGAAATTCGGTCAGATTCACGCATTGCGGACTCCGCCTGCAAGTGCGCTGCGGCGACGTTTTCCACATAGGCAACCGAAACGACGTTGTTCCCCGGGCCAATCTGGCGCAGTCGCCCCCGTTTGGCTGCTGTGATCAGTCGCGGAATCAGATGGTTGTCTCGCGGTCCCCAAATCAGGTGCGGACGCAGCGAGACCGTTCGCAGTGTTCCCGATTGGCCTGCCTGCAGGACCGCCTGTTCGGCAAGGGCCTTGGAATGCGGATAGTGGCAGAGCCAGCGAGTTGGATACGGCAGCGTTTCCGTGCCCTGCACATGGTCAGTCCCGTCGAAAATCACACTCGGCGAACTTGTGTACACCAGCCGCGAAACTCCCCGCTGCCGACAGGCCGCGAGAACGTTTTCTGTCCCCTGTGTGTTGATCCCGAAATACAGCGATCGAGGCCCGCAGACGCCGGGAACTGCCGCCGTGTGAAACACCGCATCCACACCGACACAGGCCGCCGAAACCGCCGCTGCGTCACGCAGGTCCCCCTGTTGAGTTTCCACACCGAGTGCTTCGAGCGCTGCATATTGGCCCCGGCACAGCACTCGTACCTGATGCCCGGCACGCAAAAGTCCCTCCACCAGATACAAGCCCAGGAATCCACCACCGCCCGTTACCAGCGTCTGCATGCTGAAAAACCCTTAATCTGATCTCGCCGCCATCCCTGTGCAACGGATCGCGTGTGAGCGGCAGCTCCGTAGCCGCATTCGCTCACCGATCTCGTGAAGATGCCACATTCTCTGAAACTTGCAGCAGAACTGCCAGCCTTCCCGGAAAATGCTGCGATGAGTCCGTTTAACGACTCCAGGATATGGGGTGGGTACAGACCTGTCATCACACTGAATGCCAAAGCAATTTGATTGGTAAGTGTGTACAAACGTTTCACTGTTGGTGGATTTTTGCCCTCACACAAGTTCATGTTAGGCTTATTTTTGAATCCATTTCGCGACAATTCCTTCACACTTTGCTTAGAAAATTCTCGTTTACCTGTACATTGTTCATTAAAGTCAACACCACAGCGATCCAAAACGCACGCTGGCGATGGTAAAAATTTTTCGGAGTGTCCTCCTGGCCCACTAGTCTGCCTCAGGGCAGGCAACTGGATCTCGTCCACTTCGCTGTTCACCACGCAATGTTGACTGCATTCTGTTCGGCCCCGCCCATTTCCGCAATTCTTCGACGTTCCTACCGTAAACACAGGTGATCTCGTGACCAATACCCCAAGCTCGGACCATTCGGAATATCTCGCCTGGTGTGAACGCCGTCGCGTGGCCCGCAGTATTTTCGAACGCTTGTCCCCACGTGAGCAGGAAATTGCGGCTTTGGCGGCCGAGGGCTTGTCGTCTCGGGAGTGTGCGGATCGGCTGCGAATCAGCATGAAGACCGTAGAAAAGCATCGTCTGTCTGCCTACCGTCGACTGGACGTGCCCGGGCTGGCCGGTTTGATTCGGATTTTTCTGGAAGCTGGTTCACCGAGCCTGAAGGCGGAAGAATTGACAGCCTGACGGTTGCTGGTCTTCCGCCGGGGCGTGCCATTCAACCCGTGGGCATGGGAAGCTCAATGGTGCAAGCCGGGTTTCGTGCCAGCTCGCGACGCTTGACGCGGTCTGGGCGGATGCTCGCCACCCGCGGCAATCGCAATCAACCGCTAAAGCGTTGACGCTGACATCAATTGAAGCAGAACGACGGCCTCTGCCGAGTAATTCGCGGCGACAAAGCGTTTCCACCACCACATGGCCTTTTTCGTGTTCGAGATCGCGGCTCGGGTGGAACGGCGGCCTTTCAGGCAGGCTTGCGGCTCGGGTGGAACCTCGCCCTCCCGCGCAGGTGGAGCGGCGGCTCGACAAAGCCAGCTTTGCGGCTCAGGTGGAACAGAGATGCGCAGAGACAGGTTTGCGGCTCAGGTGGAACTTCGCCCTCCCGTTGCGGAGGAATCCTGGTTCAGGTTAGGAAAGCTGGATTCCCAGCCGCCGAAATTTGCGGGGAATTCCGAATGCTCCGGGCTCCGTGCGTTCGCCAAGGCCCCACTGGCGGTGTAGGATTCCGGGAGTTCAGGACCGTTGAACCAGAGATCTTCGGGCGGTGTCCGGGCCATGCAGGAGCTGCGATGGCGCCCGGACAAGACCTCAGGGACGTCGATCCCCCACACGGATCGCGCTCAGTGGACCGCTGACAGTCCGGATTCTGCAGGTCTGAACTTCGACACCAATTCAACGTGCATCAACCTGGGGTATTTCAATGACGTGTGGTTCAATCAGGTGGCTGAACTCTACCGTTTCGTGTCTGGCACTCTGCCTGTCGGCAGCCGTATTGCCTGCAGAAGATCTCAGCCGGGAGGAGATCGTCAAGCGTGTCACGTTTGACATCGAATACCTCGCTTCGGATGAGCTGGAGGGCCGAGGGGTTGAAACGAAGGGGATCGAGCTTGCGGCCGATCACATTCTGAAAGAGTATCAGCAGGCGGGGCTGAAGCCCGGGCTTCCGGACGGCACATGGCGTCAGGAATTTGACGTGCGGATTGGTGACGTGGTGGTGACCGATTCCAACAGCGTGCTGTTGCGGGGCCCGAACGATGTTCAGCTGACGCTGGGCCTTGAGTCTGAGTTTCAGCCGATTCGTCGTGGCGGTTCCGGCAAAGCGTCCGGTGGTCTGGTGTTCATTGGCTACGGCATCACTTCAGAAGAAGACAAGTACAACGACTACGCCGGAATTGACGTGAAGGGGCAAATCGTGGTGTTGATTCGCCGCGAACCCCAGAATCGTCCCGGCGGTGCTTTTCGTGGTGAAGAGACCAGCCCGAACGCGTACATTGACCGCAAGCTGGAGCTGCTGAAGCAGTCCGGCGCGGCCGCCGTGCTGTTTGTCAACGACGTTGCCGGCGCACCCACTCCTGAGGCCGACGAACTGGCCGCTCCTGCCAGCTTCGGCACCGAGGAAGGCAGCGCGCCATTCGTGCATGTGAAGCAAGCGGTGATCGACCAGATCCTGAAGGCGTCACCTCTGAAGGCTGCGGGTGACAAAACCCTGGCCTCCCTGAAAGACCTGTGTGCTCACATCGACGAGACTCTGCAGCCCGTGTCACAGGAAATTGCAGGCTGGACAGCAGAGGTCTCAACGGGATTCGAAGGCAAGTCTGTCAAGGCGTACAACCTGATTGGCGTCGTCGAGGGCGAAGGTCCGCTGGCCGACGAAACGATCGTGATCGGGGCACACTATGACCATCTTGGGTTTGGTGGCTACGGTTCACGCACCGCCAATCGCACGGGCGAAGTTCACAACGGGGCGGACGACAACGCCTCGGGGACTGCTGCCGTTCTGGAACTGGCACGCCGAGCCGCTGCGGGGCCAAAGCCAAAACGCCGCATGGTCTTCATCTGTTTTTCAGGTGAAGAACGAGGTCTGCTGGGAAGTCAGCACTACGTCAAGTCGCCGGTCTTCCCGCTGGAGAAGACGGTCACGATGATCAACTTTGACATGATCGGCAACCTGAAGAACAACCTGGTTGAAGTGAATGGTGTGGGAACAGCGAAGGAATTTACCGACATCGTCCGCAAGGCCGATGAAGTGATTCCCGTGGACATCACAATTGT
Organism: uncultured Planctomycetaceae bacterium; assembly: GCA_903924405.1. Taxonomy (GTDB): domain Bacteria; phylum Planctomycetota; class Planctomycetia; order Planctomycetales; family Planctomycetaceae; genus SXXK01. The sequence continues at coordinate 3,074 of CAIYBH010000305.1, read as the reverse complement.
CGAAGGTGCCTTTGCCGGAAGCGATCACCTGCCGTTCTACCAGAGCCAGATTCCCGTCATGTTCTGCTTCACGGGAATGACGGACATCTATCACACCCCCGACGACGATTCCAGCACTCTGAATATGGAAGGCGCTGTGCTGGTGATTGATTACACCGAGCAGCTGCTGAAGGGCATTGATGCTCTGGAAACCCGACCGGAATTTGCCTCATCGCAACCGGGACGTCGCCGTCCCACCAGTCGCACGCCTTACCTGGGTCTGCAGCCGGATCTGGCTGCCAGTGGTGCCGATGGAATTGTGATTCGTGCGGTGCGTCCGGATTCACCCGCACAGGCTGTGGGGCTGACCACCGGTGATGTGATCACTCGTGTTGGCGACACACAGGTCGATGGCTACCAGACACTCATTGAAAAACTGGTGGCCTCCAAAGCCGGAGACAAATTGAAACTGACGATCAAGCGAGGCGAGCAGACGCTGGAACTGGAACCGACTCTGGCACCACCTCAACGTTGATCGCGAAGTTCTGCCGTTCTTTGTGCTGCGGCCCACCCGAGGTTTCATTCGAATCCTGTGGGGGCGTTGAGACCTTACGGCACTGCTGATTCCGGAGAACCCCACCGTCCAGTCAGTCCGACGACTGGACGGTGGGGTTCACAGTAAACAGGCTGGGGCGGGCTGGGAGAATGCCGTTCACGGGTGGGTGAGCCAGACACGAACAGTCGGCAGGGCAGTTCCCGGACGGCATCACGTCCCTGGCACATGGCTGTTCGTTGGCGAGCTCTCACGTTATTCCCTGGCAGCCACTTAAGTCGGGTGTAATCACAGATATTCAGCCACCGGCAGACCAGGCGACAATCGCTGTTTTGATCAAGTGGCCGCAACCGTAAAACTGGAGTCCCTGCTGTATGTCTGATCCTCTTCCCTCGGGTGCGCCTGTGGTTGGCATCATTATGGGCAGTCGGTCTGACTGGGACACGATGTCCGAGGCGGCGGTAGTGCTGACTCAGTTTGGTATTCCGCATGAGTGCCAGGTGGTTTCTGCGCACCGTACGCCGGCGTGGATGGCTGTGTATGCGGAGGCGGCGGAGGGCCGCGGGCTGCGGGTGCTCATCGCCGGAGCTGGTGGAGCGGCACATCTGCCGGGGATGGTCGCATCGCAGACTGTCCTTCCGGTGCTGGGGGTTCCTGTTCAGAGCAAAGCGCTCAATGGGCTGGATTCCCTGCTGTCAATTGTGCAGATGCCTGGTGGAATTCCGGTGGGGACGCTGGCGATTGGCAAGGCCGGAGCAAAGAATGCCGCTCTGCTGGCCGTGCGGATTCTGGCGATCAGCGATGCAAGTCTGAATCAGAAACTGCACGCGTACATGGCGGAGCAAACGGAAGCGGTGATGAGTGACCGTCATTTGTCGCTGTAGAACATCCCGGCGATCTCTGTGATCATTGCACCGGGTTGCACGCGGGGCGTGCTGAGTTTTCGTGATTCCCGTAGTGGTGCTGCCTGCTGATCGCATCAACTCCTGAACGGTTCACCGCCAACTGTGTTCCAGTGCCGCTGTTTTTGACGATTACTGAACTTCCATGACACATACATCTGCCCACTCGTCAACTCCACGAATCCTGTCTCCCGGAGCAACTCTGGGTATGCTGGGAGGCGGCCAGCTGGGCCGCATGTTTGCTATGGCGGCACGGCGTAGTGGGTATCGAATCGCCATGTTCGGGGATCCTGCAGATTCGCCGTGTGGTCAGGTCAGTGACCACAGCAGTCCGGGGCAGTTCACGGACTGGGATGCACTTGCGGCGTTTGCCGAGCGAGTTTCTGTGGTGACCTACGAGCAGGAGAACATCCCGGTTTCGACGATTGAATTCCTGCAGTCGCGGGTCCCGGTCTTCCCCGGGCCGGAGTTGCTGCGTGCCTCACAGAATCGACTGCTGGAAAAAACGACTCTCCGCAGTATCGGGATTCCTACGGCCGATTTTCTGCGAATCACGTCACCGGATGAGTTGGCTCGGGGACTGGAGACCTTCGGAGGAGCCGGCATCCTGAAGACGGTCACTATGGGCTATGACGGTAAGGGGCAGGTGAAACTGAGTTCTGCCAACGACTGTGTGGACGTCTGGAATCGGCTGGGGGTTACCGAAGCCATTCTTGAAAGACTCGTGGATTTTCAGTTTGAGCTTTCAATTGTGGCCAGTCGGTTCGGTGACGGATCCTGTCACTTTTTCGCTCCGGCTCTGAACCATCACGTCAACCACATTCTTGACGTCTCCATCAGTCCGGTGGAATTGATTACAGATTCGCTGGCCGGTCAGGCCCGTGAGATGGCTCGCGGGATTCTGGAACACTTCGGCGTGATCGGGGTGCTGTGTGTGGAATTCTTTGCCACGCGTGACGGGCGATTGCTGGTGAATGAAATCGCCCCGCGGCCGCATAACAGCGGGCATCTGACCATTGAGGCGTGTGCATCCAGTCAGTTTGAGCAGCAGTTTCGTGCTGTGTGCGGATTGCCCTCCGGAGACGTTCGTCCGCGATCCGCGGCGGTGATGATCAACCTGCTGGGGGATCATCTGCTGGAGGTCACGCCGGACCGCTGGAGTTCGGTGTTTGCGATGCCGGACGTGTACGTGCACCTCTATGGCAAGGCGGAGGCCCGCATTGGCCGCAAGATGGGCCACCTGACGGTTCTCGCAGCGGACAGTCGCACGGCAGAACAGCGAGCCCGTGAAGCGCGACGAGCCCTGGGGTTTAACGGACCATAGTGCCGGCCGATGGGCGGTGGTTGCACGACAAAACGCCGGGGTTCGGCAGGGCGATCGGATTGGGGCAGGGCGAACGGATTGGTAGAGGGCGATCGGATTGGTAGAGGGCGATCGGATTGGGAGAGGGCGATCGGATTGGGAGAGGGCGATCGGATTGGGAGAGGGCCCTCGGATTGGGGAGGGCGAAGTTCCACCTGAGCCGGTCATCCTCAACCGGAAGAGCGTAGTTCCGTCGGACACGGAGCAGGTTTTCGGCTCGGGGTGGAACCTCGCCCTCCCAAAATCGCAAAATCTTTGCGGCTCGGGGTGGAACCTC
>CAIYBH010000304.1 GCA_903924405.1 uncultured Planctomycetaceae bacterium | reverse complement strand
CGTTGCGACTCTACAACTCGCTCATTTCGGTGCGATTGAATTGCGAAGCAATGCCATGCAACAGCCTCGAACGCCAGTCCGAGGTACGGTCCAACAGAGACGTCGGAGTTGCGGAGCAACGGCATACGTGCCCGCCATTGTGCGATCACAACAATTCGGATCGCCATATCGAGCACGAGCATTCGGCCAACCAACGCGTTGAACGGGGCGACGGGAAATCCGGGTGGGCAGGCTCGTGTCGCCCCGTTGGGGCTTTGGAGATGATTAACACACTTCATTCCATGGGCTGACGCCCATGGCTACATCCTGTCGCCACTCCGCGGCTGAATCGCAAAACATGGGGCTTGCGGGGCTGCCAAACCGGGGCCGGCCATCCACGAGCACGAGCACGAGCACGAGAATGGGAACTGTCTTCCGGCTCGCGGGTCGAAACCGTCCGGGCGCAGGGGCGCCAACTGGCTCAGCACTCCATTCCGCCGCTCTCCGATCACCTGACTTCAGCTATTCGGGAGTTAACAGGTGGGTAGGATAGTCCACCTGCACCATATACAGACCTTGCGCCAAAGCCGTCATGCCGGCAGCCGAGCGATCCAGCGATTCAATCACCGTTCGCAAATAGTCCACAGGACGTTTTCCCCGTCCAATATCAATCAGGGTGCCCACGATTGACCGCACCATGTTGTACAGAAATCCATCGGCCATCACTTCAAAGACAACAAACGGTTGCCCCGTTTCTTCCGGGCGGCCATCGACTGACCAAGGACTGACATTCCCCGCGGAATGCCCCATCGCTGCCACTGCCCCCCCGCCTTCCGAAGAATCGGCCATGGTACGCCCACGATGAGAATGGCCGGACCATTGATGGGCGGAATTCCAGAGTCCCCAGCCCGAGCTGCGATAGACGGTGGCTTCCATGATCGTGCGAACACTGGTTTCCTTGTTCGGAAACTCCTTCTCAAAACAGCGGAAGTCGTGACGACCGAGGAGATAACCCACGGCCTCCTGCATACGCTCGGTCTGCAGGCGAAATCGACAGGGAGCACTGTACCGCCGCAGAAAGGGCGGGCAGATCCCGGCGTCATGAATGACGTAACGATACCGTTTGCGAATTGCAGAGAACGTCGCATGAAATCGCAGCGAGACCTCAGCCGCCGAAACAATCGTGATGTCGTCGGGAAGCGCCGTCTGCAGTGCCGCTGGAATATTCCGCACTGGAATCCGGCTTAACGTATAAAAGTTGGCGACCTGCCCAAGAGCATGGACCCCCGCGTCGGTCCGGCCGGCGCAGTATACACGCCGCTGTTCTCCCATCAGCCGGGCAATCGCCGCCTCCACGCAGGATTGCACGGAAACCCGTTCCGGCTGCACCTGCCAACCCGCGTAGTCCGTCCCATCATAGGCGACCGTCAGCATAATGTTGCGCGTGCCGGGCGGTGCCTGCCGAGCTTCAAATGGCAGCAACTCAGGCTTCTCAGGCTTCTCAGGATTCGAGGCCGAGGCGTCGCTGGAAGTCATGGAGCCCCACCTGCCTCACCAGCCATGTCACTTCGCGAGCCCGTGCGAATCCTTGTGACCAGCAGCCCTCCGCACAGAATCAGACAGGCCCCGAGAAAGTACGGCATCGATGTGGAAAGGTCCAGCAGGGCAATTCCCAGCGCCGGCCCGAAGATTCTTGCCAGTGACGAAAGACTCTGCCCCGTCCCCAGCACCGCGCCCTGCTCGTCACGGTCAGCCGCCAGAGACAACAGGGACTGCAGCGACGGCGTCACCGCCGAGAAGCCAATCACCACGACAGGCAGAATAAACCAGAGGGCTGCACCGGGCAGAACTTTCAGCCCCGTCAGCCCGATCAGCGTGAAACCAATGGTCATCAACAACACTCCGCTCAGCGCCATCCGCAGCTCGCCCACTTTGGGCAGCAGCCTTCGCACCAGCAGTCCCTGCCCCAGCGACAGTACAAAACCCACGTAGGCGTACAGCACATAATTCCAGCGACTGCTGTATCCAAATTTCTGAGTCAGCAGTGACAGTGTGCTTTCAAACTGCGCAAAGCCGAAGGTGGTCACAAACACGGCCGCAAGAATCACCGATAGCCGCGGGCTTTTCAGATGCCTCACAACAGTCGTCAATCGAAAACCACGGTGACCGCCCGCCGCCACGCCCGGTCGTCGCGATTCCTGCAACCTGAACGCGGCCAGAAGCAGGGCAGTGGCGGACAGGGCTCCGGCGACATACCCCGGCAGTCCGGAAGGTGGTGTCGTCAGCAGTTCGCTCACTCTGGCTTTGGAAAGTGGCTGAGCCAGCATCTGGTTCACGGCATTCACACCCACCTCATCCAATCGCCCCGCCGCCTGAATTTCCCTCAGAAACTCAGGCGCCGTCACCAGTGTCTGGTCCTCATCCCACGCACTCAGCACTCGTAACTGCGGTACCGTCAGCGCCACAGGACTGTCATCCGAGACACACAAGGCACCAATCAGCGGGCCAAACGTGAACCCGATCCCGAACGCTGCACCAATCATCGCCATCCCGCGCCCCCGATTTCGGGCTCCCGTGCAGTCGGCAATCACAGCCTGGGCTGTTGAAATCGTGGCGCCGGAGATCCCAGCACCAATTCGAGTCACGAACATCCAGCCAAGGGCTCCTAACCCCATCAGCTCAAACCCATGGCTTCGGGACGAAATGAAGCCGAACATGGCGTAGGAACAACTTGAACCCAGCAGGCCCAGCAGCAGAATCGGACGTCGACCAACACGGTCCGACAATGCCCCCCACAACGGGGCAAACAGAAACTGCATTGCTGAAAATGAGGCCATCAGCAGTGACAACTGGCCTGAAGACGCATGGAACCATGTGCCATACCGCGGCAACAGGGGCAGCACGATTCCGAACCCAAGGAGATCGATGAAAACCGTCAGAAACACCACCAGCAGCGTGGACTTGCTGACTGACGCACCCGATTCTTCCGGACTTGCTTCCACTTTGCTCTCTTCAGCCTTGCTCACGTCAGCACTTTCGTACGTACTCTACAGGAAAACGACGACACAGAGTTCATCGCCGTCAGGATTAAAGAATGTTGCAACTCAGCCCGTGCAGCACACAGGAGGACACGGCATCAAAGTCTTAAAAACAATCATGACCACTATAAATAACGAATACGCTTGCGGATGTCCGTGTTGATGCTCTGGTAGCGATTGCTCAGACATCCGGCATCAAACACTTCGCGTCGAATGTATTCCACATCATCCGCTCCGACGGCACGCGTGAAAATCGGTTTCAGGTACTCCATGCCCAGTGAGGACAACTGAAGACGCTCTGCATCGTAAAATCCGGGATGGACCTCGCGAGGATGAATTTCACCCCAGCGGTCGCGCAATTTGTTGGCCGCGATTGAACTGAAGCTGAATCCCTGCGACTCACTGTACTGCAGCGTAGCGATTTCGTTGCTGCGCCCATCCACCAGCAGCTCGACCGCCTTCCCTCCCAGCTGAGTGGCACAGAATCGGTCAAACAGAATCGGACGACCGCCGCGCTGCGTGTGCCCCACCTTACGACCGAACAGGGGTGAGGATCCGGGCTCAAACGCGCGAGTTTCCGCAAACAAGTCGTCCCCCAAACCCTCCTGCAGCAACTGCACCAGCGCATCAGCGGCCCCGGAGTAGCGAATGTTGCCCGCGGGGTCCCGCGAAGCCACCGCCGCTCCCAGTTCCTGCCCGTCATCGGTGCGGACACCTTCCCCGACTACGATCACCACGTTCTGCTGCTGGTCGTAAATCCGGGCCACATGCTGCGTCAAGCGGGCGAGGTTTACAGGGACTTCCGGAATCAGAATGATATCCGGCTGCGCATAGGCAGCTCCCAGGGCAATGTAGCCGGATTGTCGCCCCATCACTTCCACCACAGCAATTCGATGATGACTTTCCGCGGTCGTCCGCAATCGCTCAACCATCTGCACAACCACAAACACAGCTGTGGCAAAGCCTGGTGTCGCATAGTTGATGATGTCGTCCAGCCGCAGATGATCCCGCGAACGCCGCCGTTGCTCCAGATATCCGGGGGCCTGAGAACACGGCGTCCGCGTCCATTCATTCGGCTCGTCCAGGTAGTTCAGTCCGAGGTCGTTATCAATCGTCTTGGGCGCCAGCACACAGGGCAGAATGTCCGCCAGGGCCTGCATGCCATTGATCGTGCCATCACCACCGATACAGACCAGGCCGTCCAGACGCAGCCGAGTCACATGCTGGCGTACCTGTTCCAGCATGGTGGTGTCCGCAGAATCCACATAGGTCCGGGACGAACCGATCAGCGTGCCTCCTTTGCAGGGATCCAGTTCCGGAATACTGGAGAACAGCGGATTCAGCATCACGTGCGGAACGCGTGCATCCAGCAATCCCGCGTAGCCCCGGATCAGGCCAACGACTTCGATCCGCAGTGCATTGGCTTGCTGCACGGCACCGCAGATCGTGGCATTCAAGGCGGGTGTATCACCACCCGCGGTCAGAATTCCAATGCGTTTCATGCTGCTGTTCCCTCTGAAAAAACAAAGCGACGGCAACAAACTGCAGCACTTTCATGATCGAAAGTGCTGCAAGTCACCAGACGCCGGACCAGACGCTGTACGCCCGCTATCGCACCACGAAATTCACCATTCGTCCCGGCACTGCAATCACCTTGACCACGGTACGTCCCTCGATCAGTTTTTTCACGTTCTCGTCCGCCTCTGCAACGGCCTGCAATTCCGCCGCGGATAACCCCACCGGTACGACAATGCGACCGCGAAGTTTGCCACTGACCTGAATCGGGATCTCCACAGTATCTTCCACCAGCCATGCCGGATCACTGATCGGCCACGGCTCATAGGCCAGAGTCCGGGTGTGTCCGAGGGCCGCCCACAATTCTTCCGCCAGATGCGGAGCAAATGGAGCCAGCAGCAGCACAAACGGCTCAAGCACACACTTTGGCCGTACCGACTGTTCCGTCATGGCGTTGGTGAATTCCATCATGCGGCTGATCGCGGTGTTGAATGCCAGACGATCGATGTCCTCAGTGACCGCCTGAATCGTGCGATGCAGCAGTCGCAGCTGGTCATCCGTCGCAGGACAATCGTGGACAGCGGCATCGAGCGTTACCGCTTCGGCGCGGTCGTCGATCAGCATGCGCCAGACACGGCCGAGGAAGCGATAGACCCCTTCCACACCGCTGGTCTGCCACGGCTTCACCTGCTCCAGTGGTCCCATGAACATTTCGTACAGCCGCAGCGCATCAGCACCCCGCTGCTCCACGACCTTTTCGGGGTTGACAACATTTCCCCGGGACTTGGACATCTTCTCGCCGTTTTCGCCCAGGATCATGCCCTGGTTCACCAGTCGCTGAAACGGTTCCGGATGACTGACATGCCCGCGGTCAAACAGCAGCTTATGCCAGAATCGTGAATACAGCAGGTGCAGGACCGCATGCTCCGCACCGCCGATGTACAGGTCCACGGGCAACCAGTACTTTTCCTTTTCCGGATCGATGAAGCTGCCCGAATTCCGATTGTCGCAGAATCTCAGGTAGTACCAGCAGCTGCCCGCCCACTGCGGCATGCTGTTCGTTTCCCGCTTCAACCGAACACCATCGCTGTCTGTGCGATACAGCCAGTCGTCGCCGGCTTTTGAAAGCATCGGCTCAGGAGTTCCCGTGGGCTTGAAATCTTCCACATGCGGGTGCAGCACCGGCAGCGACTCAACAGCGTCTGTTCGCATCAGCCCGGTTGGATTGCCTTCCGCATCCAGTTCGTGCCAGATTGGAAATGGTTCGCCCCAGTAGCGCTGGCGACTGAACAGCCAGTCCCGTAGTCGGTAGTTCACGGCTTCGCGAGCCACACCGCGAGCTGCCAGGTCTGCCGTAATCTGCGTCTTGAATTCGGCCGTGGGAGTCCCGTCCCAGTCACCGGAATTGATTGCCACACCGTAATCGGTGAATGCGGAGTTCTGCAGATCAGGGGTCGCCGCGTCTGCATTCGACGGCGCCACCACCTGCACAATCGGAATCCCGAATGTTTTCGCAAACTCGAAATCCCGCTCATCGTGTCCCGGCACCGCCATGATGGCTCCGGTCCCGTAACTGATCAGCACATAGTCGGCAATCCAGACTGGCACGCGCTGCCCGTTGACAGGGTTGATGGCGTAACCACCGGTGAAGACTCCGGACTTCTCCTTCGCCAGATCCATTCGATCCAGATCGCTCTTCAGCGATGCCTTGCGACGATACTCCTCAACGGCCGGACGATACTCAGGCGTCGTCAATTGCTCAACCAGCGGATGCTCAGGTGCCAGCACCATGTACGTTACTCCGTACAATGTGTCAGGACGAGTCGTGTAAATGCGCAGTACCTGCGACTCGGGCTCTTTGGGAAAACCAGTCGCCTGCCGCTGAGCTGTCCACGTCGAAAACTGATCCTCAGCGGTCGCGAGGCGGAAATCCACCTCAGCCCCCACACTGCGGCCAATCCAGTTCCGCTGCATGTACTTGATAGACTCGGGCCACGACAAATCGGACAACTCTTCCGAGAGGCGATCCGCATAGGCTGTGATGCGCAACATCCATTGCTTCAGATTCAACCGCACCACCGGATGATCACCGCGCTCGCTGCGCCCGTCAATCACCTCTTCGTTGGCCAGCACCGTGCCAAGTTCCGGGCACCAGTTCACGGGAGCTTCCGACAGATAGGCGAGGCGATGCCGATCCTGATAGCAACGCACAGCGGCCTGCCCCGCGGCCTGCACTTCCGCCGGAATCGGCAGTTCCGAAATCGGACGGCCCCTTCCACGACGCTCCACTCCATCCGGGCCGGTCCAGACACACTGACTGTCATACCAGGAGTCATGAATCTGCAGAAAGATCCACTGCGTCCAGCGGTAATAGTCCGGGTCCGTTGTGGACAACTCACGACTCCAGTCGTAGCTGAACCCCAGCATCTTCAACTGTCGACGAAACGTCGTGATGTTTTCTTCCGTCTTGATTCGCGGATGGATTCCCTTCTGACGAGCGAACTCTTCCGCCGGCAATCCAAAGGCGTCCCAGCCCATGGGATGCAGGACATTCATGCCCTTCATGCGCGAGTAGCGGCACACGATGTCCGTCGCGGTGTAACCTTCCGGGTGCCCCACGTGCAGACCTTCGCCGGACGGATAGGGAAACATGTCCAGCACATACAGCTTGGCTTTTCCCGGGACACAGTCGTCCACGCGAAAGGTCTGATGCTGTTCCCAGTACTGCTGCCAGCGGGATTCAATTCGTTTGAAGTCGTAGCGAGGCATGGCGTGATGTTCGGGGCTGAGCCCCAATAAAGGTGTCGTGAATCAGGTCCGTCTGCCGGTCCGGAACACTCGTTCGCTGGACTGTGTATCCGAGCGATTGTCGGGCACTTTCGGCCTGCCCGCGGTCACCTGAGGATCAGGCAGCCCGCTCAGTCAGTGCGTCCGCAACAGGGCCCCACAACGGAATTCGCCATGTCGGCAAGCCCCTGATGGTCCCGGCCCGGTGTTCTGGTTCCGTAGTGTATTCCAGAAACCGCCAGAAACAAAACGCGCAACCCCTGTGGGGGAATTCGGGAATCTCCGGCCGAAGAAAGCTCGATTTCCACGAATTTTCCGCCCCATACGCTCCCCGGAGGCCCTGTTTCCTGCACACAATTCCCGAAATGTGTGGGGGTGACAGTCACGACGACGGGTGGCTGGACACACACACTCGGACTTTCATCACAAAAAAATTCCCGGTCGACAGGTCTCAGAGTTCCCTCCGGTTTAACCATTCCACGACGCCAGGTCCTGTCATGTCAGCCTTCAGATCTCGTTTCCAACCGATCCGCATTGCCATCCTGCTGCTGTTGACCATGGTTGCACGACTGGACGCCCAGGACGACGACGTCCCCGACACTCAGCAGGCAGAGACCATCAGCAGCCTGGATGGTTCGCGACAACCACTGCTGTGGTGGGCTCCCGAACACGCCAACAGCCAGCCCACTCCGCTGTTTGTGTTTCTACATTCCTGGAGCGCCGATTACACACAGGACAACAGCAAGTGGCTGAGAGAATGCGTCGCCAATGGCTGGATCTGGCTGCATCCCAACTTTCGCGGGATCAACCAGACACCCGCCGCCTGCGGTTCCCCGCTGGCCCGGCAGGACATTCTCGATGCCGTTGACTTCGCGTGCCGCCAGTGGAACGTGGACCGCGCCGCAATCTATCTGGCCGGGGTTTCCGGTGGAGGCCACATGTCTTTACTGATGGCCGGTCATTATCCCGATCGTTTCAGCGCTGTGTCCGCCTGGGTTGGTCCCACCGATCTGGCAGAGTGGCACCGGTTTCATACCGCCAATGGTCAACCGCAGAAGTACGCCGTTATGATCGAAAAATCTCTGGGCGGTCCCCCCGGAACCTCCCCGGCTGTTGATGCCGCCTATCGTGATCGGTCGCCCGTCTTTCACCTTGACCGCGCTGGTGATCTGCCTGTCTCCATCTGGGCGGGTATCGAAGATGGTCACTCCGGTTCAGTCCCCGTCAGCCATTCTCTGCACGCGTTCAACGCCATCGCCCGCGGGCACGGAAACGAACTTATCTCTGATCAGGAAATCCTTGAACTGGGCACCCGGAAATACCTGAGTCAGCCGCGCCAATCCGATCAGATTTCTGTGCCAGGTCTGCCACGCAAAGTGCTGCTGCACAGACAGTCCGGAAAGTCCTGCGTAACTCTGTTTGAAGGTGGTCATGAGAGCCTTCCGGAAGCGGCGTTCCTGTGGCTGAAAAAATCAACGGTCACGACAAAACCCTGAACCATCAATACTGCTCGGGGGGACAAGGATTGGGAAGGAGTACAGTTTGGGAGGGCAAGGTTTCCCCCGAGCCGAAAACCAGGTTTGCGGCTCGGCAGGAGCACTCGCCCTCCCAGCCTGCCCAAAACCTCAACTCTTCGGGGAATGCCAGAAAAATCGGTCCTCCGTTGACCGATTCTCATTTTTGAAAGCCGATTTCTGTAGCGGATGCCATCCCCCCTCCCGCTGCGTGCCGATGTCTCCCGGGAAGCCGGCCATTCGCCGACCCCTGCAGGCATTCCCGAATGCCTGCCTGTCGAAACCGGAGCTGAGTGATGGAAACGCGTCTGCACTTTGATGCTCTTAAACAGCCGAATAACACCACCTGTGGTCCCACCTGCCTGCACGCCGTCTATCGCTATTTCGGCAACCATATCCCCCTCACAGATGTCATTCAGGACGTCCCCTCGTTCGAAAGCGGCGGAACACTGGCCGTGATGCTGGGCTGTGATGCGCTGCGACGAGGCTATGACGTGCGCATTTTCACATTCAACCTGCAGGTGTTTGACCCCACGTGGTTCAATGCCGATGGACACCTGGCAGACGGACTGAATCTTGAGGACAAACTGCGTCAGCAGATGACGCTGAAACCCAGCGAAAAACTGCGCCGCGCCTGCGAATGCTACATCGAATTCCTCCGACTGGGTGGTCGACTGCGCATGGAAGACCTCGATGGAAATCTGATCCGTCGTTACCTGCGGCAGTCCATCCCGTTGCTGACAGGCCTGAGTTCAACCTACCTCTATCGCGAACGTCGTGAACACCCCGTCACCTTCCAGCCCGATGATGTCGCAGGTGTCCCCAGTGGGCATTTCGTCGTCCTCTGCGGCTACGACCCGGTCGAAAAATCCGTCCTCGTCGCCGATCCCTTTCATCCCAACCCACTGTCGGTGGATTGCAAGTACGAAGTCCCCCTGGACCGAGTTGTCAATTCCATCCTGCTGGGGATCCTGACCTACGATGCGAATCTGCTGATTATTCGACCGCGGCAGCTGTGAAGCGGATGGGACTGATGCGACTGATGCGACTGATGCGACTGATGCGACTGATGCGACTGATGCGACTGATGCGACTGATGCGACTGATGCGACTGATG
>CAIYBH010000303.1 GCA_903924405.1 uncultured Planctomycetaceae bacterium | reverse complement strand
CACAAGATCCGCAGCTCCATCCCCATCCCAGTCCGCAAGGTCGAAACGCCCCTGACACTGGTCCTGGACCTGGATGGTCACCGCGGACTCGGCAAATTTCGGATTGCCCGCTGTGCCGATATTTTCGTGAATCGTCAGCTGGTTCCCGGAGTGACAGACAATGAGGTCAGGGAGTTCCGTCCCCACAAGATTCGCCAGAACGAGCCCCGTGAAGGAATTTCCCCAGCGATCGCGATCACCCGCCTGAATCGGCTCCTGCGCCTGAAAGCGCGGCTTTTTCGGTGTCCCCTGATTACGGAAAAGCCACAGCCGACCGTCGCCTCCGCCGACCAGCACATCCAGGTCCTGGTCCAGATCCCAGTCATGGAACCGCGGTGCGGAATGCCCCTCCAGATGAATCGACTGGCCCCCGGCTTCAAGCTCGATTGGCCGTTCGTACGACATCGTTGAGATCGTCGGAATGGATCGCGAATTCTTCTCCTGGGCCTGCGTCACGTCATCGCCCACAACGATAGCAATGGACCCGGCGACAATCCCCAAACGCAACGCGCATGCAACCAGCACCGTGCCAAAATCCGCACCCCACCAGAGTTGACCTGAGGCGGGAACAGCAGAGCGGCCCTCACGAAAAATTGCCGCAATGGTCGGTGCTGCATTTGGACCCGAAGATTGTTTTTCCACCACGATCAACGTCCCTCGCCCTGTGACATGGAACCCGCGTAAAAAAGTGATTCCGCAGTGTGAACTACGTTGTAAAATGAGGCGTACTGCCTTGCCTGTCGCGGACAAGGCCTGCCCACTTTAGAACATCAGCGGTTGCCCCTGTCAAGTGGCACCGGTCCGATCGATAGTACTGCGTGTCCTGTTCGCGACAATGCGATGGAACAGCACCTGGGGCCGCCGCCGGGAAATCTGAGTGCAATGCAACCAGGAAAAACAGTTTTCGGCTTCCGACCGAAACCGAAACCGAAACCCCAGCCTCAACAACAGGGCGCAACGGAAAGTTGGGACGACCCATCGCGGTCCGGGCTCTTCGTCGTTCAAGCCTCCGCCACACTCTCTGAAGAGACCAGCGGGGCCATGATGAGATAGACACTGCTCAGGCGAGCCCCAAACATGCAGCCATCGACCTTTCCCCGTTCCGCACGGTTGTTATCGCTTCAGGATGCATCAGGCCCGTTCGACATCCGACGCAAGACTATTTCCGCGGACAGAAACATGTCCTGCGACGCTGGCAGTTTGGCCAAATATTTACGTTTTTGGACCGCAGGATCAGGGCGGCGCTATGCCGGATCTGTCCGCTGATGTTAAATTACTCAAGATCCGCTTTCGGTTTCGCACCCGCTTTCTTAAAAGACTCGGAGACTGCGTCACTCCGTATTTCCGTCAGCAGATCCACCGACAACCACGTTCGTCACTCGCACGTGGCAGGATCCGTATGCTCTGCAACTCTGAAAACAACAGTTACGATGTCGTGATCGCAGGCTCCGGCTTTTCTGGCAGTCTCCTCGGCTGGATTCTGGCCAGCCAGGGCAAAAAGGTGCTGATTGTCGATCGACAGAAGCATCCCAGATTTGCCATCGGCGAATCATCGACACCCACCGCCGATTTTCTGCTGGCACACATCGCGGATCGCTGGAATCTCAAGGCACTGGCGCCGCTGGCCTGCTGGGGCACATGGAAAAGTCGCACTCCCGAAGTCATCTGCGGGAAAAAACGGGGCTTCAGCTACTATCGACATCGACCCGGTCAGGTATTCTCCGATGATCCCGACCACAATCACTCCCTGCTGGTCGCGGCCAGCAGTTCCGATTACTGGAGCGACACCCACTGGCTCAGAAGTTCCGTGGATCACTTTTTCGTTGAACAGGCCATCGCCGCTGGCTGCCGTCTGCTGGAACACTGGACAGTCCAGCACGCCGAATACTGCCCGCACGCCCAGGCATGGACAATCGATCTATCTTCCGTACACGAGGAACGACAGCGTCAGGACGGTATTCGCTGCTCATGGTTTGTGGATGCCAGCGGAGCGGGAAATGCCCTGGCCCGGTTTGTCGACAATCCCCCTGATGATGCGTGGATGAAAACACAGACCCGAGCTGTGTTTGGGCACTTCACGGGCGTCGCCCCTTTCGACCAGGCAAGAAGTTCCGATGACCCGTTCTGCGGAGATGACGCCGCGCAGCACCACGTTCTGGAGCATGGCTGGTGCTGGATGCTGAGAATGGACAATGGCACGACCAGCGTTGGCATGGTCGAACCCACTGGTTCCCCATGGACGACAATCGGAAATGCCGGGCAGCCATCAGGTGCTGCGACTCCGGATACCCATTTTCAATCCGTCCTGAAGACGTATCCTTCCGTGGCCGGGCTGCTGGCGGGCGCGAACCGGATTGCACCGCCGGGGGCGATGGGCTTTCTGCCGCGTTTAAGTCGATGCCGCAGACAGGCCGTCGGAGACGGTTGGGTCCTGATGCCCGTCACCTTTGGATTTGTCGATCCTCTGCACAGCAGCGGCATCGCCCATGCCCTGAGTGGTGTGCTGAGAATTGCCGAGGCTCTGTTGTCGAATTCCAATCGCTGCCGACAGTTGCTCTTCCAATACAGCGAAGATGTGCGACATGAGACCGAGTGGCTGGATCTGCTGGTTGCCGGATGCTACGCAGCTCTGCCATCCTTTCGGGCCTTTCAGGCTTTTGCCTGCCTCTACTTCATGTCCGCGATTCGTTTTGAACAACAGCTTGCCAAAGACCCCTCATCGTGGCCTCTGGGCTTTCTGCAATCCCGGGATCCGGAACTGAAGCCCGTTGCCATTGATGCGTATGGACGCCTGCCATTTCTGACTGCTGATCCGCACCGATCTGCAGAGCGCACGTTTTCTGAACTGATTCGCAGGGCAATCGAGCCGTGGAACGGTGCCGGCCTACTCGACCCGGCCAACAAAAACCGCATCGCCCACTCAGCCGCCCCGAAGTACGCCCATATCGCCACAGGAACCTGACAGTAAACATTCGCAGTCACTATAGGTGTCAAATAATTGATCCCGCCCACACTAACCCGAAGCGCCATCGAGGCCCTGCTCTGGGAGTATTTAATGTGACACACCCAGGTCAAGGTTTAAAGGTGTTTATCGGGATGGTAAATACGTCCATCCAACTCTGAAGCTACGTCAAATAATTGATCCCTCCCACACTAACCCGAAGCGCCAGCGAGGCCCTGCTCTTGGAGTATTAAATAGAACACACCAGCGTCCCATTTTAATGAGGCGTAGGAATATGAAATACGTCCATCCATCTCTGAACCTACGTCAAATCATTGATCCCGCCCATACTAACCCGAAGCGCCAGCGAGGCCCTGCGTTGGACGTATTTAATGTGACGCACCCTGGTCAACGTTTTACGGTGTTTATCGGGATGGTAAATACGTCCATCCATCTCTGAACCTACGTCAAATAATTGATCCTGCCCATACTAACCCGAAGCGCCAGCGAGGCCCTGCTATTGGAGTATCAAATAGATCACACCTGGTGGTGAATACTGTGGTTGTCTACAGCGCAGAACTGACACCGGACCGCTCGCGCCGTTCCGCTTGCATGCGGACCCAAAATCAAGCCATCCCGCCGATTCGCCCGCGTCATGGTAAAAACTCCACCCGCTAACGCCTTGTTTTTGCGAGAGTCAAAACTCTCGCAAACGAGCACCAGGACTCGTAAAACTGTCAAACGATAGGTGGACGGCCCCATGTTTTGCCGACAGGGCTGTCGATGCTGCCGGCAGAACCGATTCCGTCGATACACGCGGTACCTGCCCGATTCGTGACCTGCGGATGCGGCGTTCTCGGGAGGCGACGGCGTCGGCTTTTCGGACTTCCAGCCTTTGGCGACGCACACGTTGGCGTCTTGACGCATGCCAGCGGCGAACTTCCCGCAAACAGTCCGGATCCTGACAGTAACGCTGACGGCCTGATGTGGGCGTAAACCTGCAGCGACACCCTTTTTGCAGACAATCGCGGGCTGGAAAT
>CAIYBH010000302.1 GCA_903924405.1 uncultured Planctomycetaceae bacterium | reverse complement strand
TGGAGTCGCCCTCAGTTGCCCTATGAATTCGCTGCTGCGAAACGCGTGCTCAGACAGACGGCGCTGACGGAACACGCATCGCAAGCGGCAGGGCAGGGGAGCTTCATTTTCCAACCTGATAGCACATCAGCTTGTTCTGCTCACGCAGATACAGCCGGCCATTCACGACGACCGGGTGAGCCCAGCTGGCGCCTTCCTGATAATCAGGCTTGAAGGATCCCTTCAGACGGTATTCTTCCGGTGTGGCTTCGATCAGAGCCACCACACCGTTCTGGTAGCGGAAGATCAGATGGCCATCAATATGCAGGATCGCTGCGGAACCACTGCCCGGGCCTCGCAGCTTTCCACCCCAGACAATATCACCCGTGCTCATTTTCACACAGGTCGGAAACCCTTCATTCTGCTGATGGCCAGCATAGACATAGCCATCCTGCAGAATCATTCCGCCGTGATGATTGTTGAACACGTTTCCTTCCAGAAAGTACTTTTCATCCGCCACAATCTGATCACCATTCTTTTTCAGTTCAACCAGCGCTGCACCGGTCTTGTAGCTGGTGGAAGCAAAGACGAAATTGCCATCAACCAGGGGCGTCGGAATGTTGGCGACTCCATTGGCAACCCGGTTGTAACTCCACAACTGGCGACCATCCGCCGCGTTGATGCCAATCAACCCGCGTCCGGTCAGCTGCACATACTGCGGAATACCAAGCGCTTCGGATGTGACGATCGACGAATAGCCGGCACCATCCTTGCCCGCCTCACCCTCAAACGTCCCTTTGCAGGCCCAGATGTCGGCACCCGTCAGGCGATTCAGACACACGACAAGAGCGTCATTGCCACCGGGGGTGCAGAGCACTCGTTCACCGTCGACCAGCGGCGATTCTGAGAATCCCCAGCCGGACATCATTTTTCCCTGCCAGTCGCTGAACTTGCGTTGCCAGACCAGCTCACCATTTTCTGTCTTCAGGCAGGCGATGGAACCGTCCGAGGTGATGACGTACAGCAGGTCGCCCACCACAGTCGGCGTGCAGCGAGACCCTTCGTAGCTGTGAGCGGGCTTGGTGTCAGTGACCGCTTTCTTCCAGCGGATTTCTCCGGTTTCGGCACTGGCCGCCAGCACCACCTGTCCTTCGTCCGCGTTCCCCAGCGTGTACAACACACCTTCCGCGACAGCGACACTGGAATACCCCGCACCAAACCCCTCCACGGTCCACAGCAGTTGAGGTGGCTGCGCGGACCAGTCATGCGATGCCAGCTTTTCATCAGACTGCCCATTACGCTGCGGACCACGCCACTGAGGCCAATCGGACGCAGACACAGAACCACCGGTCACCAGCAGTGTCAGAGCCAGCAGAAACGCGGGACGAGGCATTTGAAAACTTTCCAGGACGAGGACTTCGTCCAGTCGGACAGAAGAGGAAACAGGAAGGCACGACGGGCAGGACTTTGGAATCTGAAGACTCAGATTGCGTGGGCAGACAATAATCAAAATCGGCGAAAATGTAAAAACCGGATTGAATCTGATGTCACTGCAGGAATTCCCCGGCTGTGCTATGATACGTGGCGAGTGGAATTCCCGGAAATGCTGCCGCCGGCCGGTTTCGCTGTGTTTTCTGCGAATTTTTGGCGAAGATTTCCCCGTCTGCGTCGATATTCGGCCGCAGGTGACAGTCAAGGCAATCCTGCTGCAGCATCAATCCGGTCGGCCCTCGGACGGTTTCGGAGATGTTTCCGAAACGGGCGGCTGGTGACAAGCTTCTTGCGGAATGGTTCAATGCAGAAAATCCTGTCGTTTCTTGTGGATCGTCAGCAGACAGCCCTCGATGAACTCTGCCAGTTCCTGCGGATTGCCAGTGTCAGCGCGGACAGTGCATACGCGCCACAGATGCAGGAGTGCGCGGCATGGGTGAAACAAGCCCTGCTGGACGCCGGTCTGTCCGCCACGATCTATCCCACACCGGGACACCCGATTGTCTACGGCGAGCGACTGCGGGATCCGGCACTCCCGACCGTGCTGATTTACGGTCATTACGACGTGCAGCCGCCGGATCCAC
Source organism: uncultured Planctomycetaceae bacterium (assembly GCA_903924405.1). Classification (GTDB taxonomy): domain Bacteria; phylum Planctomycetota; class Planctomycetia; order Planctomycetales; family Planctomycetaceae; genus SXXK01. The sequence continues at coordinate 10,625 of CAIYBH010000302.1, read as the reverse complement.
TGAACCTCTGGACCACACCCGCCTTCGAACCTCAGGTGCGCGACGGGAAGCTGTTCGCCCGCGGAGCCACCGATGACAAAGGCCAGCTGTTCACTCACCTGAAGGCCATCCAGGCGTGGATGCAGGTCAATGGTGAACTGCCGCTGAATGTCAAAGTGCTGATTGAAGGCGAAGAAGAATGCGGCGGTGTCCATCTGGACCACTTCCTTGAGACACATCGTGACCTGCTGCGAGCCGATGTGGCCGTCATCAGTGATACCAGTCAGTACGGCGACGGCATCCCGGCGATTACCTGTGGTCTGCGCGGCATTGTGGCGGCAGAAGTCCGACTCAAGGGCCCCGGAAAAGATCTGCACAGCGGCATCTACGGTGGCAGCATCGCCAACCCTGTCAACGCACTCACTCGCATGTGCGGCACGCTCGTCGGACCAGACGGCCGCATCAGCATTCCCGGTTTCTATGATGACGTTGTGGAACTCACCCCGGTGGAACGTGAAGAGTACTCGCGGCTGCCATTTTCAGAACGCGATTTTCTTCAGGAAGTTGGCAGCCGCGCTGTGTTCGGTGAAACCGGCTGGTCAACACTCGAACGCCGCACGGCACGCCCCACCTGCGATATCAACGGAGTTTCCGGGGGCTACGCCGGCGAAGGCCCGAAAACAATTATCCCCTCCAGAGCACTCGCCAAGATCACCTGCCGGCTTGTCCCGCGCATGAATCCGACAAAAATTCTGGATGCTCTGGAAGCGTTCCTGAAGGAACAATGCCCTCCCGGAATCGAGTTTGAGTTCCGCCGCTTTCACGGCTGTGAAGCCTTCGTCTTCGACCCTACCAGTGACTGGCTGGCCGCTGCGCGTCGAGCGATCCAGACCGCGTTCGGACAACCACCCGTCCTGTTTCGTGAAGGTGGCTCCATTCCCGTTGTTCTCAGCTTCAAACAGATCCTCGGAATCGATACGCTGTTACTCGGCTGGGGCCGAAATTCGGACAACCTGCACAGCCCCGATGAACACATCCATCTGCAGGATTTTCACCGCGGTACTCTGGCCAGCGCCTGCCTCTGGGATGAACTCTCGCGCGTAGCGCCAACCAGAACCAACTGAAAACAGCCCCGTTTCAGGACGGGTTTCTGATCGATCCGGCGGAACATTCCCGCCGCACTGCCGGTTCAGGCGAGCCATCAGTCATTGCCCGATACCGCAGACTTGATACACCGATGACTGACGTTCAGGAGCTGTTCCATGCTGGATCTGCAGTTCATCTGCGATCATCGCGATGAGGTTGTTGACAACTGCCGAAAACGCGGCGTCGCCGTAGACGTCGATGCCGTTATTCGGCTAAGGGACGAACGCAACGCACTCATTGTCACCGCGGATGATCTCCGCCGACAGCAGAAGGAGCTGTCCGGGAAAATCCCCAAAGCCTCAGCCGAAGAACGCCCCCAACTGATCGAACACGGCAAAGTCCTTCGCGATCAGGTGGCCGCCGCAGATGAAAAACTCCGCGTTGTCGAAGAACAACTCAGGGCGGAGCAGGCCCGCATCCCCAATATGACACACCCCGCCGCCCCGATCGGTGGCGAAGCCGATGCCGCAGAACTCCGCGTCTGGGGGCAGAAGCCGGTCTTTTCCTTCAAACCCAGAGACCACGTCGAAATCGCTCAGATTCTGGATCTGATCGACTTCGAAGCCGGTGCTCGAGTCGCCGGCTCAGGATTCTATTTCCTGAAAAATGACGCCGTCATGCTCGAAATGGCACTCGTACAGTTCGCACTCACCAAACTCCGCTCCGAAGGGTTCACTCTCTTCACAACTCCCGACCTCGCCCGCGACAGCGTGCTGGAAGGGATCGGGTTCAATCCCCGCGGCAACGAAACTCAGATCTACTCCGTCGCCGACAGTGATCTCAGCCTTGTCGCGACCGCCGAAATTACGCTCGGAGGCGCGCAGAAGGATCAAACTCTCGATCTGGCAACGCTGCCACTGAAGTATGCCGGACTCTCACACTGCTTCCGCACAGAAGCTGGTGCCGCCGGACGGGCCACCCGCGGCATCTATCGAGTCCACCAGTTCACAAAGGTGGAAATGTTCGGCTATGCCGGTCCGGACGTCAAAGACTCCGACGCACTGCACCTGGAAATCCTGCGCATCGAAGAAGAAATCTTCCAGGCGCTCGGGATCCCCTATCGACTCATTGATACCGCCTCCGGGGACCTCGGTGGACCTGCCTACCGCAAGTTCGATATCGAAGCCTGGATGCCGGGACGCGGTGACGGTGGCGAATACGGTGAAGTCACCAGCGCATCCAACTGCACCGACTATCAGGCTCGACGCCTCAATATCCGCTGCAAAAGCCCGGATCGTAAGGGCACGCAGTTTGTCCATACCCTCAACGGAACGGCCATTTCCTGCGCACGCGCCATCATCGCTGTGCTGGAAAATTACCAGCAGGAAGACGGCAGCGTCGTCGTGCCTCAGGTCCTCAGACCGTGGGTCGGACGTGACGTGCTGACTCCCCGATGAATGCCTTCCCACACGGCCTGACCATGGTCCGGCTCGCCGGCCTGCTGCTGTCGCTGCTGCTGAATTCCCTGCCCGCGCAGGAATCACAGCAGCCAACAGCCGATGCCACAGAACCGCCTTCGGAAGACTGGATCTGGTTGCGCAATCCGCAATTGAAAGTCGGACTGCTCCGAAAGTCCGGCGGAGCCATTGCGTGGATCAGTCAGGCCGACAAGGACCACAATCTGATCAATCACTTCGATCGAGGACGTCTGATCCAGCAATCGTGGTATGGCAGGCCGGACGGTTCCGACTGGAATGGACAACCCTGGCGATGGAATCCTGTTCAGGGGGGCGACTGGAAAGGAAAATCCTCAAAACTTCTCGATCAGCAGGTCACTACTTCCCACGCCCAAATCCGCACTCAACCTGTTCACTGGGCTACCGGTCAACCTGTTGAAGACGTGATCATGGAACAGACCGTGACGCTGCAGCAGGAATTGGTGCATATCCGCTTCCGCTTTCACTACACCGGTCAAATCTCACATCCAGCCCACCATCAGGAACTCCCGGCACTGTTTGTCGACCCGAAGTACGCCACACTGGTCACCTACGACGGCAGTCGGCCATGGACAGGGCAACCCGCGACTCGTCGTCAGCCCGGATGGCCCAACGAATACCACCTCATGACCGAACACTGGGCCGCATGGGTCGATGACTCTGATTTCGGGATTGGATGCTATGTGCCTGCCGCCCGTCAGCTCACCTGCTATCGCTTCGGCAACGGCGACAAAGATCAGAGTGCCTGCTCCTACCTCGCTCCCATCGACACGATCGCGGTGACGCCGGGATTCGAAAAGACCTGGGATGTCTGGCTGACACCGGGAACCACCGCCGTTATTCGAGACCGCTTTCGGCAACTCTCCGAACGCTGAGTAACTGGCGCATGCCCCGCGAAAGCAACCGCCTTTCGCCCGCGAACCACCAAACACTCTCCCCAAACACCCCGGAATCGGCAATTTCCGCCGATCACCAGAACCCCGCAATGCGAATCGCCCGCAGAATTGATGCGGGAAGTTCTGAGCATTCCTGATTCGTCATTGTCTTTGCGAAATCGGATGAAAACATAGTGAGCGTACGGCTGCGCGGTTCATGGATGAACTGACGTCAGTTGGTTAGGAATTGGTGAGGTGCTGCATTCGACACAGTTCGCTGTCGACCCTCAGGCTGGTGGCCTGATGCGGGCATGGCCCGGACCACAGCACTCAGCTAATCCCCGATCAGTGACTCACGACCATGAAACCAGTGTTACTTTTGCTCTGCGCTGCACTGCTGTTCCCACTGAACAGCTTCGCCCAGCTTCCCGGTGACTCGAAGGACGATTTGCCCGGACGGGAATCCGAAGTGTCACGCCGTAAAACAGCTGTGACGCTGAATTACTGTCGCGCGGCTCTGCATCGAATCCGCAAGGCTGGATCCAAAAAAGTGCTGTTCGAAGAACAGCAGCGGATCCTGAATAACCTTGACCTGAACCAGATCGATGATCCGGAAGTCATCTCCCTGTATCGCTCGATCCTGGATGAGATCGGTATGGTGGAAATCGGGGATCGCGAACGAACCGTGATTAAGGAGGGATTTCAGCGCGGTGTCCAGCGAAAAATGGGGACCGATTTTTTCGTGATCGGCGCTCAGGCCGCCACGGGACAACTGGGATCCGTAATCCAGACCGGTGCCAACAGCTGGTGGGATTATCGCTCCACTCAATTGAAACGAGATTCGGATCTGTGGCAGGTTGAGAAAACTCAGTTCCAGTCACTGATGACACGCTCTTCCAGCTTTCTCGACAGCTTCTGGAAACTCAGTCGCAAGAATGACATCCCGGACCGCTGGCTGCTGCGCGACCAGGACCTCGATCAGCTTTCTGAAGCTCTCGCCATCGATAAGCCTGACGTTCGCCTGCGATCTCTCCGACGCCTCGAACGATTTATGGAGTGCTATCCGCCATATTGGTATTACATCGCCAGAACTCAACAACTGATGGGTGACACTGACGAGGCCGCACAGACATTCCGCCGGCTGACAGAAATTGGTCAGGGACATTTCCGACAGGACGACATGCTGGCCAGCAGCATGGCCAATCTCGGGCTGATTCAGGAAAGCAACGGCGATCCGGCGGCGGCGACCACAGCTCAGCGCGCGTTCGAATACTCCACAAGAAACTGGGAAGCCAACCTCGTCTGTGCATGGATCCTGGGACGCCACGAACAGTATCAGGCGGCTGAAGAACGAATCCTCTGCAATGTCGATGAACAACTGGAAACCGATCAGAGCTCCGTGGCCCTCGCGTCCCTTTACTACCACGCCGGTGATAAGGAACAACTCAGGATGGTGCTGAGCGACGACGAAATGCTCCGGCGGATTCCGGTCCCCGGCCTGCTGCTCTGTGCTCGACTACTGGGATCAGAGCAACTCCCCGAGAATGCCGCTCAGTACCTCGCCTCCACGCTCACCGCTGTCCCCAGAACCGTTGGACGCACAAGCTCAATCGCAGTGGCCGCGTCCATCGCATGGAAGCTCAATGATGCCACGGCCACCATCTCTGATGGCAGTCGGACCTTTGAGTACTCGGGACACAGGGAGCTGGAAGACCGGATGGAGGTTAGCTTCTCGCCATCACTCAGCACCCCCTCGTCCGGAGAGACCGGCGAAACACTGGAAATGACTCTGCGGTACCCGGGCACTCCCAGAATTGAAGTGATCCTCGAAGAAGATGCCGCCGAACCTGGTGCCGGCAGAGCTTACAGCCGAGTCCCCAATCTGTTCCCTGCCTTCGTACCCGGGGCTGGCACCGCAGGCACTCGCAACGCCAGTGTCCGAACCTACAGAATCCGAGAGATTGAGGTAGCAGGAACGCGGTTATCGCTGGAACCCCAGGGGCGGCCACTCCGTGAAATTCGCGCCCTGCGACCAGAAATCTCCAACCGCAACCAAAAGGATCCTCGCCGCACCACCGAACTGCAGTAACCCCGCCCCCGGGGTTCCGCTCAGACTGCGCCAGGCGCGCGAAAACAGTCGGCGTGCACAAGCATGCCGACTGTCAGTATTTTCTGTCCCGTGGGCGCACTGCCTCTCACTGTCACCGCATGCCCTCGTCAGACACCCGGTCAGCAGCCCGGCACACGCCATCCACAACCGTTCCGGCTCAGATGACACCGCCGTGAACTCGATAGGGAGTGGCCAGGTCAGGCTGATCCAGTCCCCAGATACGCTCCCAGATCTCCGGGATGTGCCGCAGGCTCTCTGACTGATAAATCAACTGACGCGCCCGCACGTCAGGATTCGGGCTCCAGATTGGCATCATGCAGCCTGTTGTCATCGCAGTGCATGCAAGCAGCAATCCCGCCATCAGCCGATTTCGCATCTTCATCGCAACGTCCTTCCCTGCACACATCTACCGCCGCTCAGTCACGGCGGCTGCCACAGTCTTCGGAAGTGGTGGTTCTCTGATTTTTTTCGACGAGTCTGAAACAGTTCAGACATTCGCGGTGAAAACAGGATCCAGGGCGATGCACACATCAGGGGGCAGCGATTCTCTCACAACTTCAGCAACGGCTCAGGAACCAGAACTTCCTGACTTCGCCTGCTGGGCAAGTCGAGCTCTGGCGGCCTCTTTCTCCTCCAGCTCTCTAACCTTGGCTTCCATTTCCTTGCCGGGCTTGAACGAGACTACAAATTTGGCCGGAACTTCCACCTGTCCACCTGTTCGTGGATTTCGGGCTGTTCTCGCAGCTCGCATTCGCACCTCGAAGACACCGAAGTTTCTCAACTCGATCCTTCGGTCCTCAACCAGAGTCTCGATAATCGCGTCAAACGTTTTCTGAACGATTTCCTTCGTCGTCAATTGAGTCAGACCCAACTCGTCCGAAATCGCCTTCACGATCTCTTTCTTGGTCACGTTCTGTGCTCCTGAACAGGAAATAGAGCCCCTCGCTACCGACGGCGAATCGTTCCAAGCTTATGCTGCACAATGACTTAGTGTCAAGTTCTCATTCGCAGGAGAACAAAAATCCAGCTCACTCGGCTCCGATTGTGCCGACGCGACCCCAGGGAATCGCACTCGATCCTATTTTCAAAGCGAATTGTCAAAGAACTTTGGAAAGCCCGAACAATGCCGGTCCCTCTTCTCTCAATATCGGCACGACAAAACCCAATCGATAAGGAAATTCGACAAAATCCGCAAACTTTGCCACACAGCAGTTCCGCTCACCGTCGTTCCCGATGGCAAAACCACAAACCCATACCTTGCAACGACTTACCGGGTGTTGGTGCCTGGCACCTGATGGCTATGCATGGCACCTGAGTTGCCCAGCCGGACTTCCTCTCTGCCAATCTGTCGACATCGACGGCACCGCACGGGAACCACCCAAACGCCACATCCCCAAAACCCCGAGGCCTCTCCACATAGTCGCGATCGCCCCCGGAACCACGTCCTCGCCGCGCTCGTCACTAATCGGTCAACCCCCTGCTGGACCGCCATCGTCGCCCTTCGCCCGAGTCAGACAACGAGCTCCGAAGGGGATTCGCCTGCCCCACTTGGACAACACCTGCCGGCACCAGAAGCCGCCGCGCAGGAATTCAACATCGTTGCCTGATTTGTGTTCTGAAAAAGGCACAAAAGATTCGTGATTCGCAAGCACGCACAGGAACAACACACACCTGCAATCTTCACAACAGATCCTGTTTTTCAACTCGCGTCAGAGTCAGGCCTTGCCCCCGTCGGGAAGGAATTCAGATTCAGGCACGTTATTTGCCAAACCGGATCAACATCGGCATCCCATCAAGCGAGACATTCTTTTCATTGTCTCAACCGCCTGCGCGTCTGTTCCTGCAGTCAGACCTGTCCTGAATCGGTTCGTTTCCGTTTCTCTGGTCCCCCGTCAGGAGATCTCTATGCCCCTTCGTCGCGCGTTCACACTCATCGAACTGCTTGTGGTGATTGCAATCATTGCAATCCTGGTCGCTCTGCTTCTCCCTGCTGTTCAGCAGGCACGCGAAGCAGCTCGCAGAACTCAGTGCAAGAACAACCTCAAACAATGGGGGCTGGCTCTCCACAATTATCACGATACCAGCAATGTCTTTCCACCGGCACTGAATAACTCCGGACGCTTCAACAGCACCGCGTTCTACACCACAGCAAATCGCGTCCAGAACACGTCTGGATTTGTGTTCCTGCTGCCATACATAGAGCAGGCAAATGCCTATGCTCTCTACGACTTCAATCAGACCGGCAGCTTTTCCAACCCCTATGGCATGCCGATCGCCGGAATCACAACTGCTAATCCCAACCTCGCTGTCACATCCATGGCACTCCCCGCTCTGCTGTGTCCATCACACCCAACCGGTGGTGAAATCTCATCATCCGGGATCACCACTCAGGCAGACTTTTACAGTCGTGAAAATGCACGTCGGGCCAGCTACGCGTTCGCTACCGGCAGCATGACCGACTACAGCGCCCCCCATACAGCCTACAGCAGTGACATACGACAAGGTGCCTTCGGGAATAGTGGAGGCGCGAAAATGCGGGATTTCACCGACGGCACAACCAACACGATTCTGATTGGCGAGGCGTGGGGTGGAGCCCGTTACAAAACCAGCGGCAGCTTCGGTCCCTGGGGACTGAGCGGCACGCACACATGCTGCCACCTTTATACCCCGTCCGCCAGTGCCTCTGTGCTGGATGCCACAACTGTGGCGGCCTATGTCAATGACTTCCGCATCAACGCCGCCTATGCCAACGACACACAGAAGCGACAGTACGCATGGGGCTATGGCAGCGGCCATACCGGAGGCTGTCAGGTTGTGATGGGAGACGGCTCTGTGAAATTCCTCAGTGAAAACATGGACGCATTGACATTCTGGAGACTGACGTACATTCATGACGGGGCAATCGTCGGCGAATTCTGATCAGGCTTTGATTTGAACGTCCACAGGAATGCGCGGGTACTCACCTGGGCCCGCGCGTTCTCCCTCAGTTTCCTTTTCCAGATTGGACACCCCCCAATGACATCGCGGCATACTCCTGCAGTGATCCTGCTTTTTACTCTGATGCTCACCGGGTGCAGCGATGCCCCGAAGCCCGGACGCGGCGTCCCAGTGTCCGGACGAATAACCCTGGCCGGAAAACCTCTCGCGGACGCGGACATCTTTTTCACCAATGACACCTTCATCGGCTTTGGAAAAACTGATGTCGATGGCAGATATCGCCTCGTTCAGGGCGCGCTGCCCGGACTGAACCGCGTGAGTATGTCCAGATTTGACGGCCAGACGCCACCTCCAGCCGCAGCACAACCCGCAGGCGACGGCATGGATGCCGGACAAATGGCGGCCGCCAGCATGGGATGGGGCAACGCGGCCGGAAAAAAGACCGGCCCCAAACAACTGGTCCCTCCGGATTACTGTGAACCAGCGACGACAAAACTGACCTTTGATGTCCCCAAAGAGGGCGGGGCAGATGTAAATTTTGATCTGTGACCAGCCGCCGCCTGCAAACGCAATTCATAGCCCGGTGATCGCTGAACGTTGATCAACGTGCTCCCGACAGACTGATACCCTGAGACTCCCGGACTGGCAATACCGCTCTCGGGTGCGATCCAGCCGATGTTTGTGCTGCGCAATCGTACTACACCCCATCATCGTCAGCCGTGACTTACTCTGGCCGATTGGCGACATGGATCTTCCACAGCTCCCGAAATTCCAGAGACTGATCCAGAAGTCGGGATTCCTCCTGACACCATGGCGAAAAATGTGAGTACTTGTGAGGGGCAGGGCGGCGGATTTCTGAGACGAACTGGTCCCACAGGATCCACCGCAGATCAGCAACTTCCTCGGGGTTTCGCCGCGGTTGCTCCACACTCCAGCACACCCACACCGGACAGAATTCATTCTCCACAACACCATTGAACTCTGCCCGATAACGATAATTCGGCAGCACCTCATAAATCATCGCCGGCTGCAACGCCAACTCCTCGGCCAGACGCCGCCTGGCGGCTTCCTCTGAGGTCTCTCCGGGGCGAGGATGTCCGCAGCAGGCATTCGACCAGATGCCCGGCCATGTGACTTTGTCCAACGCCCTCTGCTGTATCAGCATCCGACCATTCGAATCAAAAACGAAAACCGAAAACCCCCGATGCAACGGCGTGTCGGCGTTGTGTACGTCCCGCTTGGCACACGTGCCCACCGGCGTATTGTCTTCATCAACAAGCAGGACGAGCTCTTCTTCAGCCAAGGGGCTTCTCCGCAGAGGGTCTGTGATTCTTTTCCGAGCGCAGAAGTTACGGCGGCCCCCGGCGGAAAGCAAGACCCCCGCGAGACCGTCAGGAATTTGCAACAGCGGCTGCCAATCTCTACCACTCTGATGTCAGCCAGTTTGTCGCCCGAACTCCGCTGACTGCTCGCCAGCCACAGGCCCTGTCGCTTCGTCCGGATAGAAAAACCACGGCCACAACCGACTCTCAACCGTACTGATCGTTTCCGGCGTCCATTGCTGCAGCGCCTCCATTTGTGGCAGCACCGATTGCATCACAAGGCTGCGAATGTCCTCTGTCAGCTGCTGAATCCGCCGACCGGTATCCCGACCAGATACCCCGGATTCGCGACAGTTTTTCAGCATCGCCACCGCGCCGTCCTTGTCTGCCAGCAGCACTTTCAATCGCGATTCCAGTTCCTCCGGAAACACCCCCTGATCCAGAAAACGTCCAGGGTTATACTGCATCTCCCGGATCTGCGTCTGAAACTGCTGAAGACGGTGCAGCCGATCCCGATCTTCCGGAAACAGACACTTCGAGGCACTGGCGACAGCAAAAGGAGCCGGCTCTTCGTGCCACCACGCGAGGATCAACTGGTCAGTGGCCGCATCGTATCGTCCACCCCCTAATCCATGCACAAACAAATCACAGAACAGCAGCCGCAAGGAGGCCGTGATCAACGCTCCGCGAGGAACCAGCATCCACCCCTGAGCCAGCAAGCCCAGCAGCGATTCTGCCACAAAGCCCGCCCCCAGCTCCGTCAGCGGTTGCCGCCCCCGACAGAGCCAGTGCCCCCCCGACGATGCCTGCAGCCAGACGG
>CAIYBH010000301.1 GCA_903924405.1 uncultured Planctomycetaceae bacterium | reverse complement strand
CTCCTGTCAACAGCGGAAACCGACCGTCCTGCCGCGGTCGTGACCGACATCACAGGGACAGATTCCTGCTCAGACGGCAAGTCCGACTGCAGCCCGGCCAGATCTCCCCGCACCTTAATTGCCCCTTCCTGTATTACAGAGTCGCGTCGCACCATCTGACGCAGCCAATCGGCGTTGCCGATTTTCGCGGTGACTGCATCGGCTGCCAGTCGAGATCCACGTGGCGTCCAGTGCGAATCCGTCCGACAGTAAAGCAGTCCGCCAGCCCCGAGACGCTCTTTCTGAAACTGAGGAACCAGGTCCAGCACATCCACTCCGGCTTGTCGCAGAACATCGTAGAATTCCCGCTGCCATCGATCCAGCCGCGAACCCTGCATCGATCCCGAATCCGACCAGCGGATCGGTGCTTCGGTCTGAGCCAGTGGTTCCGGGTAGATCACTGATTTTGCCGGGACCGGCACCACGATCAACTGCAGGCCGGCTCGATTCAACTGCTGCTGAAAGTCGAGAATAGCGGCGAGGGGATCCGCCGATTCCGGTTTTGCCGCGCGGCTGACGGCTGCCGCGTCCGGGCCCCAGAATCTGCCGACACTCAACGCCCTCAGTTCCGAAACCGGATACAGCCAGCCATCCTGTCCCCGCACAACGGTCGAGCTACTCTGCTGCGCGGTCCGGATCACCTGCGTCAGCCACGCTGGCGAAACTGCCAGCGCTTCGGCGTCCTGCCCGACCGCGCCGGGTCCGTCAGCCAACGCCGCCGTGAATACCATCAGCATCAGGCCAACGCGGTAGCCAGTTTGTCCGGGCCGAGTCCCAAACACTGGCCAACTGTCCGACAGCCCCGAAGCTCGCCCGTGTTTCCGGCCTCTTCTCAGCCACCGCATTCCCATCGTTCTTCTCTCCTCTGCGTGAACTCTGCTGAACGGAGGCCTCGCCGCCTGCAAAACCATAAGTCCCCATCGACTGAACTCTGCGTCAGGGAGACTCCAGCCAGTAGATGGGCAGATCCACCAGTCGAAACTCGGGATCGTCCAGTTCAATCCGTTGAAATCGCTCGTAACGAGTGCGGACCTGATCCCACGCCTGCACATTCAGATTCACGGTCTGGCCCGGCTGGAAAATTGAGCCCGCTACGACCTCGCGGTTGCGGACGCCCCACGTGTAGACCAACGCTTCGCCGCCCGGCATCGCGGTGCCGGAAGTCGTCACCTCTTCCATGTGCACGCAAATGATAGCGTCCGGGTAGGGCAGTTGCCGCGGGGCACTGACCTGCGTTGCGGCTCGCACCCGCCCACGAAGCGACAGCCATGCTTCATCACCTGGCTCCGCCGTCGCGGGGAAACGTTGGAAGGGTTCGTCTGGAATCATCAGCAACGGCCAGTTTCCTTCGGACAATTCCCGTTCTGCAAACTGCCAGATCACAACTCGGCATTGGGTCAGAGACCACCGGCCACTGGCCAGATCCCGGAAAAGTCTCTGCCGCGCTGCGCTGGCGCCACCACCATTGACCGCGATGGCCTGCACGCCGACCTGCAGTTCGCAGGCCAGCTGATCCGCGAGCCCTGCGTCGGTTCCCCAGCCCAGCTCTTCACTGTCATAGATATTTGTGAAGCTGTCTCCCAGCAGCAGAACCGGAGCCGCTGTCTCGACAGGATCCCCTGCAGACGGACTGCGCCGCACTGGCTGCACACTCGTTTCTTCCGGTCGATTCCAGCCAGTGGAGTCCGGCACTTGTAATAGTTGAGCCAGATCGCCTGTATTGAGCAACTGTTTCGCCAGATCTCGCTGCCATTGCTGCGGGCTTCCAGGGAATGAATGCCGCTTACGAATCACTGCCGCCAATTCCTCAGCTGCAGTCTGCATCGCCAGCGGTGTCCAATGAGTGTCCGTCTGAAGGTACAACGGCCGATCCGGTCGCTGGTTCCCCAGTTTCTGCAGTGAATCGGCCACGTCGAACACGGTCACTCCTGCCGCTCGTAATTCGTCCACAAACTGACGGAACGAAGCATTTCTGATAACATCCGGACTCCCGGCTGAATTCGTTCGAGTTGCCCCGGAAGTCCACGAAGCCGCAAAAGCTGCCTTGCTCGGAGTTGGCATGACAATCAGCTCGATGCCGCGGTATTTGAGCTGCTTCGCGAAATCCAGAATTGCCAGGCGGGGATCGGGCTGTGCCACCCATTCAGTCCCGTTGTCCGGCGAACCCGGATGTCCGGCCCGTCGCGCCAGCGTGCCCGGGGCAAGGAACCCTGGCCCCGTCAAATGTTCGATGTCTGGTCGAAAAAACAGGGTCTGGGGACCGAGAGAATCCTCGCGGCTGGCAATATCCACATTCCCCAGGCTTCGCAGACCCATCGAGACCAGCAAACCCCTGACTCCGACGAGTGAACGAGGGTTCAGCAGTGCGGTCTCTTCGAGACTTCGTTCCAGTTGCCGTACACTCCGATCCCACTGGCGACTGAACGATTGCAACTGCGATAATCCAGCACCCTCAAAGTTCCGGAAACTTGTCAGTGTTTTCGCCAGCAGATCGGGGAATGTTGGGGCCTGAGTTGTTGCTGCCGTCTCGTTGACAGCCCGTCGGACGGTTTCGATGACACTTGGGATTCCCAGACTCAGCATGGCCAGCACCACCAGCAGACCTGCCACGGGCCGCGAAATCTCTGCGGTAGCGGAAGGCTTCGGTGTTCCGGGGGGCTTTGGCGATGCGACTATGGCTGAGCTCATACGAAGATATCCGGGATGGCCTGATCCTGGGAGGACTCAACAATGCCTCGCGATGCGTCGGCTGTTTGGGGTTTGGCTGAACAGGACATCTGCAGCCCATCCACATCCAGCTTCAAGGCTGTCCTTATAGAACGAATCATCGTCGCGCCGCAACTGACAAATACCCGCACCCTCCCCAATCGCCACGTCCGCTACGTTTGTTTCATCCGAAACATTGTGCACAACCAGAGGAATCGTCACTCTCGGCTTCAGTCTTCGCACATGGCCAGGAAAACGCCCCGTTCACAGAATCTGTGCGTCGTCGGCAACGCGTTGGCGTGCTCTGCAGCCGCCTTGAATCTTCATCGAAAACATACAATTCCTCGTAAAAATGAAACGAAGTCTCAGCAGGGGACGAGCCGTAGGAACTGCATGAAGAAGTGGGGTTAGTGCAGATAGGTGAACTGCGGGAAATCTCGTGGCGCAAAGCAAGCCGGCTGGGAAAACGGTGGCAACTTCCGGGGGGGACTTTTGACGAAACTGAAATGGCCTGTAAGTTCCACTGTTGAGTTCTGTTGGATGACCGAGCCTGCTGGTTGCAGGTTGTTTCGCTTCGTGCCGAGCCCGGCTCGCACCGGTGTGGCCCGGACAACCTGTCCGGAGCACTCCCCGGGGATTGGGGCGGCTGTAACGGTGGTAGGGGTTGTCGGGGCAAAGTGCACGGTAGAACAGCCCGCACAGTGTGTGTTTCTCATTAGTTGCAACAACGCAGAATTCCGGGAAGTGAAGACAGCACGGTCAATTCGAAAATTCCCGAATTCTCTGGTGGATATTCTGAGTTTCTTTTGCAAAATGGAATTGATCTTCCGGGGCGTCACCTGAGTCGTTCACAGGGGCGCCGGAACTTTACGGAGTAGAGCACGTGTCAAATTCGATTGAAGGACAGGTTGTCCTGCCGCAGGGCGAGGAAAACAATCCGGGCCTTGATCTGCTTGGGTTTTTGCGGCGTCGAAAAGCATTCATCATCCTGTTTTCTCTGATGGGATGCGGTGTTGGCTACATGCTGTTGCAGCGTGAAGTGCCGCAGTACCGTGCCGAAGTGATGGTGCAGGTCATCCATCGTGCTGGTGACGCACGCGTCCGTTCGGTCATGGCTGAAAAAGACCTGACCGACGCCAGTTACGTCATCCGCAGCGAAAAGACATTGCGGGCGGCCTACAAAAACCACAATCTGAATTCCAAGTCGTCGCTCAGCGGGATGTCCGAGGACGATGCGATTTCTGCCATGGCGGGGATGATTTCCGTTCAGCCCAGATCGGCCAACGTGATTACGATCGCAGTGACCGGCGGCAACCCCGAGGACATCCGCGACATCGCCAACGCCGCAGCAGAAGAGTACGTGCTGGCACAGAAAGAGAACTACAAGGACGCGGCGGATGAGGTCAAGTCTGTCCTCAGCCGTGCCCGCGATGAGTTTCATGAAAAGTTGCGTGAGGCCGAGAAGGAGTATTCCCGCTTCCGTGAAGCATCGAACCTGACGACGGATGGAAACAACCCGTACCGTCTGCGTGCTCAGGCTGCCGAGGCCAAAGTGGCTTCCTTCGAACTTCAGAAAACAGAAATGAAGGCGGAACTGGAAGCCATGAAGGAAGCCCTCGCGAAGGGCGGAGCACGAGAAGCCATTCTGCTGCTGGTGACAAACAACCGTCCCAACCAGGACCCATCGGCGGTCACTAAGACGGAAGATCTGACTTCGGCCTTGTTTCCGCTGGTGCTGGAAGAGGCCACATTAATGGCTGAGCTCGGCCCGGGGCATCCAAAGGTCAAGATGTTGCAGATGCGGATGGAGATGATCCGCGGACACATGAAAGAACTGGCGGGGGCCAGGGAAGAGGAGCAGGCAGCGGAAGTTCCGGTTGAGACCAAGGACTTCCTGCAGATTTACCTGGAATCACTTCAGCAGCAGATTGACATTATCGAGCGTCAGCAGAAGGACGTGAAAGTCCTCGCCTCAAACGACGACGCCCTTGCCCGAAAGCTGATGCAGGAAGAACTGGAAGACAGCCACAAGAAGGCCTCGATCGAACGCCTATCGACACTGTTTCAGGAAACTTCGGCGGCAATTTCCGAAGTGCAGCTCAGCAGCGGCATGGGTGGCGTGACGGCTCTCGTGCTGCAGAAGGCTCGTACCGGTATCAAGGTCTCTCCTGTGATGGAGCGGTTTCTCGGAATGGGTGCACTGTTGGGAGCTTTTGCCGGACTGGCAATCGGTTACCTGATCGAAATGGCTGACCGCTCCTTCCGCAAGCCTGAGGATATCATTCGTGAGTTTGGTGTCCCGATTATGGGCCATATCCCCTTCATGACTGAGCAGCGGATGAAGACGGCGACGGAAGGGAACAAGTTTGATAAATCTGCGGTGTCGGTGCATCAGCCCCGCTCAAGACCAGCTGAAGCCTTCCGAGCCATTCGAACGGCGGTTTGCTTCAGTGCCATGGGCAGCGAACATCGCGTGCTGTCTGTCACCAGCCCGGCCGCAGGGGACGGAAAGTCCACACTGGCTCTGAACCTTGCGGCATCGCTGGCTCAGTCCGGAAAACGGACCATTCTGGTGGAGAGTGACCTTCGCCGTCCAAAGGTGCACAAACTGACGGGAGCTGATAACAAGATCGGCATGGTCGATGTGCTTCGAGGTGACGTGGCGCTGGATGATGCGATCCAGTCCAGCCAATGCTCAGACCTGCACATTCTGGCCTGTGGCAGCCGTCCCAAGGACCCGGCCGAGTTGCTGGCTCGACCGGAATACGAAAAGCTGCTGCAGGATCTGCGGGCACGCTTTGACTATGTGATCATCGATACCCCGCCGATTCTGGCGGTCACCGATCCGGCCGGGGTTGCTGCTCGTGTGGATGGTGTCATCGTCTGCATGCGACTCAGCCGGCACACACGCGAACTGGGACGTCGGACTATCGATTCTCTCCGTGAGATCGGCGCCACGATCATCGGTGTGGTGATCAACGGTGTGGAAGAACGAGACACATACGGCTACGGCAACTACCGCTACTCAGACTACCGTTACTACTACAAGAACTACAACTACAAGTACGGCTACGGATACGGACGCTACGGCGGTTACAACGCCTATGCGAAGGACGGTGGCGAGTACTACACAGACGATACGCCGGCAAATGCATCCTCCAAATCAGCTCTCCGGCTGTCGGAAGACGCTGCAGCGAAGGCTGGTGTTGAGGAAAAAGCCTGAAGGTGTAGTGAAGGAACCTCCGGAAGACTCCCTGCAGCCTTCCGGAAACGTCCACGACTGTCTCTGCCGACGAACGGTGGACACAGCAGGACGCACTCGGAAAATTGTTCGGGCGACAGGAACCGGGGTAGGCTGCTTTTGGGCACCCTACCCCTTTTTTCATGGCTTTTTTTTGTTGCCATGCTGAGTAGCCCGGTGTCACAGCCAGGATGAGCAGGTTGCGGGGATCCGGAACTAACTCACGGATCAGCTACGATGACCGATGTCGCTTATGTTGTCGGGGCAAAGGTCGGGTTTCCGCGATGATTGAACCGGATTCGCGTGGAACTCCCTGGCGGTTGCCGCCGCAGGCGCCTCACCATAAGACCGCGGGGCAGTTTAACCCGCAACGTTGTTAAAAGCTGCGGATCCGGCAGCGATCACCTGAGAGTCAATTTCTTTGCAGCTGGACCTGATTGCGGGGCAATTGCCCGCCGGCTGGGGGCTGCGGGGGGTATAATTCAGCGGGGCAGGGGCACCGACGGGGACGAAGTACGCCCCGATGGGCTCAGGTGTTGCGTGCGGGTTGTTTGCCGGGGCTGGGGTTTGGTCCTGCGGTGCCAGGCGGTGCGTTTCTGTGTTCTCCTGTCGCAGAGAGTGTGCGAGCTTCTTATGACAAGTCGGTCTCCGGATGTGCTGTTTCTCAATCGGTCCTACTGGCCGGACATGGAAGCCACCGGGCAATTGTTGACGACGTTATGTGAGGGGTTGAGCGGGGACTTTCGGGTTCGTGTTGTGGCGGGGAAGCCAAACAGCGTGGATCCGCAGGGAGACGGGCAGAACTGGAGTGCTCAGTCAGGCCGCAACGGAGTGGGAATTCAGCGACTGGAACATCTGCAGTTTCCCAAAAGTCGACTCTGGATGAAGGCCCTGAACTACGTGTCGTTTGCGAGGTCGGTCAGGCGTGCTCTGAAGACCGTGGCGGCCCCGGATGTCGTTGTGTTCGAGACCGATCCCTTTTTGCTGGCGTTTGAAGCGCAGCGACTGCAGCGGCGGACCGGGTGTCGGATGATTGGCTATCTGCAGGACATCCATCCGGACGTCGGCATCGCCCTTGGTAAGATCTCGGACAATCTGTGGGTGCGACGATTGCGACGCTCACTGTTCGAAACTTACCGGCGTTGTGACCGAATGATCGTGCTCAGTCGCGACATGCAGCGACTGCTGGAAAGAGGGGGCATACCGAAAGACCGTATCGACATCATTCCCAATTGGGCAGACACGAAATCCGTGCAACCCATTCCGGATCCGAATCCATTTCGAGAGCAACACGGTCTGCAGGGGCGATTCCTCGTCATGTACTCCGGCAACCTCGGTCTGACACAGCGGCTGGAAGAATTCGTCAGTGCGGCCGAGATATTGTCCGCGCATCCGGAGATCCTGTTTGTCTTCATTGGCAAGGGCGCGCTCGAGCAGCAATTGAAGGCCAGCGTGCAGGCGAAGGGACTGCAGAATATACGGTTCTTTGATTATCAGCCTAAGGATGCGCTGGCGGCAAGTTTGTCCGCGGCGGATCTGCACCTGATTCCGCTCACGGCTTCGTTGGCGCAATGTTTGATGCCCAGCAAGCTCTACGGAATTCTGGCGGCAGGTCGACCATGCCTGACGAACGCTCCGGAGGAATCAGAGCTGCACCAGATTGTCTGTCAGCAGCAGGTGGGACTGACGGTACCCCCGGGAAATGTGGCGGCCATTGCCGAACAGATTCTTCAGGCCGCCCGGCACCCCGAGCAACTAGTCGCCATGGGGCAGCGTGCTCGTCGGTATGCAGAAGCCCACTGCACTCAGGAAATCAGTATCGAGATGTTCCGGCAGACGCTGCATCGCGTGCTGGGCAGCTGACTGGCTGACTTGCAAGTCTTCATCCCTCTGGAAAAGAAGTTCCTCATCGATGATGCAACCAGAATCCAGGATTTACGTCGCCGGTCATCGCGGCATGGTGGGCTCGGCCGTTGTTCGTCTCCTGACGCGCCTTGGTTACAGCAACCTGCTGCTGTGCACGCGGTCGGAGCTGAATCTTTGCCATCAGGCGGATGTCGAACAGTTTTTTCAGGAGCAGCGACCTGAGGTCGTCGTGTTTGCGGCAGCGCGAGTGGGAGGAATTCTGGCCAACAGCACATATCCGGCTGAATTTATCTACGAAAACCTTGCTATGGCCACCAACGCAGTTCACGCTGCGTGGAAATCCGGCACACAACGGTTTCTGTTTCTGGGTAGCACCTGCATTTATCCTCGGCACGCCCCGCAACCGATCCCGGAAGACAGCCTGCTGACTTCACCACTGGAACCCACCAACGAGGCTTATGCCATCGCCAAAATCGCCGGATTGAAACTCTGCGAGTTTTACCGGCGCCAGTACGGCGCACTGTTTCATTCAGCCATGCCCACGAATCTGTACGGCCCTGGCGACAACTATCACCCGCAAAACAGTCATGTGCTGCCGGGCCTGATTCGTCGGTTTCACGATGCCCGCGTGTCCGGTGCCTCCAGCGTGACGATCTGGGGAACGGGCAGCCCGCTGCGTGAGTTTCTGCATGTGGATGATCTGGCCGCGGGTATCGTGCACCTCCTGCAGCTGAACGATCCTCCGGATCTCGTGAATCTTGGCAGTGGGCGTGAGATCAGCATTCTTGAACTGGCTCGACTGATCGCAGCAACGGTTGGTTTTCAGGGGGAAATTCTGCACGACACCAGCAAGCCGGACGGAACACCCCGGAAACTGTGTGACATAACCCGTATTCGCGAGACAGGTTGGGAGCCACAGATTTCTCTGGAGTCGGGTGTGCAGGCCTCATACCGTGAGTTTCTGGCAGAATTAGAGTCGGAAAGGCTCCGATCTGTTTGAGGCTTGTATTGGGAACGCGAGGTTCCGTTAGGGCAAGGTTCCGGGAGGGCGAGGTTCCATCCGAGCCGGTCGCGAATTTCCTGCCTCGATTAAACCGCTGATTTCACCCCAACGAGCCGCGACGGTAACGGAGCGGGCAAGCACGATCAACCACCAATCACCGACCACCGACCACCGAAAACTCGCCCCCCTTTTCTGAGTCGGGAAATCCGTACAATCTGTGCGGTTGAACAGATCCACAGGAAATTCGGGTCATCCGTTCCAGCGATCGTTGAAATCGTTGAAAACGCGAGGCATGTTGGCCCTTCAGACGGCATCCAGTGGCGCACGCGGTCGGACCTGATGCATGGGCCGTGCGTGAACAAACAGTCCTGAACACTTTATCGAAATTGTGTCAATCATGACAAAGTCTGCGTTAATCACGGGAATTACGGGTCAGGATGGTTCTTATCTGGCAGAATTGCTTCTGGAAAAGGGCTACACGGTGCACGGGCTCGTGCGCAGAGCCTCGACGTTTACGACTGGTCGCATCAATCATATCTACAGTGATCCGCACAACGCCGGAACGCGGCTATTTCTGCATTACGGCGACCTGACGGATGGGCAAAGCCTGACAAATCTGGTGCTGGACCTTGAACCGGATGAGATCTACAACCTTGGCGCGCAAAGCCATGTGCGTGTCTCGTTCGATCAGCCCGCCTACACCTTTCAGGCCACGGGTGGTGGAGCGTTGAATGTGCTGGAAGCCGCTCGTCAGCTGAACAAAAAGAAACAGGTGCGGGTCTATCAGGCGTCCTCCAGCGAAATGTACGGCGAAGTGCTGGAAACCCCGCAGTCCGAGAAGACACCGTTTCAGCCACAAAGCCCCTACGCCTGCGCCAAGGTCTACGCGTTTCACCAGACAGTGAACTACCGCAAGTCCTACGACATGTTCGCCGTGAACGGGATTCTGTTCAATCATGAAAGCCCTCGTCGCGGCGAGACCTTCGTGACGCGCAAGATCACTCGCGCCGCCACACGAATCAAACTCGGACTTCAGGAGAAACTGTACCTCGGTAACCTCGCCGCGAAACGGGACTGGGGGTATGCGAAGGACTACGTCGAGGGCATGTGGCGAATGCTGCAGCACAGCGAGCCCGATGACTTTGTGCTGGCCACCGGACGCACTCAGACCGTTCAGGAATTTGCAGACATCGTCTTCGCCAGGTTGGGGCTGGATCCGGCTGACCACATTGAAATTGACCAGCGCTATTTCCGACCGGCCGAAGTCGACTTGCTGCTGGGAGATTGCTCGAAGGCCACGGAAAAGCTGGGTTGGAAGGCGTCCACCACGCTGGAAGAACTCGCCGGGCTGATGGTGGACCATGACCTTGAACTGGCTCGCGAAGAATCAATTCTTGCCGCTGCAAGGAGGTAGTGTGCTAGCGTCAGAAAAGGGGGCTTTTTATGCCGTTCCCTTTTTCTAACCTCCAATACTAACCCGAAGCGCCAGCGAGGCCTTTTTATGCCGTATTGGTGCCTGACCTCTTTTTCTAACCTCCTATACTAACCCGAAGCGCCAGCGAGGAATTTCCTGAGTCAAACTGGGATAGATTCCTCGCTTGCGCTTCGGGTTAGTATTCAATCTCTGGCCAGGAAACGCGGAGAGCCCT
>CAIYBH010000300.1 GCA_903924405.1 uncultured Planctomycetaceae bacterium | reverse complement strand
TGGCTGGATCTGGTGCGTTATGCCGAAACACTTGGGCATGAATTCGACTTTCCACTGCCTCACGCGTGGCGTTATCGGGACTACGTGATTCGTTCCCTGAACGCCGACATTCCGTACGACCAGTTTGTCCGTGAGCACATTGCCGGGGATCTGCTGCCGCAGCCTCGAACGCATCCCGAGACCGGGACGAACGAATCCATTGTGGCCACGGGATTCTGGTATCTGTGCGAAGATAAGCACGCACCCGTGGATGTGCGTCTGGAAGAGGCAATGCGGATTGACAATCAGATCGATGTCTTTGGCAAGACCTTTCTGGGCCTGACGATTTCCTGTGCACGGTGCCATGATCACAAATTCGACGCAATCACGACGGAAGACTATTACGCGTTGTCCGGGTTTCTGCAGAGCTCACGAAGGCGGATCGAGTGGCTGGATCCCGGGAAGCAGCAGGAGACATTGATTTCCGGGATTTCTCAGCAGCGTGCAATTGCCGACGAAGTGCTGCGGCAACATCTGGCAGCGTGGAATGAGTCAACGCTGAAGTCTCTGATTCGGTCGGTTATCGATGATTCCGTGCCTGTCACGACCCCGGCGACCGTCGCGCAGCGCGACCGGCTGCGAGCGGTACTGAACGAACCTGCGACACAAACCCCGGGACATCCATTGGCCCCGCTTGCCAGACTCCGGAACAAGCCCGACGGGATGCCGATCGCGGAAGTGCTGGCAGCATGGAATGCCGCGCTGAAGACAGAACGTGATCAACATCAGCCTCCGCAGGCGATCACGGAATCAGCGAACTGGAAGCAGTTCGGGGACCTCCGACAGGGCCTGCCTGCAGGCTGGTTTGCGTGGGGGCTGGCGTTTGAGGGACTGACTCCGACGAAAGCTGAAGCTGCCGTGGCATCTGTGGGCAGCAACGATCCGGGACAGGCGATTCCAGTCGCACTGGCTTCGGCAGCAGCCGGTGCGTCACCGAAGATCGCGTGGACATGGCAGCAGGATCAATGTGTTCCCTCCGCGGGGTCTGCGGTCAGTTCAGCGGCCATCGCTCCGGTTCTGCGTGGTGCTCTGCATTCGCCAGAGTGGGAGTTGACACACCCCGAGGTACTGATTCTGGCGGCGGGTCGCGGCACGCGTGTCCGGCTGGTCATTGATGGTTACGTAATGAATGAATTCACAGACCTGCTGTTCTCGGGGATCCGGCAGCCCATTGAAACCGAGGGTCAGTTCCGCTGGATTCGTCTGGGAGGCGACCTGCAACGTTATCTCGGCCACCGCTGTCATCTGGAATTCCTTGACGAAGGCGATGGCTGGTTTGCCGTACGAGAGATTCGTTTTGTGCAGCCCGGTCAATCCTTTGAAGTGCCTCTGGAGGTACCTCAGGTCAGTCTGCGGACGGCAGATGCCGACAGTGAGCAGACACTGCTGAATCGCTGGTGCGAAGCAATGGTCCGTGATGACGTCTGGCCAGCGCTGGCCTTATCGCTGGGACTTGTTGGCGACAATGCTGACGGTCGGATGCAGGCCGCTCTTGGTCGTTGGCGAGAAATGGCTGTGCAACCGGTGGGCGGAGAACCGGTCCTGGTGATGTGTGATGGCAGTGGCGAGGAAGAGCGGGTGTTCGTGCGTGGGAATCATCGCAACCCTGGCCAGGAAGCTCGCCGGCGACTGATGACCGCACTGGATAACGGTCGGCCATTACAGAATCCGGAGACGAGTGGTCGTCTGGAACTGGCGGAGAGGGTGTTATCTGAGGACAACCCTTTTCCTGCCCGTGTTGCAGTCAATCGGGTCTGGCAGCAGTTGTTCGGCCGCGGCCTTGTCGCCTCCTCCGACAACTTCGGTGTGCTTGGAGAAGTGCCCAGTCATCCTGAGTTGCTGGACGCTCTGGCCGACGAATTTCGCAGGGACGGATGGTCCGTTAAGCGACTGATCCGGAGATTAATGCTGACACGAGCGTACGCGATGAGCAGCGCGCGAAATCAGCGGGCCGAGGAGCAGGATCCATTGAACCTGCTGCTGCACCGAGCCAATGTGCGTCGGCTGGAGAGTGAAACGATTCGCGACGCCATGCTATCGATTTCCGGCCGACTGGACCTCGCTCAGTTTGGTCCCCCGGTGCCTGTATTTCTGACACCATTTATGCAGGGGCGGGGACGTCCGGGACAGTCCGGACCAGTGGACGGTGGTGGCCGTCGCAGTATTTATCAGGCTGTAAATCGCAACTTTCTCAACCCCTTCATGATCACCTTTGACACCCCTCAGCCAGCCACCGCCGTCGCCCGCCGCAGCAGGTCCAATGTGCCCGCGCAGGCGCTCATTATGCTGAACAGTGAATTTGTGCATGACCAGTCGGCAGTCTGGGCCCGGCGACTGATCGCAACGACGCCACCGGACAGCGTTGTAGACACAGCATGGCAGCAGGCGTTTGGCCGGAGTCCGGAGGCCGTGGAAACAGAGTCCGTAACGGCCTGGCTCGATGCTGTGGCGGCAGAGCAGAGCCTATCGCGTCAGGACGCCTTGAAAAATGAGGGGATCATCACAGACTTGTGTCATACTCTGCTGAACAAGAAAGAACTGATTTATCTTGAGTGATCAGAGCGGGGCCAGCGCCTGAACCATGTCTTTTCAGCAGCAGTTCTTCCGGACTTTGATCTCCGGACCTCAGTTTCTGCGCCGCGATTTCAGGGCGTTCAGTGGCCGGCGTGCTTGTGGCCGGATATTCTACGCCAGCGTGTTCAATTCCGGTCCATGAGGATTCGTGGGACTATACGATGTTGCTGGCCTTGTCTGCTGCGTGGATCCGCCGTCATCTGCTGCTTGCCTTCGTGGGCATGGTGATTGCCACAGCCGGAGGCTGTCAGTCGGGTAGCGGGCTGGATGTCACGCGTGCCAGGGAAATCATCGATCTGCAGAACCGTGGTCTGGGATACATCGAGAACAAGCAGTGGCTGGAGGCCGATCAGGCGTTGTTGCGATTGACGCAACTGCTGCCCGAGAACGTGAAGGCGGCAAGGAATCTGGCCATTGCCCGGGTTCTGATGATGATTGACCGCACTACGCCGTACTCAGAATCTGATAACCCAACACGATTTTCTGAGGGACTGGCGAATGCCAACGCTGCAGTTTCTGCGTACAAGTTGCTGGCGGAAAAATCGGGCCGCGAAGAGCAGGCGATTGCCTTTCTGCTGGCTGGCAAACTGGCTGTGTTTGAGGACAGTCCAACACGAGATCGTATTGGGCAGGGGCTTGAGTCTCTGAAGCAGGCCGTCGAATATTCCGGAGACCGACCGGAAATGTGGTACGCCCTTGCCCTCGCCCTTGAGTCTCATCGGGACTACGCAGACGGACCGGAACTGATTGAGTGTCTTCAGAAGGCTTCAGAACGGGCTCCCGAAAACCTGGCTGTTGTCACGAAACTTCTGGAAAAGCAGGCGCTCGGATTGAACTCCCGCATTGCTGAAACCAAAGCGTTGTCGGCGGGAATCCGCGAGACACTTAATCGAGTCCGCGTTCTGATGCAGCCGTTGAACGCCGCGATTCTGAAGCAGAATCGCGTGGACGTGACTGACATGATCACCAAAGCACTGGCTCAGGCACCGCCGGACAATGCGATCTCTCTGTTGGGACCGGCAATGATGACAAAGAACCTGCTGCTCCCGGAGCTGGCACAGCAGATCGACATGCGTCGGGTTGACCTGAACCTGCTGGAATACATCGTGGGCGATCTTGTTCCATCGCTGTCACTGTCGCCTTCGGTTCGCAGTCAGCTGTTTGAGCAGGTTGTGCCGACAGTGTTGACCGGATTCCAGACCAGCTCTGAGGTTCCTTCGGTGAAGGACGCACTGGACGTTCAGTTTGCGGATATGAATCTCGATGGGCATGATGACCTCGTGATTGTGAACTCAGGCGGTGTACAGATTTACGGTCGCAGTAGCGGGACCGGTGAATGGACACTGCAGTGCGAGTCGACTGGGGAGCACGGCGTCGTTCAGGGCATACTCCTGATCGACATTGATCGCGATTTTGACCGAGCCCGTCTGGCAGACGTGAAGTCTGCGATTCAGCTTGTGGATCGGGAAGGGGATCGCAAAACGATTCCTGAGTTGGCGGGCGAAAAACGCTGGTATGACACGGACCTTGACGTCGTGATCTGGAGCGATAGAGGCGTCGAGGTTTTGCGAAATGAAAAGAATTCGGAAGGTCAGCGAAGTCTGATTCCGGTTTCTCAGACCGCCACGGTCTCCAGCGTGCGAACGGCGGTTGCAGCAGACCTCGAGGCCGATGGAGATCTGGATCTGGTCTTCGCAACGTCAGAGGGACTGACGGCCTGGAGAAACCTGGATGGGACCACCTTCGAGAACATCACGGAGGGGTGGCAGGGACCTGCGTCGGCAGTTCGGTCACTGCGTGCCGTCGACTGGAATCGCGATATGGCCATGGATTTGGTTGGCGTGCTTGATAATGGTCGAGTGGGGTGGCTGCAGAATCTGCTGCATGGGCGATTTCGCTGGCTGGATGGACCGGAAGTTCAGGGTATCACGGGCACGCCATCGGACATGGTCCTCGGAGAATGGAATCGGGACGGTCAGTGGGATGTGTTGTTATGCGGGGACCGCGGGACGTCAGCCATACTTCCGGCGAACAGCGAGCGGATGGAGGTGGCGGTTGCCGGCTCGGTGGCTGCGGCCGCGGGACAGCGACTGCTGAAAGCGGATCTGGACAACGACGGATCCAGTGATGTCGTGGTTGTCGGGGAGAGTGGACTGAAGATTCTGCGGGCATTGCCGATGGGTCAATTTGAAGATTTATCTTCGTTGCTCAGCTCAGTATCCGTGAGGGACTGTCGATCGGCTGCTGTTGGTGATCTGGACGAAGACGGGGACATTGATCTGCTGGTGGTCACGGGGACCGGCCAGTTGAGTGCACTCACAAACGAGGGCGGTAACATCAACGAGTGGATCGAGGTGGTCCCGCGGGCGATTGGCGAGGATTCACAGTTTCCCTCGAATCGGGTCAATATGCATGCCACTGGAGCGGTTCTTGAGTTGCGTAGTGGTCCCGCGTGGCAGGCTCATGTGATTGACGCTCCGCGCATGCATATCGGACTGGGACAGGCAAAGCAGGCCGACACGATTCGTGTGATCTGGACGGATGGAATTCCACAGAACGTGACGGACATGCGGCTGCTGAAGTCCCGCATCGGCGTTCTGCATCCGCAGATCCTGATTGGGTCCTGCCCCTACATTTATACGTGGAATGGCGAACGCTTCGAATTCTTCAGTGACTGTCTGTGGGCAGCACCACTGGGTTTGATTCAGGCGTCAGGCGATATGGCACCAACCCGGGAATGGGAGTATTTGCTGATTCCGGGGCGTCAGTTGCAGGCTCGGGGGGATCGGTATGTGTTGCAATTGACGGAAGAACTTTGGGAGGCCGCCTACTTCGACGAGGTGCGGTTACTGGCGGTGGACCACCCGGCAGACGTATCGATCTTTACCAATGAAAAGGTCGGATCCCCCGAGATGGCGGCTCATCGAATTCACACGGTCCGCAATCCGCGACTGCCTGCGTCCGTGGTTGATAGCCGTGGCCGGGACTTATTGCCGGGATTGAGGGCTCAGGATCAGGATTACGTACAGCCGTTTACGCAGCGAAAGGTGCAGGGACTCACCGACGAATGGACGATGGAGTTTGATCTGGGTTCACTGACGACGGCAGAAACGTCGAGCCCGATAAATGCACGACTGGTCCTGATTGGCTGGGTGTTTCCGACGGATACCTCAATTAATGAAGGACTACTGCAGAATCCGTTGTTGCCGGCACCACAACCGCCCTGTCTGGAAGTTCCTGCTGCGGACGGATCATGGACCACAGTTCGACCATTCATCGGATTCCCCAGCGGCAAAACGAAGGCGATGGTGATTGACCTGTCGGATGTGATCTCTTCGGCACAAACGAAGTTTCGAATTCGATCGAGCATGGAATTGTACTGGGATGCTGCATTTTTTGTGCTGAATGAAACCGACCAGCCGACGAACTCACAGGTCTGCGATCTGCTCACAGCAAATCTGCATTACCGCGGGTTTTCTCAGCGTGTGTACGAGGACCAGTCCCTGTTTCGCAATGGGCACGCACCGGAGGGATACGACTACAGCAAGGTGGTGACTGAGCCCCGATGGAGTGAGATGCTCGGACGATTCACTCGTTACGGCGAAACCTCAGAACTTCTGCTGCAACAGGATGACCGTATGGTCGTCATGGGACCTGGTGACGAGTTAACGGTGGAGTTTGCCGTTCCGGCAGAGCCGGTTCCGGACGGTTGGGTACGGGATTTTGTGCTTTATAACGTGGGTTGGGACAAGGATGCCAACCTCAGCACAGTGTATGGACAGTCTTCAGAGCCGTATCCATCGCGATCCATGGGGCAGTACCCGGGCGATGTGCAGCAGTTGACGCCGATGACGGAAGACTACGTGGACTGGTTGAAGCAGTATCAGACACGCGAATATCCGCGATTCCGGTTTCGTGATGCCGTGCGACGCGGGCGTTGAATTTTTTCCAGCAATTCCATTGTTGTGACGGGACAGGTTCCATGGCGATTCGGTTTCGTGAAGCGACGGACGGCGATGTGGAAGTGCTGGTCCGGTACAACTGCCAGCTAGCATGGGAAACCGAACAGAAAACGCTGAACGAAGCCACAGTCCGGCGGGGGGTGAGCACAGCGCTGAGGCTGTCGCCGGAAGTGCGCTATTTCGTCGCCGAATCTGCCGGCGAAGTGCTCGGGCAACTGATGTTGACGCGTGAATGGAGTGACTGGAGAAACGGCTGGATGTCGTGGCTGCAGAGCGTTTATGTCCGACAGCAGTCGCGTGGGCAAGGTGTGTTTCGGGGACTTCTGAACTATGCCATCGACGCGCTGAAACGCACTGATGATTCCGTCTGTCTGCGGCTGTACGTGGAACATGAAAACTCATCGGCCATGGACTGCTACACGCGGTTGCAGTTCGAGCAAGCCGGGTATCTGGTGATGGAACGCTCGTTGGTGGAAAGCGAAAAAGCCAACTGAGAAGAATCAGCTCAGACAAGGCTGCTCCAGAGCTTTTCGAACTGCTGCTGGAAGACGGAAATCAGTACGGGCTGGTCGGTGATGATAAAGTTCTCTTCGTTGTGTTCGGCAGCACTTCGAGTCCAGTTATAGCTGCCGTTCAGCAGCAGTGATGCGTCGAAAATTGCAAACTTGTGATGCATGTGAAACGACGTACGATCAATTCGAAGTGGAATACCGGCGTTGCTGAACCTGTCAGCATCTGAGCCGAGATCGGCAGCCTTGTCATTGTCTGTGATGATGCGGATTTTCACGCCACGGTGGTGGGCGTCCAGCACGGCATCGGTCAGGCGATCGTCGGTGATTGTGAACACGCACAGATCAAGACTGCTTCGGCACGTGGCGATCAGACTGCGGATTTCCCCTGGGCAGTTGTCGTGGGGACTGAAGCAGGCACGCACGATCTCTGTTTTCTGCCTTGCCGTTTCCGGCTGCAGGACTCGGACTATGTCTTCCAGCCATATCAGAACTGCGGCAAAAGTGTCACTGGTTGCTGCAGACCGAGCCACCTCAAAGGCAAGTCTTCGGAATTCGGCGGCAGCCTGCGGATTTGCCGACAGCGATTGCAGTTCCTCTCGAACCTGCGATTTTTCGGCTCGGGACAGGGAGTAGTCGTCGAGCGTGGACTGCAGCATCGATCGGATGGCGTTTGCATTCATGGTGGAACTGTCAGAAAAAGGACAGAAGAAAATCCGGAAAACTCTGTCATTATCGCGCGAGATATGCGGCCAAAGTCGTTTTTTCGCGGGAAAGACCATTATCCGGATGTCGCGGTGGTCCGCAAGGCTGTAGGGCTGACGCGAACAGGCTGGCTGGGGGCATTTGAGCGGTGCCGCATCCCGAATTTTCTGTTGAGACGGCCCATGGACCTGTCAGCAGCCTCGATTCGGTTGCTTTCATTCGACCTGGTTTACATAGTTCGCAGTTACGGATGCTTTTTTGTGGCGGCATCGGGTCAGGTGACACGATCCGCTGCAGCGCAGTATGACACTCAATTCCCTGGCGAATCAGTCTATGATGACCAACGGTGCCGCTCGAAATTGCCTTCGGACACTGATCCTGCTTCCGCTGATCCTCGGTTCATGCGGCATCGTCGATGGACGTGCAGAAGAGGCGGAGACGATTGTTCCTGCCTATACCCGTTTTCGTGCTGATCATCTGCAGGCGGACGAAGCCGGCAGGTTGTTGATTTCCGAGCTGAATTGTCAGTCGTGCCATGGCGAGTTTGGCCCGAGTATCGGAAATCCGCGGCAGGCCCCGGTGCTGACCCGGACCGCAGATCGCCTCAGTCCGGAATACCTGGCACTGTGGCTGAAGGACCCGCAGCACCTGAAGCCCGGGACGGCGATGCCGGGATTTGCGAAGCTTTCTGAGAACGCGCAGGACATTCAGGCGATCACAGCATTTCTGACCGGGGGAAGTACCTGGCGAGCACAGGCGATCGGCCAGGATGCGGTCCGTCGTGGCGAAGATCTGTACCACCGAATCGGCTGCGCCGCCTGTCACGGGGATCAACGCACAGATGAAGTCATATCGGCCATTCGGCGAGGACTTGCCGTCCCGGATCCGGATGCAGAAGAGGAAGAATCGGCGGCGCCCCCTGCTGCCGAGGTAATTCGCCCGGATTTTCTGATGCCGCTGGGGGCCCTGGATCAGAAGTACTCGCTGGGTGGACTGATTTCGTTTTTGCGAGAACCGCATCTGGTACGGCCGTCGGGACGGATGCCCTCACTGAATCTCAGCCCTGAAGAAGCACGGGATGTCGCGAGCTACCTGCTGAAGGACGTAAAAGTCGCCTCAAACATCGAATTTGAGTTTTATGAGGGAACCTGGAATTCGCTGCCGGATTTCTCCACGCTCAAGCCCGTTTCCCGCGGAACGACCACGGATTTCAGCGTCGGTGCCGCCCCGAAGGCTGACAATTTCGCTCTGCGTTTCCTCGGATATCTGCAGATCCCGAAGCGGGGCGAATATCGTATCCACATCGGATCGGACGACGGATCAAGAGTCCTGATTGATGACCAGGAAGTAGTCAACAACGACGGCATTCACCCACAGGTGGATCGTTCCGGAACCATTGCACTCAGTGAGGGAAGTCACACACTGGTCGTGGAATATTTTGAACAGGGTGGTGGTGAGGTCCTCGTCGTGGACATCGAGGGGCCCGGGCTTTCCAGACAGCCACTGGCCGGGTTGGTAACACTAACTCGTGACCCCCCGCAGGCCGCACCGGAACCAGCCAGCCAGATGGTCACACCGGAACTTGTCGCGAAGGGCCGCGAGTTGTTTGCGAGTTACGGTTGTGCTGCGTGTCATCAACATGGTGAAGGAGACAGTCAGATTGCCTCCAGCCTGAAGGCTCCTCAGTTCGCAGCCCTGAAATCTGAAGGCGGTTGCCTCTCCTCGAAACCAGCAACACACGTGCCGACCTATCGACTCAGTGAACGTCAGCGTGAAGACCTGCGACAGGTCATAACACAGTCACAATCAGGCTCCAGCACGGCTCCATTGGCCAGGGCACAGGAAATTCGTCAGACCATGCTGAGTCTGAACTGTTTTGCCTGTCACACAAGAGATGGGCTCGGGGGAGTCAGCGAGCCGCTGAATCACGTGTTTGTCGGAACGATACCGGAAATGGGTGATGAGGGACGAGTTCCACCGGCACTGGATGGCGCTGGTGACAAACTGCAGGAAAACTGGCTGACGACCATTTTCTCCGGTGGCGCGAAGGATCGCCCCTACATGGCAACTCGCATGCCTGCATTTGGAGCACGGCTGGCTGAGTATCTTGTACCGCGGCTGGCCGCCGTTGATCGCAGGGAGCCGGTTGCAGACATTGAGTTCAGCGAACCGGAGCATCGGGTGAAAGCTGATGCGCGTCTGCTGGTCGGTGATCAGGCGCTGTCCTGCATCAAGTGCCACCGCTTTGGCAACTATGCGGCGACGGGACTGCAATCACTTGATATGACAACCATGACAACCCGCCTTCGTCGTGACTGGTTTCATCGGTATCTCCTGGATCCTCAGAAGTATCGTCCCGGAACACGCATGCCATCGGCGTGGCCAGGCGGAAAGTCGATTATTCCGCACGTGATGGACGGGGACTCCGAACGACAGATCGAAGCAATCTGGAGGTATCTGCAGGACGGAAAACGGGCGCGTGTGCCGTCGGGACTTGAGCGTCAGGCCATCGTTCTGGTGCCGCAGGATCGCCCGCTGATTTATCGTAACTTTATCGAGGGACTTTCACCTCGGGGAATTGCTGTGGGCTTCCCGGAGAAAGTGCATTACGCCTGGGATGCGGAACAGATGACGCCTCGCCTGATCTGGCACGGCGCATTTATCGACGCAGCGAAACACTGGGTTGATCGTGGTCCGGGCAATCAGACTCCGATGGGAGACCACGTGATGACGCTGCCACCGGGACCGCCTGTGGCCGTTCTTGAGTCACTCGATACAGCGTGGCCTGTTGATAACCCCAAAAACAGTGGTTTTCAGTTTCGTGGCTATCAGCTGAATCGTCAGGGAGTTCCATCCCTCCGCTATCAGTGGAACGAAGCGGAATGGTCCGACACACTCGAGCCCTTCACTGCGCAACCGGACAATGGACTGAAACGAACACTGACCGTTCGGTCGCCTCGCGGGCTGGACAATGTCTGGGTGCGAGTAGCGGTGGGAGAAATCACCGGTTCCGGTCAGCAATGGCTGTGGAACGGCATCCAGTTAACGATTGACGGAGGCCTGCCGACGGTGCGGAGGATCGGTGATCAGCAGGAGCTATTGATTCAGTTGCCCCCCGGTGCCCGCGAAACGTCGCTGAAGATCACACTGGTGTGGTGACACCGGAACGAGCGTCAGCTTCACCGGGGGAATTCGTCAGCAGGAAGGTCTCTGATCGGTCCCCCGCGCGTGACGCAGGCTGTCGCTCGGCGGCTCAAAAAACGATGCCGAAGAATGTGTGCCGGAATTCCATTGAACCCTCACTGAGCGGATTTCATGTTGCTGGTCTGCCTTACTGCTGCAGTCGTCGCTTTCGCTGTTGGCGGAATTCCGTTTGGATACCTTGTGGGACATTTGATCCTGAAGGATGACATCCGGCGATTCGGAAGCGGAAATATTGGTGCCACGAATGTGGGGCGAGTTCTCGGGTGGCGCTGGGGCATCCTGGTACTGGTGCTGGATGCTCTGAAGGGCCTGCTGCCTGTTCTGGCGGTCGATGAAGTCCTTCGTACATACGGCTACCTCGATCCGGCTGGCTATTGTCGACTGCTCACAGGAATCTCGGCGGTCGTTGGACACATGTACCCGATCTGGCTGAGACTACGCGGCGGAAAAGGGGTCGCCACTGCCCTCGGGGTTGTCATGATTGTTTCTCCGGTGTGCAGCAGCCTCGCCTTTCTGAGTTTCGCGGTTGTGCTGCTGCTCAGTCGTATGGTGTCGTTGTCGTCGATCGTTGCGTCGCTGGTCTTTGCGATCTCGCACCTGATCAGAACCGGGGCCGCCGCCTGGACCGGCACGGGACTGCCCCTGACCTTGTTTTCCTTCGTGATCCCGGGGCTGATCATCTGGCGACACAGGACGAACATCGGCAGGATTCTGAAGGGGACCGAAAATCGTCTCGGCGCCGGAAAGGCAGCCGTGAAGCCCTCGTCGCCAACCAGCACCTGACAGATCAGCAAGCAGCATAAAGCAGCATAAGGCAGCAACGGAGAATGGATCCACTCGCACAGTGCGTTCGAAGCGTGCCTGTGTACCAAATGATTGAATCAGGCAAAGCGTGTCGGCAGAGACTGGAGGTTTCCATGGGGCAGCGACAGAGTGTTTCGATGTGGTTGGTTGCAGCATGTCTCTTTGCTGGATTGCCGGGCATTTGCAGCGCTACCGCGGGAATCAACACATTACAGAATGAGCTGCCTGCGCCCGGTGCGAGCTTTGCTGCAGAAGACACGCTGTCCCGCGACATGGATAGTCGCGGAGACGCCCAGCAGTGCCTCGAGGGACTGCGCTGGACTCCCGAAAAGTTCTCCGTGGTCTGTGAACCTCCGAGCAAGGAGCAGGGCGACCTGCTGATTCGATTTCCAAGTCCGGTATCGACAGGCGATCAGGTGAACGATCTCGTTTCCATGGAATGGTACGCAGCTCGGGATGCTCAGGGCCAGCTGGCATCTGCCAATTGCGTGATCGTTGTGCATGAATCAGGGCGGGGTATGACCGTCGGGCGAATTTTCGCCCGCGGCTTGAATGCTCAGGGCTTGCACACCTTTCTGGTCCATCTTCCCGGGTACGGAGCACGTCGTTCACCGGAAAGCGATAAACCGGAGCGGATACTGACCGGGATGCGTCAGGCAATTGCGGATGTTCGTCGGGCGCGGGACGCGGCAACGTGTCTGCCTGGCGTCAGGAGCGAGGTCGTTGGAGTTCAGGGAACCAGTCTTGGAGGATTCATCACGTCGACCACCGCCAGCCTTGATTCCGGATTCGACCGCGTTTTCATTCTTCTGGCAGGCGGTAATCTGCATGAGGTCGTGATGCAGGGGAAGAAGGACGCCGCAAAATTTCGCGAGCGACTTGAGTCGATCGGGATCCGTGGTGAGAAGATTCGGGAATTGGCCAGTCCGGTGGAACCCATGCGTGTCGCGCACCGCCTGAATCCCCAAACGACCTGGCTGTACAGCGGAAAATATGACGACGTGGTGCCTCCGGCCTGTTCAAAAGCACTGGCCGTGGCGGCTGGTCTGCCTCCCGGGCACCACATCGAGATGGCTGCAGACCATTATTCCGGAATTCTTTACCTGCCGGCTGTGATTGCCGAGATTCGCTCCCGCATGGATCTCGTTCTGCCCGCCCCCACGGCCTCTCAAAACTGAACTCCGAAAGGTTTTCCGTCGGAAGAATTTCGGGGAACGCCTCGCGATTGTTCCACCTGCAGCGCTCATGCGACTTACGCGACCGCGCACCTGATTTGGGAAGCCCGCAGCAAATGTGAACCGATATCCAGAATCACCGGGGCAGGGGAGTGGAAGAAATTGCCGAAGTTCCCCTGACAGGGCTCTGAGACATTGCGGTTTTGTAATGCGTAATGTGCTGAGAACCACCGACGCAAACATGAACAGCGTCGGGAAGTGGCTGGCAGGAGTGAGACAGGCTTGAGCGGGATGCTGAAGAAGCGGCCTGCTTGAAGTCTGTGCACGTCGAAATGCCGTTTCCTGAGTGTTTCCAGGGAGCCCGGACGGCAAGGATGCAGCAACGGAGTTCAGGATCGTCGATCCTGAACGGGGATCGGCGTCAGCAACTGACGTTTAGGGGTTTTCCAGCATGTGTCAGTCGGCCACTGCGATCAGACTTCCAGAGACACCCACCGAGGTGAAAACTCTTGAACATCTTCGCCATTTCGTGCACGTGACACTGTGTCGGAAGGAAAATCTGCTGGAGTATCAGTTTCCGATGACGGAGCTGGAGCTACAGCAGAACGGTCGCCGCTGCGGAGTGCAGTTCGTACTGCACGGACCTCGATCGGTGCGATTGTCGGCCGTTTGGGCTGAGTTTGCCAACGAGATCCTGCTGTATGACGCCACGGGCCATCGCTTTGGCAGAATCCGACTGCCGAACCGACTGATTGCCAGTTAGTTCCAACTGCGTGAAGTGAGTCCACCGGGTGCTGAGTGCGTGAGCGCCCTGTGCAGCATCAGTGACGGACGGAGCAGGTGTGAGGCGACAGTGGTTTATATCCGTCAGCGTGCCATGTGGATTGTTTGAGAGCGATCCGGCCCCACGGAAATGAACTCCACCGGCTTACCGATGAGTTGTTCGATCGTTCGGCAGTACTGTTGGGCATTTGGTGGCAGATCACAGAAGTTTCTGACGCCGGTGATGTCTTCTTTCCAACCTGGGATTGCCCGCAGGACAGGCTTTGCATCGGCCAGGTCCTCGCAGCGACTGGGGAGTGTCCGCGTGATTTGTCCCCGGATGTCATAAGCCTCGCAGATGTTGAGTTCATCAAAACCGCTGAGCACATCGAGCAGGGCGATGGTGAGTGAGTCAACTCCGCTGATACGGGCGCTGTAGCGAGTTGCAACGGCATCGAACCAGCCGCAGCGTCGAGGTCGACCGGTGACAGTTCCAAATTCATTGCCAGCGATACGGATCCTCTGCCCGATCTCGTTATCCAGTTCAGACGGGAACGGTCCGCCGCCGACGCGGGTCGTGTAGGCCTTTGCTACGCCGATCATGCGTTGAATGGCGCGTTCGGGAATTCCGCTGCCGCTGTGAATTCCACAACCGGAGCTGTTCGAAGAGGTGACGTAGGGGAATGTTCCGTGATCGACATCGAGAAGGCTTCCCTGAGCGCCTTCGAAGAGGATGTGTTTTTGCTGATCAAGGGCATCGAGCAGCCATGCTGTGGTGTCGACGGCCATGGGGCGAATGCGATCTGCGGCACTGGAATACTGGTCGATGATCTGGTCGGCATCCAGTTGAGTGGAATCCGGATCGAGGGCATTCAGGAGTTTTTGTTTGAAGGGCACAATTTCGCGGACCTTTGCCGCGAAAGAATCTTTATTGACGAGATCGCCGATGCGAATGGCGTGAGACCTGCCCACTTTGTCTTTATAGCAGGTACCGATTCCTCGCATGGTCGTCCCGATTGCCGCTGCGCCTCGCGATTTTTCGATCGCGGCCTCTTCGAGCATATGCCATGGGCAAATGACGTGGGCGCGGTCGCTGACGAGCAGTCGTCCGGAGCAATCCTGGCCGCCGGATTGAAGGCCGTCGAGTTCTTTCAGCAGTGCCAGTGGATTAACGACGACCCCGGGAGCGATCACGGACGTGATATGGGAGTGCAGAATTCCCGTGGGGAGCAGGCTGAGCTTATAGGTCGTGCCATCGAATTTGACGGTGTGTCCGGCGTTATTACCGCCCTGATAGCGGACGACGACATGGTGGGATTCCGTCAACAGGTCGACAATTTTACCCTTGGCTTCGTCGCCCCACTGAAGTCCGATGACAGAAGTTGCCGGCACTGAGATTACTCGCTGAAACAGGAGAGTCAGGAAGAGCAGATTTCCGCGTGGAATCGCTCGGAAATGTTGCCGAAAAGCTGGAAAGTGGCAGCACCGCAGCCCGGCAACGCCTCGGGATTGTACCGAGGAATCAGGAATTCCCAAACGCAACCTGCCGAATTCGCAGTGAAGGCGGAGGAATCCGGCGAACCTGAGAAATCGGCTCGAAATGTCGGAATAAACCGCAGATCTTTATCAAACGGTGAACGCAGGGTCCGGAACGTGAAGAATCTTCCCCCCAGGGAAAGTGGCCATGGTGCCTGCTGGGGCCACGAGGGCCAATTGGATTCCTTTTGAATTCGCAAATCGGCCCGGTTTTTAGTAGACTTGTCAAGGCAAGGCGAGTGGCACCGGTGGTGCTGTGCCGTTGCGGGTGATTGATTTCAAAGTGTGCAGCCGTAACCGACCATGACCGCCAGCCAGGCAGATCGACAATTGGTGCAGCGAATTCGCGACGGGAATCCGGACGCGTGGCAGCAGTGCATTGACATGTATGAAGGCCGGTTGCTGGCCTTCGCCAGGGCTCGGCTGCAGGATCGCACGGCGGCTGAGGATGTGGTGCAGGAGACATTATTGGGGTTCCTGAAGGCATTGCCGAACTACGATGATCGAACGCCGCTGGAATCCTGGATGTTCTCCATCGCGTCGCACAAGCTCGTGGACTTCATGAGAAGATCCGGGCGTCGACCAATGCTGCCGCTCCTGACATCGGAATCAAGAGATGGTGCGGCACGCGATTTGACAGGGCCAGGCCGAGCCGCCTCCAGCATCATGCGAAGCAGTGAGCGGGTTCAGGCTGAGGCCGCCTTTCTGGAACAGGTACTGCGCGAGCTCATCCGGGATTTCAGAAAAAACGGGTCCTGGGAGCGGCTGAAATGCGTGGAACTGATCTTTGTGCTCGGCTGGGCCAATAAGGATGTGGCTCGCCGCATGCAGCTGTCGGAACAGAATGTGGCAAATCACAAGTTTTTCGTCGTCCAGAAACTCCGCGACGCAGCCAAAGCCGCCCGAGTCGAAAGTCAGATTCTGAATTTGCTCGACGCGGAATGATTGCCGGCCGAAATCCGAACGCTCAGCGGGCACTGCCGCCCGCGAAATCGGCGGAAAACGCAAATCCTGCCAAAAAAGCTGAGCCGAACCCCCGGGTCCAGGATACCGTCAGAATGCAGTTGCTGCTAGAATCCCCGGAAGCAGCAATTGCCGCGAGTCCGTCGGCCGGCTGCCGATCGCGTTTCGAAACGGGATTCTCAGGGAATTCAGTGATTCCCGTCTCGCGAATCCGGAAGTTACAGGGCTGTCAGTTAACGGCCCGTCGTGTTGAGACAGGATCTTTTTCATGCAGCTCATCTGTAACCGTGCTTTGTTTTCGACAGCCTTCTCGCTCGCCGCCTCTGCGGTACCAACACGTACCCCCAAAGACGTCCTCCGCAACGTTCTGATGACCGTCTCCGCCGACGGCGTGCAGTTGATCGGGACGGACCAGGAAGTCGCAATTCGATATCGAGTGAATGGCGTTACAACAGCCTCCGCCGGTGAAGTGCTGCTGCCCACGCAGAAAATCTCCTCAATTCTTCGCGAACTGCAATGTGAGGAAGTTGAGTTGCAGGTGGACGATCAGACGATCGTCGTGAAGGCCGCGAACTCAAGGTTCCGGCTTTCCAGCGAAGATCCTCGTGAGTTTCCGCCGGTCCCGGAATTCGGGGAAGAAAGCTACTTCCGCGTCCCGGCCCCCGTCTTCCGACAGATGATTCGCCGCACATCATTCGCCACGGACACCGAGAGCACTCGCTACGCCCTTGGAGGTCTGTTACTGGAATTCAGCGAAGGCACCATCACCCTGGCCGCGACAGACAGTCGCAGGCTGGCGGTAACAACAGCCTCCTGCGAGACTCTGGGGACCCCCGTGATCCCGGCTCGTACCACCGTCGTTCCCACCAAGGCCATGACCCTCCTCGAACGCTCCATCGATCCGCAGGCCGAGTTCGTGGACATTGCGGTTCATGAAAATGACGTGATGATGCGGTCTGGTCCCTGCACCGTCTACAGTCGCCTCGTCGAAGGGCGATTCCCAAGATACCGTGACGTGATTCCCCGCAGCGGAAATGTCAATGTGCGGCTCACAGGCGGGCCATTCTTCTCCGCGGTTCGTCAGTCGCTGATCGTCACCGATGAAGAAAGTCGCGGAGTGGACTTTCATTTCTCAAACTCCGTGCTGGCGCTCAGCAGTCAGGCCAGTGCTGTCGGCGATTCGCGCATTGAACTGCCGGTCGAGTATGATCACGATGACATTCGCATCACCTTTGACCCGAAGTATGTTGCCGAGTTTCTGCGAGTGCTGGCCCCGGAGACGCTGGTTGATCTGCAGTTGACGGATTCCGATACGGCGGCCGTATTCCGTGTCGAAGATTCGTACACCTACGTGATCATGCCGCTGACGCAGGATCGCTGATCGGGAGATTGTGTCGTCCTGAAATGGCCGGTGTCCGGTCGACTCAGGAAAATGCAGGTCAGTTCTGAAAATGGATGTTCGACAGGATAAGCAGTGTGAGGAAATCCGCCGACGACATACCGTCCATGCCCGGCTCATTAGGGAATGCGCTGTTTCGATTGATTCGTCAGAAGGGCCTGATGAATCGCTCGGCCACAGACACTCTCGACGCTGAGTGGAAATTGATTGTGGGGCCGGAACTGGCTCGACGCAGTCATGCCCGAAAAATAAAGGACGGTATTGTCGAAGTGGCAGTCACCAATAGTGCGGTCCTCGAAGAACTCCGTGGCTATATGCATGAGGAAATCCTGCAGCAGTTGAAAACACGGCTGCCGGATTCTGAAATCCGCGGAGTGCGATACGTTCGGGTTCGGTAGGGAAGACCGAACCTCTCGGTAAGTTCCCCCCTGCTGAGACGTGTGAAGAAACCTGTTCAATGGAAGAAGGCCGAAAAGTGTCAGAGACGACTCCTGAAAATGCCGGCAAGCCCGTCGAATCCAACAAGACCTACAGTGCCGAAGATATTCAGCATCTTAAGGGTGTCGAAGGGATTCGAACGCGGCCTGCGATGTACATCGGCGATACTGGAGCCCCCGGCCTGCATCACCTCGTGTATGAGGTGGTCGACAACAGTATTGACGAAGCCGTCAACGGATTCGCTTCCGAAATCGAAGTCCAGATCAACCTTGATGAGAGCATTTCGGTCGTGGACAACGGTCGCGGTATTCCCGTGGATGCCGTGAAGGGCGATGGCCGGTCTGCGCTGGAAGTGGTGCTGACGGAAATCCACGCCGGTGGTAAGTTCAATCGCGAGAGTGGATATCGCGTCGGGACAGGCGGGCTGCACGGCGTGGGGATCACGGCCGTCAATGCACTCAGTACCTGGCTGCGAGCGGAAATACGTCGCAACGGATTTGTCTGGGTCATGGACTTTGAAAAAGGGCGGGCCGCTTCCGAATTACGTCAGCTCGGACGGGCGGACAGTACCGGAACACGGCTCACCTTCCTTCCCGATCCCACCATCTTCTCAGAAACCCGCTACTCACTCGACACGCTCAGTCGTCGTATGCGGGAACTCGCGTTCCTCACACCCGGAATCAAAATCACCATTCGGGATGAACGAGTCGGGCAGACTGAGACATTCCATTTTGAAGATGGGCTGGTGGAGTTCGTCCGTTACCTCAACCGCACCCAAACGCCGCTTACAGCGGATGTCTTTCGCACGGTCGATGAGGAAGACAGCGTCGTGGTCGAAGCGGCGATGCAGTACAACGACGGTTACACCGAAAATGTGCTGACCTTTGCCAACAACATCTTCAACCCGGATGGCGGGACCCACCTCAGCGGATTTCGCGCGGCCCTGACGCGTACGATGAACAACTACGCCAAAGCGGGAAATCTATTCAAGGAAATCACCCCGGTCGGCGAGGACTTCCGTGAAGGCCTGACAGCCATCGTCTCTGTACGAGTCCCCGATCCCAAGTTCACATCTCAGAACAAAGTCAAATTGACGAACGCTGAGGTCGAAAGTGCCGTACAGACGGTTGTGGGAAATGCCTTCAACCGTTATCTCGAGGAAAACCCCTCCATCGCTAAAAAGCTGGTCGCCAAAGCCATCATGGCGGCCGAAGCCCGCGAGGCTGCTCGAAAATCCCGGGACATGGTGCGACGCAAAGGGGCACTCACCACCGGAGGCCTCCCCGAAAAACTTCGGGACTGTCGCAGTCGTGATCTGGAATCCACAGAACTCTATCTCGTCGAAGGGGACTCCGCCGGAGGCTCAGCAGACACAGGACGAGACTCCAGCATTCAGGCCATTCTTCCTCTGCGAGGTAAAATCCTGAATGTCGAGAAGGCACAGCTGGTCAAAGTTCTGGACAACACAGAAATCAGCAACCTGTTTCGCGCCATCGGTCTTTCACCAGCCGGCGGCGATGACGAAATGGACATCAGCAAGCGCCGGTATGGCAAGATTATTGTGATGACCGACGCCGATGTGGACGGAAGTCACATTCGTACGCTCCTGCTCACATTCCTCTTCCGCCACATGCGCGAACTCGTGCAGAACGGCCACATCTACATCGCTCAGCCACCGCTGTTTCGCGTGATTCAGCGAAAGCAGGTGCGCTATGTGCAGACTCACCAGCAGATGATGTCAGAACTGATCAGTCTGGGAATGACTGGCGCACGGCTGATAGTCAAGGCCGATAACACGCCCTTCGAAGGCGAAAATCTTCGCCGCCTCGTGGACCTTGCAGAACGCATGGAACAACCACTCGAATTGCTGGAGCGACGCGGGATCGACATTCGCTACCTCCTGAAGTTCAACAGTGAAGAGAAATCCCGACTGCCTCGCTACCGTGTGCTGTACAGTGACACAGAACGCTGGTTCCTGGAACGCGACGAGGCCGAAGCGTTTGTACGAAATCTGCAGCCTCCGGAGCCTGCTCCCGGAGACGTTGCACCGGCGACACAACGGACAGTCAACGCGCAACTCGTCGACCTTCATGAAATCAAAACGCTCAACGAAGTCTTTCAGCAACTCCGCGATTATGGATTCTTCGTGGCAGACTTTACGCCGGCAGGCGTCCGCAATGCGGAACCAGTGTATCCGTTCATCCTCGAACGCGATGATGATCGCGTACCGCTGACCAGCCTCCGTGACCTGCTCGAAGAACTGCGACACCTTGGAGAAAAAGGACTCACGGTCACACGCTTCAAAGGTCTCGGCGAAATGAACTCCGAGGAATTGTGGGACACCAGCATGGATCCGGAAAAACGAACTCTGCTTCAGGTGCGCATGGAAGATGCCGCAGCGGCCGACGAGATTTTCCGAGTCCTCATGGGCGACGCTGTGGAGCCTCGTCGTGAGTTCATCGAGAAACACGCACTGGATGTCCGTCAACTCGACATCTGAGTCTTTCGAATGCCATGACCTCGCCTAAGCACCTTCGCTGTGGCCGCAGCGAACGACGGGCCAGTGTGGCACGTCCAATCAGCAGAAATCAGAAGGGATGCCGTGATCACTCTGTTGACTCTTACTGCCATCCTGCTTGTCCTGATCAGCTGGGGACGGACAGCCTGGTGGTCGCTGCGCATTGCCAGATACTATCCACTGAAACGACAGTCACCCCCTGCCGGTTCCGCAAGGAAGCATCCGCATGTGGCAGTGCTGCTTCCGCTGCGAGGAGCGGACCCGCTGCTCGATGATTGCCTGCAGGGACTCTGTCTCCAGGATTACCCCTCCTTTGAAATTCGAGTCATACTTGACAGCGAGGAAGACTCCGCCTGGGGCAGTGTGCGGCAGGCGATGAGCAGATTTCCGAATATCGCCTGGCACCCAGTCGTACTGACAAAACGGCTGGAAACCTGTAGCCTCAAATGCAGCGCACTCCTGCAGGGGATTCAGTCGCTGGATGCAAACACGGAGATTGTGGCGGTCATCGACGCAGATGTGTCGGCACCTGTGTGGTGGATCAGCGAATTAGTTGGCCCGTTCTCCGATCCGACGGTCGGTGCCGTCAGTGGTATGCGCTGGTTCCTGCCGACGCGGAACAATTGTGGCTCGATAGTTCGTCGCACATGGGGGGCAGCAGCGTCGGCACAGATGTTCAGCCTCGATGTCTTATGGGGCGG
The DNA here is from genome assembly GCA_903924405.1 of uncultured Planctomycetaceae bacterium. Classification (GTDB taxonomy): domain Bacteria; phylum Planctomycetota; class Planctomycetia; order Planctomycetales; family Planctomycetaceae; genus SXXK01. The sequence continues at coordinate 7,552 of CAIYBH010000300.1, read as the reverse complement.
AACTCTCGCCTACCGTGCGTCGCTGCTGCGAGACCCCGAGTTGCAGCAGGTCTGGAGCCGCAGCTTTGTTGAAGACACCAGCGTCGTCGCGTTTCTGCGCCGGCGCGCAGCTCGTGTGGTCACCGTTCCCGGCCTTTCCATGGTTAACACCGAAACGATTTCGCTGTCGGGCTGCTATCGATTTATTCGTCGTCAGACATTTTCCGTTCTGCGCTATCACCCCGCGCGTTACCAGTTGATGCTCACCTGCATCGGACTTGTGATTTCCGCCGTAGCCACAGGTGTCATCGTTCCCTTGACCCTTGCAGCCGGCCACACGATTTCTGCGATGACCCTGTTGGTGCTGACTCTCAGTACGATCGCCCTGACGGTAATGCCTCTGATGTACATTGAAATGTGTCTGCATCTGAACGCGCCCAAAGACCGGCCGATCCCCGGACTGACACTGATGCAATTGCCCATGATTCCAGTCACAGTGGTGCTGTACTTTGTTGCCTTATTCAGTGCCTTGCGCATGCGTGAGATCGATTGGAGGGGAATTCATTACGACATCCAGCGAGACGGCTCGGTACGTCGGCGAAACTATCGCCCGTGGATCGCAAATCCATCCAGTCACAACGTCTCGGATTCGATCATTTAATTCGCTCGGCTGCAGAGTCATTGTTGGTATTTCGTCTATGCCCCCTGACTCGGCGCTGTACCCCATCCTGCTTTTTGGCTCGTGAATCCGACCCGCCTGACGATGCATGCTGAGGTCATACGAAGCTGTGTTTTTATTCGTGCCTCGTTGGTCGCTATCCACATGGCAGCCCGACGAAGACTTCGTGATGCCATATGCGTGCCCCTGGGTTCGCGATCACATTACTGTAAATGTCACGCCGTTTGACGACCTCGCGACACGATTTTTCTACGACTGCCCATTCTCCGGGACCACGCAAATCGGGTGCTCACAAGCAGGCTGCAAGCGCAAAGCATCCTCAGCAGTGGGCACAAAAACGCAAACACTGCCCGTCGGTAGTCGGTCCAGTCTCAGGTCGCCAGCAATTCGCCATTCACGTTCCGCCGCCGTATCAATCACCCCGTCCGGGGTCGTTTTCTGAAAAAACGGTCGATCACTCGCAGACAACTGATTCCAGTGTTCCTCTGATCCGTACAGGACTGGTTTTCCACCCAACTGCTGCAGCACGTCACGACGGATGGCAATTCCCCACGGTTCAAAGTCATAGCGTTGTCGATGACTGCGAAAGATCCGCCGACTTCGAAATTCTGCCAGCGGTACTTCAGTGAATGCTGCCACGTCGTAGGTGCCGCGGATAGCCAGTGTAGAGCCCCGAATCCGTTGCTCAGAAATTATCCGTAGAAGTGTGGCACGCGCCGACCGATCGACAGGCGAATCGTCCAGTATCAGTTGGTCGATGTACTCCTCGCGGGCTTCACCGGGCCACTGACCGCTCGCTGATCGCGTCCAGTGACACAACCAGTTTTCAGGTCTGCTGACCGGATTATCAATCGGCACCGGTACGATCGATGCCGCAGCGGACTCGCCGGAAGACTCCTGGGCGGCAGGCATTGTCTGCTCCTGTGTCTGATTCCAGCCCTCAGACGAAGCCTGGCAATCGAGCATTCGCCACGGGATCCATGGGCCGGACTCGCTCCTGAGACATCCCGGAAATCGGCCGGTGGAATTGGCTGCAATCAGCAGAGGCACTGCACATCGGGTCCGATCTGCAAGATGTTCCGTGACGAGGCGACTGATCGTTCCCCCGGATCGCATCGAGGGGATACAGATTCGGTGAGCCAGCAGGAACAGCAGACGGTCAGCAAGAGGCAGCGTTTGCAGGGGTTCCGCGGCCGCCTGAGTCGGGTTCGAATGGAACTGCGGAGAGACGAATAATGTCAAACCGTCGCCCACTGATGTCCCTGAATCAGCCGAAAAACTTCGACAGTAGTCTGACCATGAGGCCCGCTCATCAGGGGAGCGGAACACGTCGTCAAAGCCATCATCCGCCGGCAGACGCACATGCAGCTTGCCAAAGCCGAACAATTCACAGGCGCGTGCGACGAGTTCCGAACCGGCCGTCGACTGAATCACGGGAATCAGGGTCGACTCCCAGTGGCAAGACCGGAAAGCCGCCCGCAGATATCGGAACCAGTGAGCCTCCTGATCGAGGCGTTTTGACAAGCGGGATGAGGCAATTGAGACGCGCTGGAACCTTTGCAGTCGCGGCGGTATGCAGAATAATCGCGAACCGAGCCAGCGACTGGAAACTTCATCTGCGACATCAGGAAGATGGCTGCAGAAATATGGTTCAGTGGTGATGGCAGACCGGGACATGTTGATTCCAGTGCCGTGGATGAATGGGCCATAGCTACTGCGGTTGTGTTTTCCGTTCCAACCAGTCCAGAGAAATGCGGGCCAGCTTCAAACGATTCTCTGCTTCGTAAAAGCACAACAGAGTTCCATCCGGCAGGACTGCCAGGTCGGAGTAGGCACTTCGTCCCGCTTCCAGGGTTCGGTTCACGGGCCATGTCGTGCCATTATCGTAACTGATTTTCAGGGAGAGATTTTCGCGTTTTCCGCGTCCCCCCGGAATCTCCCTGCCCTGCGCATCACGAGCCAGTGAATGCGGGTTTGAAAACACAAGCATTCCCGGGCGATCGGGTATCGACAGCAAACTAGCCATACAGATGGGTTCCCAGAGCTCCTCGTGGAATCGAGGCTTACTCCATCCGGTAGCTCCGTCACTGCTGAAAGTCAGAATCTTGCGACTGACTTTGCCCTCATTGCGAGTGACCAGCAGGACGCGACCGTCTGAACACTCCGCCAGCATCGTCTCATTCGGATCCTCGAAATCTCCCTCGTCCGGGACGGCGATTTCTCCAGCCTGCCATGTCTTACCATGATCATCACTGAAGATTGTCGCCGTCACCGAAGGGTGGTGATCTCTGACGCCACCATAGGCGAGCCAAACAGCCACGACAAGCCGTCCACTCTTCAGTTGAATTCCATGACCGGGCCCGGTGGCCAACACCTTCCAGTCACACCCTTTGCGAAAACCCTCAAAAGCGGCTGTGATTTCCAGTGGGGAACTCCAGGACTCTCCGTCATCTGTGGATCGGATTGCAAAGCAGCGGGCGTAGTTGACACAGTAGAGAAACTCAATCGTACCGGTCTGATGATCCACGATCGCCACAGGGTTATTGACGGTCTGCTCGCGGTCATGAATGGGATTGCCTGAGGTTCCTGCAACCCGATCTCCGTGATGTGCAATCTGCCGAGGGGCGGACCATGTCTCCCCGCCATCGGTGCTGCGACGCAGATGAACTTCAATTTCGCCCCAATCACTGCTGCTTTTGCGGCGTGCCTCGCAGTAAGCCAGCACTGTTCCACGGGGAGTGACCACGATTCCCGGGATTCGATACAGAGCGACCTCGTGCTGCCCCGCAACAAACAAATCCTGCCGAACAGGCTCATCGGTGGCCGACGCATTTTGAGCGTCTGAAGAGATGGCAAGGACGAATGTGAGCAAGGACGGCAGCAGGCGTCGTTGGAAAGTAGAAAACGGGCTCATCGATTCTCCTGGCTCAAGCTGGGATAGCGAAACAGACAAAAAACGGGACGAAAACGTGAAGAGCGCTTTCACCACCATTGCCACCACCAAAATGCATGAATTCTCAGTGTTTCGCTGTAAAACGCTGTGTACCTCTGTGTTTACCAAAACGCTTGTCCTGCGCCGCCGGTTCGCCAGCCCTCGCTCAACCATCGGATAGCGACACTCGCGAAGCCAGCATCATTCAGCAATTAGAAATGAGACACGGACACAGGAATTCCACCTGATGACCGAGGACGGGTGGTCCCCTCTCGTTATGCGAGCAGAACACCTGGATTTGATGCTGTGCAAACACGTCGCTGCGTCGGATAACCCTGAGAGTCTCTATGAACCCTGCGTGGTTGCAGATGGCCGTCCAGCAAATCGTGCAGGGCCATTTTACAGGGCGTGTACGGCCGCATATGTCAGTCTGCGCGCCCCCTGCAGGAAACTCCATAAAAAAATCGAGGGAATGCGGTGGAAAAAAAACAGCCCCCGCAACACTGTACAAGTAAACACCACAACAAGCCGAATTTCGCGTCAATTGCCGTTTTTGCGTACTGTTTTTCGGGAAATTAAGAACGCGTTGGGCGCCATTCCAGGAATCATCTGCATCGGAGCAGATTTCGAGGTTCTTCATTCCGATGGAGTCCCTATGATCTCGAACAGACACGCATGGGCTCGGCGTTTTTGGCGTCGGGTTCTGGGAGGAGTTTTCCCTCTGCCGTGTTGTGTTCCCCCGATTGTTGCTCCCTCCCCACCAACCTCTGTCACCGCAGTGCCATGCTGTCGGTGATCCCTCCTTCGAGGTGTGCCATGGCCTTCCGCTTGCATTTAATCAGGCAGTGTTTTGATTCACGTTTACCACGTATCGCGGGCATCGCGCTGTCCCTGATCTGCGGCATGTCGATAGCGGTCTGGCAATTCGAGACGCGTGCAGGAGTATCTTCTGACGACGTGGTCGTCGTCCAGCCGCGGCGTTTCCGGATCACGCGTGAAATTCCCGGGACGATTGAGCCAATTTCCTCCAGCGTTGCGCAATCCGCTTGCCACTGGACCGTCAGTATTTTAAGTCTCGTTCCCGAAGGAACATGGGTCGAGCAGGGCGATGTCGTCTGCGTTCTCGATTCCGCAGAGATCCAGGAATTTCTGCGATCGCGTGAGATCTCCCTGATTCGCGCGAATGCCGCATTGACAGCATCGATGAAGCAGCAGGAGTTGCAGCAGGCTGCTGCTGAGAGACGACTGTCTGACGCAAAGTTCGTGCTGCAGAGTGCTGAAATGGAATTGAGGCAATACGTCGAAGGCACTTATCCAAAGCAAATGGAGCGACTGCAGAGAGATATCCGTGTCAGCGAGACCCAGGCCCAGACGGCCAGCGAAGACCTGAGTTTCGTAAATCAATTGTGGATGACCGGATTGGCAAATCGAGCGGAAGTTGACCTCGCTGAGTTTTCCGCAACAACTCGCGAAGAACAATTGCGTCGCTTACAGGGTCAACAGACGCTGCTCGAAAAGTTCTCCAATCCAAAGATGCTGCGGCAGCTGGAGCATCGGGTGGATTACCTGAATCTGAATCTGGTTCGCACCGATTTGTCGAATTCACTTGCAGAAACACGAAGCAGAATGATGGCGTTGTCTGACCAGCGGCGTCTGGACATTTATGAGCGATATGCCCGCACAGCTCGCGAGAGTATTGAAGCCTGCACGATGCGAGCACCACGCTCGGGACGAGTCATTCACGCCAATAACTGGTGGGCTCGCAGTCGGGGTATCCGGACGATCGAAGAGGGAAAGTCCGTATACTTCTCCCAGGCAGTTTTCGAAATCCCGGATGAGAGCGAGCTGAAAGTGAGTTTTCCCCTGGATGAGGCACTTGTTTATCGTGCAGGTGTGGGGATGAGCGTCGAGGTAAGTCTGCCCGGGTTTGAACAGGAAATCATCGAGGCCCGAATTGAACGAGTCTCGAACTACCCGCGCAGTCGGTTTGTAAACGGAACAGAACTTCGAGAATACGTTGTAGAAGCACTCATGATGCCCACTGACCATCAGCGACAACTTCTGCACTCTCAGATGGATGCGACCGTGACGATGGCAGTCACGGACAATCCTGAAACGGTAGTGATTCCGAAAGATGCGGTTGTGCGAGCCAACAACGAACCATGTGTGCTGCTGCAGAGTAAACCTGCGAGTGAGGAATTCGTCCGGGTGGCAATCACCCCCGGAGAGGTACACGATGGTGAGGTGCAGATTCTGGCCGGTCTGCACCCTGGTGATCGGATCCTGCGAAATGCGTCCTCGCGACTGGAATAATCGCCCTGCTGAAATGCAGTGGGGATCGCGCCGTTAAAATTCCAAGCCCCCGGTAGCGGGTTTCATGAGCTCAATGCTTTCTGTCGTGTCGGCGTTTTTTCCGATCAGTTTCCACTCCGGATATTTCAATGGTGCAGGGAATTCCCGGGGATCCGGGCCGGGAAACAGCTTGTCAGGCGGACAGAGGCACCACTTGAACCGGGCTCGGTTTCTGCCCCGCCCTCCGGCGGCTGCAACTTGCCTCCGACACGGCATGTGTCCCGCGGCCCCCTCGGCACAGGCGTCTCGCTACCATGCCTTGAGAGACGTTCAGTGTGCTGTGACACACTCAGAGAACGGGGAACGATCGATGCTTGCATGTTTTTGCCTGACCATTGTCGACAACCTGAACCGGCACTAATTCGTTGCCCTGAAACCAAACGGTAGCCGCACTGGCTCGGGGTCAAACCAAGTGAAGTCCCCGGTGTGACGAACAGGAATATTCCCACCCGGGCAACAGCCTCGGTTTGCGGGAGATCAACTGCCCCAGAAAACCGAAACCATGCTGCATCACCGACGAGGCACGTTCGAACGCTGACGAACCTTGCCCAATACCCACAACTCGGAAGTTGAAAGAACACCCGACGAACAGTCGTTGAATGATACGTCGTGCCTCCGGCGGACTCTCCCCTTCCCCGCATGTAGACACCGGGACTGCACTTGGAGAGATGTTGCGATCCGAGGATTGCTCATGCACTAACGGACTATTTGACCACCGAGGAAGACGACCAGGCCGTGCAGCCTGCGAATTCTGCGGCAGCGTCGTGGTCGCACCGGCCTCATGCCGAGGCAGTCGTGTTCTCGTGAGTGTAATTCTTAACAATTCAGGCTGTATCACTTATTTCGATTTGTCCGATTCTACTGGCAGGCATTCATCATTCGTTCATTTTCGTGGGTCGAAGGCGACTTTTACTTGAAAAGGCGCTCCCGACTCGTCGTAGCTGACCGGCCTTCAGGCGGTCGAAAGATCAAAAATGCGTGGATTTCTTGCTTTGGCGATCGTCCTGATTCAGTCAGCGGCCCTTGTCACCTCAGCTGAAGAACCCTTTGTGCGTGCCACACTTCCAGCAGACTCTGCCGGTTACGAGGGCGATGCGTTTTCAGCAGCACTACAGCAGTTGCAGGAACGCGTCGAGGCCCTTGAGGCAGAAAACGCCGAATTGCAACAGAACGCTTCCCAGACGCTGCAGTCACACACCACTCCCCCAACTGACGCTGGTATAGATGAATTGCGAAACCTGTCAGTAGAGACGAGCCAGCGTCTGAATGACCTGCAACTCAAACTTCAGGAAGACGCAGAGGCCGAAGCAGCGGCAGCCAAAAAGAAGAAGGAAGAGGACGCAAAGAAGGACAAGAAATGGTTCGAGAAGTACTCAATCAGGGGATACGCCCAGTTTCGCATCAGTGATGTCACACGCGACGACGGTCTCGGCGATCCACAGTTGCCCGGTGACAGTTCCGTTGGTGACCGTCAGGGATTCCTGATTCGCCGTGCCCGACTGATTCTCTCAGGCGATATCTCAGAACACGTTTCACTGTATTTTCAACCGGATTTTGCAGCGTCTGTGCCCGGAAGCGTGGATCAGAATCAGTATACCCAGATCCGTGAC
>CAIYBH010000299.1 GCA_903924405.1 uncultured Planctomycetaceae bacterium | reverse complement strand
CTCCACAGGTGATTGCTCCTGTACTGTCCACCTTCAATCGCACACCTTTGTTCGATTTTGGTGACATCCGCGGAGCGACCAGCTACGGTGTTTATCTCAGATCACTGGTGGACGGCAGTACTGCGGCAAACGTTTCAGGGCTACCCACCAGCGACTGGACACCGCCTGCCGCACTGCCGGCGGGGCGCTACGCGTGGTGGGCGATCGCTGATTCGTCAATCGCTGGATTTCGCAGTGCCTGGTCACTGCGTCAGGAATTCTATGTCGGCGGACAAGCCACCCTGACGGGGCCGACATCTCCGGTCGCCTCCACCAGGCCGCTGATCACATGGCAGGCGGTCACAGGCACGGAACGATACATCCTGCAGGTCAACGGCAATGTGGAAGGCGCGAAGCTGATTTATCGCACGGATCTCACCAACAACTCATTCCAGGCAGAGCAACCGTTTGTGAGCGGGCGAGTGTACCGAGCATGGGTGCAGGCGGTCAGCACAACCGGAGAGTTGGGTCCATGGAGCAATGCATGGGTGTTTACCGTGGCGACAACGAGTGAGGGGGAACTGCAGCCGCTGTCGAACGGCTTGCTGGAGCGGGCAGAACCGCAGTTGCCGCAACGTCGCAAGCGGGACGTCGTGGCCAGAAAAAATCTGCCACAGACTCCGCCGGAACACTCTGAGCCGACGTCCGCGACAATCGCTCTGTGGCAGCAACAGGTAGATCAACTGTTTGAACTGACCGCTGTGGCGGATGCGGAACAGTTCGATTTCTGATCCTGTTACGGCAATACCTTCCGAGAAACACCCAAAAGGGCCCCGGACGGGTTGCGATGCCGCAGCGTGCAGACAGCAACAACACGCTGAGCCAGCCTTGTGATCGCGACGGTATTTCACCGGCAAATCATGGAATTCCGCACGGGGACTCAGACTTGCCGCATTGCGTTCTCACGCCGCTGTGTTCAAGATATCTATGGCGCGTCAGGCGATTGTGGCTGACAACCACCGAGCTCAGCAGGTATCCGGCAGGCAGGGAATTCCTTCATGAATTCATCTTCACACATTTCAGCTCGCCGTGATCGGGAACGTTTGTGTGCCGTCGTCATCGTCACACTGCTTGTGTTGGTCGCGCTCCCCACAGCCTCAGTGGCCGCAGCAGAACCCTGGGAAACGTTCCTCAACACCTGGTGCATAAGGCGCCATGGGATTCAGAAGGTCGAAGGCGATCTGCGGATCGACACGTTATCCCGTCATCAACGACGTGCATGGCACTGTCTGGCAGAATGACCGGCACTGCCAACCGTGCCTCACCTGTCGTCGCACTTCGCTGCGCTATCTCCGCCTGCTCCGCGACGGCTTCGACCGCTCCGCTCCGGCTCCTCCCTCCCGCGTCCCGACTTCCTGTCCCGGATCACTTCCCTGAACTGGAGCAGCGAAAGCCCAGGTGGCGGTCACGGGACCCGGGGTGGATGCCAAACCGGAACGCCGCCCGCACGAACAGCGCGGGGGCGTCCCAGCCCCCACCACGGATGACCCGGAACGCCGACGAATCTCCCACCCTATGCACAGGATCAGTCACGTGGTCTGGTTCGTATTTCCGGTATGCGTTGTCGCGGCACCATTCCCACACGTTGCCAAGCATGTCGAACAGTCCGAAATCGTTTGGCTGCAGCTCGCCGACTGGGTGAGTCTCGTCCTCTGAGTTGGCCTGGTACCACGCGATGTCTTCCAGTCCCTTTACATGATCCTTTCCATCGATCGTCAAGTCGCCGATGTCCGTCGATGTCTGCTGTGTCGCGCGGCAGGCGTATTCCCACTCGGCTTCAGTGGGAAGCGCCAGTCGCAGGTCCGGCAGCGCGCTGTTGAGTGCGTCGATGAACCGTTGGCAGTCTTCCCAGCTCACGGATTCGACGGGCCGCTGAGCACCCTTGAAATGGCTGGGGTCCGTTCCCATCACCGCTTGCCACAGCGCCTGGGTGCAGGGCGTGTCGAACAGCCAGAAGCCATGACTGATCGTCACCGGCTGCTGCGGGCCTTCGATGGAATTCAGTCCATTTTCCGAATCCGGGGATCCCATCAGGAAGGTCCCAGGCGGAATCCACCGCAGACTTTGCCGTGCGTCTGCAACGTGAATCTCGACCCACGGCCCGTAGTCGTCCTCTCCCCATGCGGATACCCAGGCGGGCGGAATGCCGTCGGCCAGTGGGTGCTGGAGTGTCAACGGGCCAAGCGCGGGCATAATTTGTCACCCTGAAAAGAGCGGCCAACCGGCGAGCGTTTGCGAACGCTTCTGCGGGACACTACTGACACACCGGCGGCCATTTTCTATTTGCCAGAGAGCTTCACAAGGAAGTTCTTCCGGACAGGACGCGGGACTGTTCAGGGAGAAACCAACCGGTTTCCTCGTGAGCTGGAGCAGCGAAAGCCCAGGTTGTTGTCACGGTTCCCGGGGTGGTTGCCATTCCGGTACGCCGCCCGCACGTTCTGCGCGGGGTTGTCCCAGCTCCCACCACGGATGACCCGGATCGCCGACGATTCGTCTCGTGCCCTTAAGCATTTGATACCAACCACAGACTTCAATGGCAAGTATGGCATTGCCGAAACTCATTTGTCGTCGTGAGAAATGCGAATCTTGATCGCGTCGAGCCGTTCGATCACATCAGACCGGGACCGTCGCTTAACACACTCGCCGATCCAGTTGCGAGCGTCAGCATCGACAGTCATTCCGAGCGTCGCATCGATCCGCCGCTGTAGCTCAAGTGAACGGATTCGCCCGGCGAGCCATTCCGATTCCCAATGCGTCAAAGCTCGGGCGAACCGATCCCGCCGAGTGCGCGAGAGATAAATCGTGCCGGGAAATACCCGGTATCCGCAGACGGTTACTCCGTGTGAACTGCGGTT
>CAIYBH010000298.1 GCA_903924405.1 uncultured Planctomycetaceae bacterium | reverse complement strand
GGGATTCAGTCTGTGCCGACAACGTTCGTGACGGATCGCCGCCGCTGAACAAATACAGCGACACGGCCATCACCGAAGCGCATGTGATGAGTCCGATGGCCTTGTGCAATTTAGGATCCTCCTTCAGGAATACCCGGCAGGACTTCTCGACTCCCGCCAGCGATCATCCATGATCTCCGAACCGGTCGATTCCGGTCCGGACCCATGACTCAAATATGTTGACTCGATCCGGGCTGCAAAATCCGTTTTCGCAACCTCGTGTAATGACCGATCCGAGCCGCCTTGTTTCCCCCAGCCGCACAGAGACTCTGCGCGATTTCGGGCCGATTAGGGTTGGTTGATACCTGCGAAAATCAGGAACGGTCAATATGTCGGATGGCCGATGCCGCTTCAATTTTTCCGCAATTTCCCGACCACCGCCTGATTCCGGCACACGCTGCCGAAGACACGCAAATCACCGCACCAACAGCCGAATGCGGGGTCCCAACACTCGCAGAAAACGCATGTTTTCGCGAATCCGGATCACGAGGACATTCTGCGGAACGGCACAAATCGAGGCCGCCTGCCCTGTACGCTCCGGTGGAAATGCCATCACCGGAAAAAATCCACGGAATTGCTCTTGCTGACTCACTTCAAACCGAAGACCGCTCCGGTGACGACTGACAGAACTCAGCATCCTGAGGAAAAATCGGAGACTACGCTACGACTCGGCGAAAACTCAGCCCCAACACACTGAGGCCGCCCCACGGCAATCGATGCGACCGCCGGCCAGTAAATTTCCACATCCGATAGATGCCCCACCCGAATTCGCTGAACAAACGAGGCACCCAAACCAGCTCCGCTTGCTGACCTCCGCGCAATGAAAAAGGGAACTGGAAAAACCCAGTTCCCTTTTCTGATTTCAATCAACACACATGGTGTGCTTGACGACGAACGACGACCAATCAGGTCGTTTCGAATTCAACAAACGGACTCATCCGTCGGGCCTTGGCGAGAATCTCTGCCTTTTCGCCTTCGTTTCGTGATGCTGCAAATCGCTCACGCAGTCTTGTCAGACCGACCTTACGCTTACGGCGGCGAGCAATCTCTCGTTGTCTTTCTGTACGTCCCATCGAAGCCAAAAACCTTTGTTAACGGAAGGAATGCCTGTGTCGATACCGCGTAGGATACCGTACCGCAACCTGATGTCAATCCGAGAGGAAAAAAGTCAGAGTTTTGTGAGGAATTGCCCGGCTTTCTATCGCCTGTAGACGACACGCAGAGCAAGCGGGATTCATGAAAACTCAATGTTTTCAACAGAATTCCCCGCGTTTTTCAGCAAATGTACCAATCCGGAAAACTGCCGCGAATCGTGAGAATCCATAGGGATTTCCGGTGAGTCAGCCGCGGTAGTCTACGCAGGTTTTATCGACCAACTGAGTTTTTCTAACGGTTAACGCTGGTCCCAACCAGCCCATGACGCCTCAGTGCTGCCAGATTCTGCGTCATTCCCTGTGCAATCGCAGAGGCATCCGATCCAAGTGCCACGAAGCGAAATCCCAGCGCTTTGTGCTGCTCCACCAGCTCAGGCCGTGAAAGAATTCCAGCCACCTTGCCGTGCTTTGCACACGCCCTCACAACCGTCTGCAGATGCTGCAGAAACAACGGCTGCGTAAAGTCTCCCGCGTGCCCCATGTTCACGGATAAATCCATCGGGCCCACGAACAACACATCCACCCCCGGCACACCGGCGATCTCGTCGGCCTGAGCCACGGCATCAGGGGTCTCGATCTGCACAATCACCAGCGATCGCTCATTCGCCTCGGCCAGATAACGCTGCCAGTTGCGTCCGTAGTCGGTGGCCCGAATCACCTGCGCCACTCCACGAACTCCAACTGGAGGATATTTCATCAGGCGAACGGCCTGCGCGGCTTCCGCTGCATTCGCTACGTACGGAAACATAATTCCCGCTGCACCACTGTCCATCACAAACTTCACGTCGTCCGCATCCAGCGAACGCACACGCACGATTGGCGCTGCAGAGGTCCCCTGCACCGCCAGAAGTTGCGGTCGCAGATCAGCCCACGATCCGGAGCCATGCTCAATGTCCAGTAACACCCAGTCAAAGCCCAGTCCCGCCGCAATTTCCACGGCGGCCGAAGAACCAAGGTTCAGAAATGTACCAGCCAGCAACTCGCTGGACAGACGCTGTCGATCAATCCACTGCATTGAAATGTTTCCCGCTCATGGAACTCCGGAACCCGCGGCAAAAAGCAACGCGAACCAACACGTCCCCGCACTTCCGCAACAAGTTGCTGGCCCTTGGCCACCGCTGAACACGGCAGGCCAAACTTCGCATACCGCAGGACCAGCGCGTCACGAAAAATTCCCGGATTTTCTGCCCCCTCATTGCTGCGGTATATCAAATCCCCACGGACGCTTCTATCATGGGATCCAACAGTCTTCTGTCTGTCGCTCGCGGCAAACAGGGTCCACGCCAAATTCCACGTGGCTTCCAAAAGTCTCCGACATGAATGACTTCCCCACCCGCCGACAACTTCTGCAAATCGCCGGAACTGGTCTGACGACCTTTTCAGCCACGACAAACGCCTCTCTGCAGGCGTCAACGTGGTCTCCGCCCACAGCCACTCCTCGCGGGTCGGCAAAGGCCTGCATCTTTATCTGGCTCGGCGGTGGCGCTGCCCAAATCGATACGTGGGATCCCAAGGTTCAGGGCGACCCTTCACAGGGCAGTAAAAAACCGGGCTCCGCCTATGCCGCCATCCCCACCGCGATTGCCGACGTTCAGGTTTGCGAACATCTGTCAGCCGTCGCGCAGCGGATGGACAAGTGCTGTCTGATTCGGTCTGTGCATCATGAGGTCATCGATGAACACGCCGCTGCTGTCAATCGCATGCACATTGGTCGTGCGCCGACGGGTACCACGGTTTACCCGTCCATCGGGTCGGTGGTCTCACACGAACTCGGACAAAACGACAGTGATGTGCCAGCCTACGTCGTCATGGGTTATCCCAGCGCCACACGCGGCCCGGGATTTCTTGGCGCCCGACACAACTATCTGTACCTGATCGATACCGAAAGCGGCCCCGCCGGGCTCCGACGCCCGCTCGATGTGACACCAGAGCGCCTGGCCCGCCGCCAACGCATGATGAAAAATGTCCGCCAGGATCTGCAACGCCGGTACAGCGGCTTTCGGGACGTTCAGGATTATCTGGCAGCCGGCGAAAAAGGCGATGCACTCGCCGGTCCCGCGTTCGCCTCCGTCTTCGATCTCGCTTCCGAGCCCGCCGATCTGCGAACAGCCTATGGATCCGAGTTCGGTCAGCGGTGCCTGCTGGCCCGTCGCCTTGTCCAGAGCGGTGTGAAGTTCGTGGAAGTCGCCTTCAACCTGAACTTCATCAACGGCACCGGCTGGGACACCCACAATGATGGCCAGAAAAATCAACATGTGCTGATTCAGGAACTGGACAAATCGCTCGCCGCACTCCTCGATGACCTCGAACGCAGCGCTCTCCTCGATTCCACGCTGATCGTCGTCGCGACGGAATTCGGTCGGCCTCCGGAATTCGACGGCGGTGGCGGTCGCGGTCATCAGAGCACCGCGTTCAGCGTCCCTCTGTTCGGAGGCGGACTGAAAACAGGAACAGTGATCGGAGCCACCGATGAATTCAGTCGCACCATCACGGATTCACCCGTCTCCGTTCCCGATCTTCACGCCACCATCTACGCGGCTCTGGGAATCGATCCCGCCAAAGAACTGTACGACGGCGATCGTCCTGTCCCACTGACCGATCACGGAGTCCCTGTCGGCAAACTGTTTGTCTGACCCTTTGCCGTGGGACGCAGCTGCCGTCAACAGCCCTGCCATGTTCAGCAACCGGTCCGGGTCAGCCTTTCACACACACACCGCGACATGTCCGCGTTCCTCGCAAACACATCTGCATACCGCCGTAAACTCGCGCCCCGACGCCCCGCCCTTCTCGCGGTCTGCCGCCACAGACTGTTCGTCCCTGTTCAGAAAACGTGATCGCTGTGGCAGCGTGCGCCATCATCTTCGCTGCCACAGCAGATACACGCACCGTTTCAGTTCACGGATCGGCACTCCGGGTACATCGCAAGGCTGACACAGCCATGGCTGGCCTGTGCCGTGGTTGCTGACCAGTCGGCGAGGTAACCGCGGCGAACTGCAGCACCGGAACGAGGCTGCAATTGCGCCCGACGAGCCGCCATTTCCTCCGCGGAAATGTCCACATGAATAGTGCCATTCAGCAGGTCAAACGAAATCACATCGCCGTCCTGAACACAGGCAATCGGCCCCCCCACAATGGCCTCCGGCGCGCAGTGAACGCCGATTGCCCCATGAGACACACCAGATACGCGTGCGTCCGAGATGAACGCGATCTTTCCATCCAGCTCAGGCACCGCCAGTGCCGCCGTGGCGATCAGCACTTCCGGCATCCCAGTGGCGACTGGTCCCATGTATCGCAGCACAATCACACTGCCCGGCACAATACGACGCTGTTCGACGGCCTTCACAATTTCACGCGGGTCGTCAAAGCAGACCGCGTTTCCCTGAAACACCGGGTTCTTCATGCTGGAGACTTTGAACACAATGCCTTCCGGCGCCAGATTTCCGAAACACACCTGCATATCAGCAAAGGGCTTGTAGCACTGGTCCTTTGACACGATCAGGTCCTGACCGGCAGGAGGTTTCGGGACATCGGCCAGATTTTCCGCCATCGTCTTTCCGGTGACCGTCAGGCAGGAACCATCCAGCAGTCCACAATCCAGCAGGTGGCGAAGCAGAATCGGAGTCCCGCCGATTTTGTGCAGGTCCACCATCGTCCGCGGACCTCGTGGTGCAAAACTGCAGAGCACAGGCGTTTCGCGGAAAATCTTCTGCAGATCCTTCAGACTGAAATCAACGCCCGCTTCCCGAGCCAGTGCCAGAATGTGCAACACACCATTCGTGGATCCGCCCGCAGCGGCGATCGTAACGGCGGCATTCTGGAAGGCCGCACGCGTCAGAATGTCCCTCGGCCGTATGTTCCGCTGCAATAGGTTGACCATCGCCGTTCCCACGCGTCGACACTCAGCCTTCTTTTCCGGATCGACGGCAGGAATGGAACTGCTGGCCGGAAGCATCAGACCGATCGCTTCCATCGCCAGCCCCCACGTATTGAAGGACGCAGCAATGCCGCACCCACCCGGTCCCGGGCAGGCACGACGGATAATCTCTTCGGATTCCTCCTGCGTCATCGCACCGACCGACGCGGCAGCCTGGGAATCGTAGACATCCAGAATTGTGATGTCCTTCCCTTTGTAACAGCCGGGCAGAATGCTGCCGCCGCTGACAATCAAGCCAGGGTAGTTCGTACGCGCCAGAGCCATGGCAAAACCGGGACCATTCTTGTCGCAGTTGTGCAGACCGATCAGCCCATCGTAACAGTGCGCCGTCACCACACATTCCGCACTGTTTGCAATCAGATTGCGCGACGGAAGACTGGCATTGCCGCCTTCATGTCCCTGAGAAATATTGTCACTGACGCCCGGTGTTCCAAAAGGAAATCCAAGCAGGCCTGCATCACGACATCCGGCCGCAATTTCCTGAGCCAACTGGTAGGCATGCACGTTGCATGTGTTACCGTCCAGCAGCGGAACACCAATGCCGATCTGAGCCTTCTGAAAATCATCAGAGTTCATGCCGAGTGCGTAGTAAAAGGCGGTAATGCCTTTCTGCCATCCATGTGTGAGTTGGTTACTGTTCCAGTTGAGCATAGGTTTCGGCCGTCGAAGGATGAAGATTTCAGAAGCGGGTGAGTCGCACATGGCCCGTCACGCAGCAGGCCATGCAGGTCGACTGTGCAGCGTATGCCAGGACCCGGGGCAGGTCGAGCATCCGGGCGGCTAGTCAGCGAATTTCTCAACAGCCCCTGCACCGCGTCGGCAGTGCCAGATTCACCTGCCGCAAAATTCCGTCAAAATAGCCCCCGCCTCGAATGCAGTCGCCCTCGAGACCAGACAAATTTCCCGGCAGGCTGTTTTCAACGTCGCTGTCCTGGTATGTTGTCCGGGTGTTGAAAACGACAGCATGTCAGCTTCAGGTGTGCCCCCCAGGCCTTCTAACGATGAACGCTCGGCCAACCGTACCATCGACGTCTGTCATTTTCTTCACTCAGCACAGTTCATGCGCACAGTCCCGACAGCCCCTGTTATTCAGCAATGTGGCAGTCATTGACACGGCGGGAGATGATTGATGAGTCGTGAAACCGGAGCAACGGCAACAGCAGCAACGACCGCCTCCGGGCAGCACGATCACGATGCCGGCATTCCCCCGTGGACCGTCGCGGAACTGCCGGTTCCAAAACCACTGGGTCTGCGAAATCTGGCAGGACTGATCGGCCCCGGCATTGTCATGTGCGGAATCCAGATCGGTGGCGGCGAATGGCTCATGGGACCCGTGGTGACGGCAAAATACGGCGGCAATCTGATGTGGGTCGCCACCATCGCCATCATCACTCAGGCGTTCTACAACGTGGAATGCGGCCGCTATGCTCTGTACTGTGGCGAACCCGTCTTCACCGGTTTCATGCGAACCGCCCCCGGCCCTCGGTTCTGGATGGGGGTCACCGCCATGCTCAGCCTGACTTTTCTGATCCCGGGACTGTCGACCAACGCGGCCGTGCTGCTCGCAACACTCTGGCTGGATCGCCCTCCCGGACCAGAAGACGCCCTGCTGGTCAATGCCATTGCCTACGGCTGCCTCGGCGGTGTTGTGCTGCCGGTTCTGATCGGCGGCAAGGTCTACAATATGCTGCAGTGGATCATGACAGCCAAGGTGTTCATCGTGCTCGGCTTCTGCCTGTTCCTCGGTGTGTTCTTCGTCGGTGCCGAAGGGTGGGGACGCGTCTTCGGTGGCTTCCTGAAGTTCGGGAATGTCCCGGTGCAGCTGGCAAACGGTCAGGAGGGCATCGCGAATGTTTTTGATTCCCTGCTCACCAACGGAGCCCTTCCGGCCATCTCCCTGACGCACATCGCCACCCTCGGCGCCTTCGCCGGATACGCCGGTGGCGGCGGTCTCAGTAACTCAGCCTACGCAAACTTCGTTCGTGACAAGGGCTGGGGCATGGGAAGTCAGGTCGGCGCGATTCCCAGTGCCGTGGGCGGCCATCACATCACACTGAGTCATTCCGGCAAGGTCTTCGCGATTTCCGAGGAGAACCTGAAACGCTGGCGAGGTTGGTGGAGATATATTCTTTCCGATCAGTGCCTTGTCTGGGTCCCGGGGTGCTTCATGGGGATGGCCCTGCCGGCTCTGATGTCGATCGAGTTCGCGAGGAACTCCCCGATGTACGGAAAAGATCTGCAGTATTCACAACCGCTGATCGCCGCCGACGGCATCCTGCACACCGCCGAACTTGGTGACCTCGCCCCACTTCTCTGGGGTCTGTCGATCTTCACGGGGCTGGTGGTCTTCCTGCCCAGCCAGATGGCGATTGTCGATGACTTTGCCCGTCGCTGGACTGATATTCTGTGGAGCGGTAGCCGCAGAATCCGTAACCGCCTGCAGGATCACCAGGCGCGAGGCGTCTACTACACGATCCTGCTGGTCTACGTGATCTGGACGTTCATCACCGCATCGATCTTTCTGGCGTATCCCGATGCGCCAAAGCTGATGGTGACGGTGATTGCCAACGTCAATAATCTGGCCCTGGCGATCACCGCGTTCCATATCCTCTACATCAACTGCAGGCTGCTGCCGGAACCACTTCGACCACGCTGGTATTCACGGGTGGGCATTGCCTGCTGCGGACTGTTCTATTGTGCTCTGACAGTCACGATTTTCTGTTGCACAGTTCTGCCGTTAATCACCGGCAATTCGTAGGGCCGCAGACCAGCCCGGCATTGGGCACTGATGAATACCTTTCGGATCAAAACGGAATCCCGTAAACGGCTGGACAGGTGCGCACACGGCGACTCAGAACGGCAGTCCCGTCAGTCGCTGCCATGCTTCGATGTAACGCGCGGAGGTTCTCTGAACGACGTCGTCAGGCAGTGTAGGGGGAGGACTGTTCTTGTCCCATCCGGATTGCTCCAGCCAGTCCCGAACAAATTGCTTGTCGAATGACGCCTGACCGCGACCCGGTTGCCACGCGTCTGCCGGCCAGAAACGCGAACTGTCCGGAGTCATCACTTCGTCGATCAGAATCACCTTTCCGTCCAGCAAGCCGAATTCAAACTTGGTGTCGGCCAGAATGATGCCCCGGGATGCAGCGTGTTCGCAACCTTTTGCATAGATCGCCAGCGTCAGTTCGCGGAGCTGTTCCGCCAGCGGCCGACCAATCCGCTGCACAGTCTGTTCAAAGGAAATGTTTTCGTCGTGCCCTGTCTCTGCCTTGGTGGCCGGGGTAAACAGTGGTTCGGGAAGTCGGCTGCTTTCCTGAAGTCCCGAGGGCAGCGGAATGCCACACACCGTTCCCGACTTCTGGTACTCTTTCCAGCCGGACCCCGACAGATATCCTCGTGCCACGCATTCAATCGGAATCACGTCCGTTTTGCGGACAACCATCGTACGGCCCTGAAGTGCCTGCAAATCGGTGCCAGCCGGCAGGCTGACACTGGCCGGGTCGTCGCTCAGCAAATGATGATCCACGCCCAGTCGTTCAAACCAGAAGCGACTCAGTCGCGTCAGGACTTCGCCCTTGCGCGGAATACCATTCTGAAGCACGTAGTCGAAGGCACTGATGCGATCCGTGGCAATGAACAGCAGCACATTGCCAAGATCATAAACATCGCGAACTTTTCCGCGTCGGGGAGTTAGTCCGGGAATCTCACTCTGCAGCATGATCATTCTGATACTCACTTTCCTGACATTTCCGCATTGCTGATCATGGTGGCCCGATTCCCCATCATTCCCGCAGGTCGGGGTCCGCCGAACTGCACCTCTGGCTTTCCGGCGGGATGCACAGCCGCAACAGGCCGGACCTGCTGGCTATTCGACCGCTGGACGCGGCGGATTTTTCCAGTGGCCCGAGACATCGCGACCTCGAACCACGATCCCCTTCTCATTCCAGTTCATGCCGGCCGTTACATAGGCCGCGGCATAACGCAACGTCAGCCCGCAGCGACGGCGAGTCGACATGTTGGCTTCGGATCCATGCAGCAGCAGATCGTTGTGAATCGAGGCCTGACCAGCTTTCAGATCGTCCAAAACGACAGTGCCGTAAGATTCCGCGTTTTCGACGGTCTGGTCCAGAACGTTGTGCTCTTCCGGTGTGCTGTGTCGGTAAGTCAGATGTCCGGAATGATGAGACCCCGCGACAAACTTCATGCACCCGTTTTCGAGGTCCGCGTCGTCAATCGCCAGCCAGACAGTCACAGCATGCGATGGCGACAACGGCCAGTAACTCGCGTCCTGGTGCCATGCAACCGCGCGGCCATCTCCTGGCATCTTGCAGAAAAAGTGAGATCCCCAGGCCACGACGTCGTCGCCCAGCAGATCAGCGACGTGATCGACAATCACCGGGTTCGTCAGGATGTCATAGACACCGCCGTATTTCATGTGCGCCGTGCTGATGCTGTAGCTGTTACCGCCCGAGGCGATCGTTTTTTCCAGCAGGCGATCAAAGTAGCCACGCACCTCTCGAATCTGATCCGCAGAATACGCTGTGAACGGCCGCACAAACCCATCACGGTTGTAGCCTTCAATCTGCTCCCGCGTCAGCACTTTCGCTTTTGCTGGATCCGCCGCGTGGAACTTCAGATCGCGTTTCAATCGTTCCAGTTCGGTGTCTTCCGGAATCACTTTGAAGTCAGTCGTGGCGGTCATCGTCGGCTCCTGTCAGGCAATTTGAACGAGTGCCTCCGCATTGTGCCGGAAAACGGTCGTGGCGTCAAAATGGAACTGGCTGGTCAGATTGCGATTGCCATGGTTGGTCATTTCCCCGGAATTCTACCGGACCTCAGTCCTCAAACCCGGTCACCAACTGCGGATCCGATAGAGCTCGAATCGCTGTCGTGGCGGCTTAACCTGATCGGAGAGGTAATTCGCGGAGTACAAATCCATCAGCGAAATCTCACCCGGTACGTATTCGAAATCGCCCAGCCACTCAAAACGGTGCTCAACCAGAGACCACTCCTGGGCAAACCCGGGTGTTCGCCACGCATTCGGACCAATCACCAGAAACTCCGCGGCTGCCGAATTCGACGGAGTCAGCTGAAAATGCGACACCGGAAGTGGTGTCAGCCCCGCCTCGAACAAATTCATCAGCAGGGCCGGTTCCCCATACCCATACACGACCAACGGAACCTCGCGCAGTTTCTCCGGCGATGGAATCGGCAGCTCAGGTCCCGGCGGTTCTTCAAACTCAAGTGACGATGCCGTAAATGTCTCTCCGGACTTTAGCTTTCTCGAGCTGATGTCGACGCCATCCGCGCTGGCCACACATGCCGCTGCAATGCGACCCGCCACCGTGCGAATCGAACTTCGATCCTGAAACAATCGACTGCTGAACAGTTCATCGCGAGAAACCACTTCCAGGCCGCCATCGGGCTTGATCACCAGCAGCGAAGCCAGCAGTGCAACTGCCAGCAGTGCCGAGTTGATTCGCCTCGACAACCGCTCCGCACGATCCAGGACAATCACGCCTTCCGCCATCTTCCTCGCCATCCGGACGTTGGATTCCAGCCACCACGTCGCTGCTCCCGCAGCGCCCAGCCAGACAGAGATCATAAACGGCAAAAACAAACGGGAGTACGGCGCGTAGAGCGGCGTGAACACCAGCAGCCCCGTAAACCACGCCAGCGTCACCCAGAATGCTAACGAGGGATCAATTGAAGCCTTGTGTCCGGGCCGGCCGGATTTGTCGTCCGTCGTTCCCCAACCGGAATGCAGCCCCCTCACAAAACGCATTGCCCGGGAGCGGGATTTCGGCGGACTCATGTACAGCCCTGCCAATCCACCAATCGTGACGCAACAGAGTACCAGTGGCGTCCTTGCGCGTAAGGCGATCACCGTGATTGAAATCACAATCAACAGCACGCGGATACGCAGGCGGGCAATCGCCTGCCTCTGAAGGGGATTCCCGGCCGCTGAGGGGTGATGCCCCAGCTCGACGTTCCACGTGGAACGCGAGGCCGAGGAACAGCGGCTCCAGCCAGCCAGCAAACACCCAAGCCCCAGCGTCAATGCACCAACGTATCCGTCCATCCTGAACTGGTACGCCAGCTGCTCCGCAAGGTTCCCTGACCACGCCTTAAAGCTGCTGAGGTATCCGCCGTGGTGCGCAGTCACCGCCGAGTAACCGCCGCTGGACTGCAGCGACCACCAGTAGGGCGCAAACACCAGAAACGTCGTCCCGATCATCAGCACCTGGATCAACACCAATACCTGAAACGCATACGTTCGACGCCCTGCGAAAAGCCACCAGGCACCACTTCCCGACAACAGAATCGCAATGGGCAGCCAACCACTGTATTTCAACCACCAGCCACAGCCGCAGGCCAAACCACTGATCACCGCCAGTCGTGCAGATGCACGATGAATCGCCAGTGTCCCAAGACCCACCGACAGCACCAGAAAAAAGGCAGCCGGCACGTCCGTCAGCGCCGTTCGGGAATATAGAATGTGATAGTCAGAGCCCGCACTCACGCAGAGCGCAAATAAGCCAGCCGCCTGTCCGTACCATTGCCTCGCTGTCCACCAAACCGCCAACGGTGTCAGACAACCCAGAATCAGCGAGGGCAAAAATGGCCCCATCGCCGCACCACCAGGCAGCAGAGACGCCAGCTCAATCAGAAACGGCAACCCCGCGGGCGCGAAGAACTCACGGGACGGCCAACTCTGGCCCGTCAGACCGTCATACCACAGCACCGAGGAATAAACGCCCTCATCAAAATGCTCGACCGCCTCCAGCCCTGGCTTCCAGAACCGCACCAACACTCCCGCCAGACACACCACAAGAACCAGGAACCACTCCCGATACGCCACGCCAGCAGCCCCCTGCCGACCAGCATTGCCCGACTCAGGAAGATCACCGCTCAGAGCTTCAGAATGTTCCCGCACAGTGCCGGATCTCCTTTACACGGCAATCCTGAATCAATCGCCCGAAATCGCCCCGACATGGCTGCCCGCTGTCAGTAAACCTGCCGCCCAAACCGCAACAACACGTCAAGGCACCTGCATCAGGTCGCAGGTCCCACGCCGCCTCGCAGTTCGACCGCCAGCCACACCTCGCCGGAAACTCAGACAAACGGACAGCCTGCTCGCAATTGTACAAAGTCCCTCCACCCGTTGCCTACACAGTACAGCCGTTCGCAGCCCGAAATCCGCCGTTCCCTCGCCCCCCAAACCGGCCCCCTTCCCCAAAGCCCGACCGTTTCACGTGAAACACCCCCCTCCTGATCCTCAGGTGCCATGCACCTTTTGAGCACCCTCCAATCCCCAGGCAATCCTCAGGTGCCATGCACCTTTTGAGCCCGATGCACCTGCCGTTCCCTGCTCACATGACCCCAAGGTGCCATGCACCAGAGTGCGCTCCCCAGCGGATTCATCCTGAAATGGACCATGTGGTCTCCATTTGAGCGTTTCACGTGAAACGGCGGGCCTCGGCTTTTCAGATTCTCGGTAATCCCGCAACATGCTCAGTGGGCGTCCGTTGCCCATCTGCATCTTTGGGCTATGCTGCGACCGTAGACCGAGGGCAGCGCTGCACCTGTTCGATCATTCTGACCGGACATCCCGCAGCTTCCCCGCCAACCTGACGTTGGATTCCCATTTCCTCTGGCTCTGAATGCACTTCCATGTCTGAAACTGATCCTGCCAGGCTGTACGACGCCGCAATCGCGCTGCGTAAGTCAGAAAACCCTGACGACTTTATCAACGCCCTGAATCACATCCTGACTCTGCACCCGAATCATGTGCAGACTCACATGGCGCTGGCAGTCTTCCAGCAAAAGCAGGGGCGTTTCGACGAAGCGATCCACCATGCTCGCCGCGTGGCAGAGATCGAGCCGAACGATGCATTCTCGTTCACCCAGCTGTCGGTGATTTATCAACGGTGCGGCAAGATCCTCGAAGCAGAAGACGCCATGGCAAAGGCTCGTGAAATTCAGGGCAACCCCGGGCACAAGCACTGACCCCGCAGAGGTCCCCGTGGAGTATGCACGGCACCCGCAACTCAGCGCCCGCCAGATTCATCTTCTGGCGGGCGAGCTACGGCCTGAGGGGCAAAGCGGGGTGTTCGTGGTGCCCGTTTTAGTGGCACAAGACCAACTCAAGCCAGCGCCATTCGAAGAGTTTTCACCCGCTCTGCCGCCACCGCACTCGTCCGCTCACCCGCTTCACAGACTGCACCGCGAACCGCCAGCAGGTCGGGATCGATGGTCCGCAAGACCGGCAGGTGACTTGCATCCAACCGCCCCGCAAGCGCGAGTCTCAGTCCTGTTTCCCGACACTGGGCGCGAAGTCGGCACAATTGATCTGGGCTGACCCAGTCGAACAGAGTCGACGCGTCCTTTTGAAACGTATCCAGCAGCAGGACTCGACAGGCGGTCTGGGCAGCAACCTCAGCGATCCGCTCGATCGCTGGTGACATGGCACGGCTGGCGTCCGCATAGGCGACAGCGACCCAGTGGACGGACCCCGGAAACAGACTTCGGAGTGCAAGCCACTGGTCGAGCCAATCCGGTGACGAGAGCGTTCCAGCCAGCCCAACCTTCAGA
Organism: uncultured Planctomycetaceae bacterium; assembly: GCA_903924405.1. GTDB lineage: Bacteria > Planctomycetota > Planctomycetia > Planctomycetales > Planctomycetaceae > SXXK01. The sequence continues at coordinate 4,496 of CAIYBH010000298.1, read as the reverse complement.
TAACTCAGGCCCTTTGCCCAGTCGAGGCATTGACGTTTTTCGGGCGCAGCGGTCATTCGTGACCACTCCGGCAGTTCCCCAAGGGCCGCGCTGCACAAACTGAGGGCTGAATACCGGCGACAACGGTCTGAAATCGCCCCTATCGTTTCCGGTGCCGCCATGCCCAGCGAACCACTGGCAGGCTCTTTCACGTCGATAATGTCGGCCCCGCCGGCAAGTGCCGCGTCCGCTTCGATCACATTTCGCACTGACACAAGAAGTTGCACGAACCAGCACCTTACACGGTGAACCCGGACAGGGCGATACCAAAGGGGATACATGGCCACTTTATCTGCACACAGGCACCTGCACACAGGTCGGTGACACCCACGAGTGGTCGTACAGGAAAACCGGTACGTCCCGGACCAACGCTTTTCACTCCGTCCGCTGGTCGAGTATTACGGACAGGAGCCTCCTCAGACCTGTCCCGGGCACCGGTCAATCGACAGGACGCACAAAAAACAACCCCCGGGAGTTCCGAAGAACTGACGGGGGTTGATTGACCGGTTCACGGCAGAAATGACTTTGCCGGGGAGTCGATGGGAATCACGAAAGACCGAGCGACCAGATGACCGCCTAAAACCCGGCGACACCGACACTTGCGATCATTAGAGATCCACGGCCCCTTCTTCCACATCACCTTCAGCTTCGCCGGCTTCCTCGACCTCTTCGCCCTCAATTTCGAGTTCGACGTCGAGGTCAATGTCCTCGGCGCCCTCAGCCTCGACATCGGGACGAATTTCTTCATCCACATCCTCATCGGGGGGTGTCATGACGGCCTGAAGAATCGGCGTTCCGTCCGGGTTGAGCGCCTCTTTCATGGGCTGCATGAAGTAGCGTCGTTTTCCCTTGGCCAGCAGGGTGTTGAGGAGTTCTTCCGCTTTGCCTTTTTCGAAGTACAGGAAGCGGCCTTCTTCACGCATGGTGCTGCTGTAAACAACCCAGACGATCCGGCGGCGCTGCATCTGCTCTTTGGCACGCTTGGTGCGCGGCTTTGCAGCCTTTTTCTTTTTGGCAGCAGCATCCTTTTTGTCGCCGCGGGTCGCCCGTTTTTTGCCACCCGTTTCTGTCTTCTCTTCCGAGGACTTGCGGCTTTTCTTCTTTACGCCATCCGCATCAGCAGCCTCAGCTGCTTCTACTTCCCGGCGCATTGCTAAACGACTTTTTGCCATGGTTGTTACCAGATTTTCCGGAGATCAATCAGCTCAGCGCCCTTCGCTGGCTGAAAACTACTTCGGTACGCTCAAACACGACCAAAATCAGGAAATACACTTCCAGATGGCCCTGCCAATCACCAGACAACAACCGCTTGTGACCTGTCTGTCGGAAGAACCTTCGGTCCTGGGTTCAGCAGACACACCACTGCGTTTTGCCAGCTGTGTCAGAGGGCATCCCGCTTCCGCAGAAAGCCACCACAGCCACTGATGACGGTCACCGGCTTCAGTAAGGCCTGATTCCGGAGGCCTGAGGTCTGAACAGAACACTGTCTTGACGTATCGTGGCGGAGAATAGCAGTAAAAGCAGAGAGAATCCACCTTCAATTCGCCCGAGTCCCGAGTTTCGGGAGGACAAGGGCTCCTAAGCCTCTACAGATGCTCGATTTGCGCCAAATTCTCCTCTGTGGCGCCGGCTGGTCAAACAACTCCGGAAACGCCGTCTCCACGAAATGCCCATTTTCCCCGCGTCAACGGCGATCGCTCGGCAAACCCTGTCGTCCTCACCGACCATCAGAGCCCGACATTTCCGTGGAAGGCCGGCACGCCGCACTGATATGGCCTTCTATTCCCGAAGCCGAGAACCGACTGGATTGCGGCGAATTCCTTTTGACTCGTTCCACCACCGTGGCAATCGCCCGTTTCATCTGCACGCGGTCGATCTCGTGGACGTCCAGCGGCTTGCCGATGCGCTCCAGCATGGTGACGGTCAGGCGACCTCCGAGGTGCTGCCGAAACTCTTCCAGTCCGGCAAACAACTCGTCGGTGTTCGCCAGCGCCGGATGATCGATCAGCAGGCCCAACCCGTCGAGAGCCTGCAGCACAAGGGCGGCTTCTTCAGCGGGCAAACCGTGCACAAAACTGGAGTAAATGGTGTCGACGGCTACACCAATTGCTACGGCCTCGCCATGACGCAGTGTGAACGCCGACATGGCCTCCAGTTTGTGCGCTGACCAGTGGCCAAAATCCAGTGGCCGCGCCTCCAGCATCTCAAACGGGTCACCCCCGCGCGTGATGTGATCAAGATGCCAGAGCGCTGATTTCTCGATCGCTACCCACGCCTCTGGCCCCCGCTCAGCAATCCCGGAAGCGTTGTGCAGAATCCAGTCGAAAAATGCGGGATCCTTCAACAGTGACACCTTAACAGCTTCGGAAAATCCACATCGAAAATCCCGATCGGGAAGTGTTTCCAGCAGGCGGCGATCATTGACCACGCCCCATGGAACAGCAAACGCCCCCATCCAGTTTTTCTTCTGAAACAGATTCACTCCGTTCTTTACCCCGACCCCGGAATCGGCCTGAGCCAGAGTCGTTGTGGGGATCCGAATCAGCCGCAGGCCACGATGAGCAATCGCGGTGGCAAATCCCACAGCATCCAGTACGGCTCCGCCTCCGATCACAATCACATAGCTGCGACGGTCCAGGTCCGCTTCGTTCATGACCTTCAACATGCGTTCAAGGACATGCACGTCATTCTTGATCGCTTCACCGCCCGGTGCTAACTGGGGACTTCCACAGGAATGAAAGCGAGCAGCATGACGGCGACAGAAGGCATGAATCCTCTGTTTCAGATCCGGGTTGGCGTTGGCCACACACTCATCCACCCAGAACTGAACACGCGGCTGGCGATCTTCTGATGCTTCGATCAGGTCGGCAAGTACGTCCGCATCAACACCCAGCACGTCCTCCGTAAATCGAAGTCGGTGGCAGAATGACACGGAAAATGGCACGTTGGTTCCGGAGGCAGGGGAGGTGGACATGTTGGGAGGATCTCTGAAGTCGTGGGCAGGAAGATTCTAACGTAAGAGACTCATTCCATTGATAACGGTGCTGAATTCCCTTCACACGGTTCGAACTGCCACTTCCCTGCCCGCAGTCGGCACAACCGCAGACACGCTGCGGCATAGTGCTGAGTTCACTGGTTCCCGAAACATCACGTCGGATCATACGGTTGCTGACCACTTCCGTCCAATCTGCGAGGCACACGCCCGCTGAACAGAGTCGAGGCAGATCCGTTGCCACGAAATCACGCAGATCCCGGTCGACCTCCGGGGACTCACGCAATCATTCCCGCTCACCTCTGCTCTGCGTTCACCGCGCGGTATTCCAGATTGTCCTCAGAGGACTGTGCGGCAACCACAAATCAGAAAACGGTCGCAAACTGTCTTCTGAGTCGTCACGCCCGATGGCGCAGAACCTCCATCGCAACGTGTTGATCTCAATCCAGTGGCGCCCCGGGATGCATCCGTCTGCGACAGAAGTTTACCACGTGAATCGACATGTGCGGCGACAGATCCCCTGATTCGGCAAGGACCGCGTCAACGGGCAGACAATCAGTCATGCACAGCGAACTGACCGATGGCCGGTGAAGCCGACTGCAAAGTCAGGAGCGATCACTCGTTCAAACAGGTTCGCCAAACATCGCCGGTCGCAGCGGACTATTGAAAACTCCGTTTGGGCCCAGATGCCGCTGACACATCCGTTGTCGCTGGAATTCGAAGGTTGCTGACAACGCGAAGCCACCGGGACGCGCGGCAGAATCCACAGAATTCCCGGCCAGCCGACCTGACCAGAAAAACCGGTTGTGCGGGGGATAACGAGGACAGGGATTTCAGGGGCAATTCAGTGGCGTTCAGTCACATTCCCCACACTCAGTCAGCCGCTGACAAACATGGCGGGCGTTGACAACAACCCACGCCATAACACTTGCCACAAACCTTTTACCTGATTGACTTTACAACTCAAACAAAACAGCAGATGGCGAGCAGAAATCAAAAGCGAACCCGGGGCAGGAAATGGCAAAGTCGCTACAGCCGTCACACTCGGTCGCAGATCGCCCAGTGACCGGCAAACCCTGCGCTTTGCCTCAGTTACCTATTCTGCTCAGGACGAAACTATTGGCGTGGAACAAAGGAGTCAGCAAAGAGATCACAAGGATTCTGGGTGCGGCGTGTGCATTCAGGGTGATCTCCCAGCGAACTCCGAAAGAACGATGTCAGGAGAATTTGAGATGAAGGCAATGACACTCACAGCCGCTCTGGTGGTACTCTCTATCGCCAACAGCGCACAGGCCGGTCTGTTCGGTCTGTTCAAGCATGACAATGGATGTGGCTGCAGCGTTGAAGCAACCTGTGCTGCTCCTGTTGATCCGACCTGTGCAGCTCCTGCTGCCTGCGGTGACAACAGCGGCGAAGGCTGTGCTCCGACTTGTGCAGCTCCGGTTGACCCCACCTGTGCAGCTCC
>CAIYBH010000297.1 GCA_903924405.1 uncultured Planctomycetaceae bacterium | reverse complement strand
CTGGGCGACAACATCTTTTACGGCCGGGGATTTCAGTCCATACTTGCCGCGGCAGCCTCTCGTTCCAGTGGCGCCACAATTTTTGGCTACCAGGTTCGTGATTCCCGCAGCTATGGTGTGGTGGAGATTGGTCCGGGTGGAAAAGCCATCTCACTGGAAGAAAAGCCGAAGGAGCCTAAGTCGGACCTTGCGGTACCGGGCCTGTACTTTTACGACAATTCGGTTGTGGAGATCAGTCGCAATCTCAAGCCGTCCCCTCGGGGTGAACTGGAGATTACGGATGTGAACCGAGAGTACATGCACCGTGGTAATCTGCATGTGGAATTTCTGTCGCGAGGGTTCGCGTGGCTGGACACAGGCACTCACGATTCGCTGCTGGATGCTGGAAATTTTGTGTCAGCTATTGAAAAACGGATGGGGCTAAAGATTTCCTGTCCGGAAGAGATTGCATGGCGGATGGGCTTTATCGATAAGCAGCAACTAATGTCGCTTGCTGGACGCTATTCAAATGAATACGGCGACTACCTGCGTCATGTTGCATCACGTGGTTGATGTCTGATGCCGCATTTGCGAGCAGGGTCTAAGGCGCGGGAATGCAGATCATACCAGTAGTGGACATTCGGCACGGGGTGGTTGTGCAGGCGGTTGCGGGAAATCGCGGGGAGTATCGTCCGGTAAAAAGTTGCCTGACGGACAGTGTCCAACCGTTGAACGTGGTGCACGCCATTCAGCAGGCCACTGGGTGTCGCAGGATCTATGTGGCTGATCTGGATGGAATTCTGGAGCAGCGCCCCAATTTGGACGTGTTGCGGGAGATCTGTGACAGCGGTGTGGATGTGATGCTGGATGCAGGAGTGGTCGGGATGGCCGATATTGATCTGCTGCGGCAGCGACTCAACTGCAGGATTGTCGTCGCTTCGGAGACGTTCGGGCAGATTGATGAACTCATCGCTGGCGGGACTGCGGAGGACCTGGTTTTTAGTGTGGATTTGAAGTCTGGTGAGTTGCAGGTAGCGGATGCCGGATATTTTGAAGCAGTTCCGGAAGCACTGGTGGGGCAACTGTCTGCTGCTGGATTGAGAGATGTGATTGTGCTGGACATTGCCGCTGTCGGTACTGGAAGGGGAATCCCCACTATCGAGCTGTGTCGATCGCTGCGGAAAAGCAATCCCGGTGTGGGCCTGATCACTGGCGGCGGTGTTTATTCCTCGGGCTGTATACAGGATGCTCGTGAAGCCGGCCTCGACGGGCTACTGATTGCCTCGGCCATCCATGACGGACGGTTACGCGAGTGGATGCAGATCGGGCACGCCTGAAATTTGGTGTGGCAGGGGCCCGTTTTAGGCTTTATGCGAGTTGGCAGCAGATCGCACGCTGGTAGAAAGGCTGCCCGGGGATGCATTTCGATTTCTGCTCGTCGGGAATGGCGGATTTTTGCCGAGTTTGTCGGGAAAAAACACCCCAGTTTCTCACGGGACAGAGCCTCCCAGAATCTAACGCACTGACGCCGTTTTTTAAGTTTCCGGGAAAACTACGCTGCGCACCGGAAATTTTCTTCAACAGAATTGCGGGCGGCAGGCTTTGGTGGGATGCTGTGCAGGCAGTTTTTATCGAAGTAGCGGAGAGGGCACATGTCGGTTCGCAGGGCTGTGGTTTTGGTGAGTGGCGGTTTGGATTCGGCGACGGCGTTGGCGATTGCTGCGGCGGAGGGGTTTGAACTGCATGCAATTTCCTTCGATT
>CAIYBH010000296.1 GCA_903924405.1 uncultured Planctomycetaceae bacterium | reverse complement strand
TGGCCGTCTGGGCACCAGCGGACGTGTCCTTTACCGGTGACCCGCCGTTATGGACGCGTGAATCCGCATCCGTCGGAATGCTGCTCAGCCCACTTCAGGGGTCTTCTGCAACGGCCGCTGCGGCTGCGATGGATTCGTGGATTGGCAGTTCGGCTTCGGACTTCGCGATTCAGGGGCACGTGGCGGTGTATCGGGCGACGGGAGCACAAACAGAAATTCGACTTATCTGGTGGAAACGCTGGTTTCTGCTGGGACTGATCAGTGGCACGCTGGCGCTGGTTGGCCTGATTCTGCGACGCACGTCGTGGGAAAATCGAATCACAATGACTCTACTGCTGGCCTTCCTGACGGCGTTGCTGTCCCTGAGTCGGGAGACCGGTGTGACTGAGTTGCTGGGGGCCGCGATTCCGGGATTGGTGCTGACGGCATTGATCTGGATGCTGGGACTGGTGCTGGGCCCCGGGCGAAAGCAGCCCGTCTCTGTTCCGGTACCGGTCGCTGGTCCCGCGGTTGTTCCGAATGCTGCTACGGACGAATCAGCGGGGGCCACCGGGACTGGTCACAGTCAGGCCGGCGTACAGGCGTCGGGATCAGCGGGCTCAACCGTGGATTCGACTCTCAACACGTCAGGCGACAACGCTGGCGAAGGAGGTGGCACATGAGCCGGTTGAGATTGTCAGCAAGTGTCAATGGGAACACGAAGGTACTTCGCGGGATGACCGTCTGTCAGGCGCTGGGTTTTCTGCTCAGCTGGATGGCCTGCTGTGTCGCATCAGCGCAACAGGCGACGACGGATGCTGCGGGTGACATGCGGGAGCAGTATGTCCCGGTGGAGGAAATGGATGCCGTTTTTTCCCGGGATGGCCGTGGAGTGTTGTTGAAGCGAACGGAGTTTCAGGATCTTCTCGACAAAGCGCGGGCGAACGTATCGGCCGATCAGCCACCGGTGGCGGTGCTGGTGGAGAGTGCGCAACTGGCCGTGACTCCGGCGGGAACTCAGGCGTTGGTCAAAATGGATCTGAAAGTGCGTCAGTATGTGGATTCGTGGCAGGTCATCCGGATTCCGGCCGGCACGTTGTCGGTGGAACGAGCGGAAATCAATGGTCAGCCGGCTTTGATTGGACGTGACCCCCAGGATGCGGGTGTGTTGTTGCTGGTTCATCAGCAGGTGGGTGAGTTCACCGTGAATCTGGCGATGTCGACACCGCTGGTGGCGGTGGGCAGTGATCGGACGGCCGCCTTTCCCCTGCCGCAAACTGCAGCGACTCATTTGAGTGTGCAGTGTCCGGCCGGGCAGCAGCTGGTCGTCAACGATCGGCAACTGGAGCGGCCGGCTGCGCTGGATGCGGCGGCAGATTATCAGATTCCAGTAGGCAATGCCGCTGACGTGCGATTGCGATGGAATGTGCAGCAACGGGAAACGGAATCACAAACTCTGGTGTTTGTGCAGACGGATGCGCAGCTGGAATATCGTCGGGAGACGCTGCAGTGGTCGGGATCATCCAGGGTCAGTGTTTTTGGGGGCACGATCAACCGGCTCGTCGCCCGTGTGCCGTCGCGGTTTGAGGTAGTGAATGTGGAGTCTGTGGGACTGGAAAGCTGGACTCTGGAAGGAGATCCGGAATTTCCCGGGAAGACTCGGGTCACGTTGACCTGGCGGCAGCCCTTTTCCGGCGATCGTGTTGTGCAGCTGGCGGGAGTCACGGTAACGAATGGCGGGCAGGATGCAGCTGCTGCTGAGGGCGAGACTGCGGCTGCGGCAACGATGAACGGGGCAGAACAAGTCCCTGCGCTGGAGTTTGTGAATGTGACAGCACATTCCGGACGATTGCTGGTCCGTCACGAAGAGGGGCTGCGGCTGGTCGCGGAAGTTCAGGGTGGGATCCGCCCGGTCTCTGCTCTGGACAGCGGACTGTCGGTAGAGGCCAGTGTGTTTGATTTCTGGCAGCAGCAGTATGAATTGACAATTTCTGTGCGGCCGAGAGATCGCGAGTTATTTGCTGAGGTGTCTGCGGACATTGAGATTGGTGAAGAGAGTGTTCGCAGCCGCACGCAGTTTGTGATTGAAGCGTTGAATGCGCCGTTGTTTGAGCTTGTATTCACTCTGCCTGAAGACTGGCAACTGCTGGCGGTCCGAGCGGGTGAGCAATCGTTGCCATGGAAGTCCGGTAGCCAGGCCTCAACGGTGATTGTACGTCCGGCGACGCCCATTCAGCCGGGTGAACTGGCCACACTGTCTGTTGAACTACAGCGGACGATTGCGGATCCGGAGACGGAGCAGGTGATAAAACTGCCGGTGATTTCCGGAGCGGGTTTGACGGTGGTTGGCGGCACGTGGCGGCTGCGTGCGGCTGACGATCTGATCGTGACACCGCAGTCGATCGCCGGACTGACCCCGATTGCCGGGAATGGTGTGGAACAGATGTTCCGCAATGAGGGGACAGGGGTTCGTGGCGAACTTTCCATTGTGCGAAAACCCGCACGACTGACAGGTCGATCGGTGCTGCGCACGTGGGCCGACAGCCGACAGCAGACGGTCGATGCCGAACTGACGATCGATCTGCTGAGTGGGACTGTGCGGACTGTGGTGATGGAATTGTCGGAGTCACTGGGGACGGACGTCCATTTTTCAGTGCAGAGTGTGGGAACTGTTGCCGGATTGCAGGAGCAGCGTGGAGTGCAGCCGGTGCAGATTGTCGAACAGACGTTGGGGCCCGTGGTGAATGGTCTGCGCCCAGTGACGTTGAAACTGGATCGGCGATTTGCCGGGGCGTTGACGCTGCGGGCTCGCATCCGGCAGCCAAGGACTGAGGGGGCTCCGATTGCTGCGCCGGTCGTTCAGGTGGCCAATGCGATTCGGCAGCATGGGGTCCTTGTCTTTGAAGCGAATCCGGAGCAGAGTCTGAGCGCGGACATCACGGGGAATTCCGGAGTTCAGCTGACAGACGCGGGGCTGGTCAGCCCACCGGCGACCGACAGTGGTCGTCGGATTGCGCTGATCTATCGCTTCGTCCAGCCGGGCTATGGTTTTCAGGTGCTGGAAACGCGGTACGCCACGGCGTCGGTTCCGGCAGCCATCTGTGAAGAACTGGTGAATGTCTGCACTCTGAATGCGGAGGGTGACGTACAACGCAACACCCGGGCGACGTTGCAGACCAGTGGTGTGCAGACGCTGCGTTTCAGGCTTCCTGAAAGCGAGGGAACATACCTCTGGTCGACCGTGCTGGACGGTGCGGCGATTGAGGTACGCAGGGATGGTGAGGACTATCTGGTTGCCTTGCCGGCGGGTGGGGATAGTTCCCGGCACACGTTGAGTGTCTTCTTTGAAACGGGGGCGATTCTTACGGGCACTTTTGCAGATCAGCAACAGGTTCCATTGGTCCTGTTGATGGACGCTGGTGATCAGAAAGCCATTCCGATTGAGGTCATGAAGCAGACATGGCAGGTGCACTATTCTGCGGAAACGCTGCTTGTGGATCATGACGGTCCATATCGATCGATTTCAGGAATTGATACGGTAGGGTGGTTGATTTCCCGAGGCCGTATTCAGTGGCCTGAAGCGGATTTTCTGTGGCGTCGAGTGCTTCCGACGGCGGTTGTGTTTTTGAGCTTATTTGTGTTCAGTGCATTGATCGTTCGTCGCCGCTGGAAGACGCTTGCGTTGCTCACAGTGCTGTTCGGGGCCAGTGGGTTCGTCTTCGTGGCCGCGCTGGCGCTGACGCGATCGGTGATGCCGACGTCGCAAATGGCCGCTGATTTTTCAGCCGGGACCGCAGTTCCGATGATGGCGGGTGACGGAGGCTGGGAAGAGGAAATGCCCCCGGCGAGGGGTGCGGTGATGTATGACAGTCCGCCTGTGGCGGAGACAGATGGGTTGATGGGTGGCCTTGGTGGTATGGGCGGCGGTATGGGGCCTGGCGGGTTACCCGGAGGCGACGGCCTTGGAGCAGAACCGATGTCTGCCGCGCCGCTTGCTGCTGCTGATCCAGCACCGGCTGCGGCTGCGGTACCGGAGTTGCTTGCCGATGCACCCCGGGAAACGCAGGAACAGGTCCAGCTGGGTTCGGAAGTCAGGCCTGAGTCGATGCTCGGAAGGCTGGAAGACCGCAGCGGGAGTGTGGATGAGAAGGCGGTTATGGAGCGGTATCAGGTGAACGGTGTTGGTGGCCAGTCCGGCGGCAGCGGTGAAATGTTGACGGACCCGGCAGCGCTGGGCCTCATGGCTCGTGGTAAGCGTTCGGGTACCGCGAGGTTGTCGGTCAACATGACACTGGAGATTCCGGAGAACTATCGGATGCAGGAGTTTGTCTCCCTGGCGGACACTGTTCATCGGCCTTCGGTTCTGAGTCTGGCCTTGCGCAGTCGCGAGCAGTTGACTGTGATTCGGGTACTTGCGGCCATCGCGACATTGATGGTGTTATGGGGCCTTCGTCGGCGATCTCTGATCGGCCGCATGGCGGTGTCGGGGATTCTGTTCCTGCTGGCGCTTGCCGTCGTTCCTTTGATTTCGAATGCGTGGCAGAGTCTTCCGGACGGCATTGCCTGTGGTGCAGTTGCCGGGATGTTTTTTGCGGTGACGGGATCCCTGTGGACGTGCTGCTGCGGACCGTATTGTCCGCTGACGTGGATCATGAATTGCTGCGGACTGCGTCAGAAGCTGTTTGGAACGGCCAGTTGTCTGCTGCTGTTGATCGCGTCGGGGACTGATGTGTTCGCGCAGGAAAATCCAGCGAATTCACCGGCCGCATCGGGCTCGCAGACTGCGGGGAAGGACCAGGTTGTTCAGCCCAGCGTGATCATTCCTTATGAGGCTGATGAACCGGTTCTGCGTGCAGAGCGCGTGTTTATTCGACATGATGATTTTCTGCGATTGTATCGTCAGGCGTGGCCAGACGCATTTCCGGACCGTGATGTGAATCCGCTGGGATCCTCGGTGGTCTCTGCCTGGTTCCGCACGACTGGGCTCAAACAGGCTTCCGGGACAAAGCATGTGTTGAGTTTTGAAGCCCGATTTGTGGTCTGGTGTGATGCTGAGCAGACGGTGAGCGTTCCGTTACCTCTGGGACCGGTGGGCATACGCAGTATTCAGGTGGACGGAGCCGCCGGGGCAGTGACACCGCTGATTGCCGGAGTGAGTGTTGGGCAGATGCCGGATTTCTCCGGCCAGCAGATTGCCGGCGGCGCAGGTCAGGTGGCGGCGAATTCCGCGGTGTCTGTCGGTGGAAGTGAAGCGGCGGCTTATGCTGTGCAGGTTTCTGGTCGCGGTCCGCATGTTGTGGATGTGAGTTTCGACCTGACGGCTGAAGTGGAAGGTGAGCTTGGGCGTTGTGACTTGCCATTGCGGTCGCCCCCTGCCGGGACTCTGGAATGGACTTTGCCGGCGGACGGCCTGGACGCTCGAGTGAACGGGCGGACGAACATGTATCGCCGTGACGGGCGGACGGTGATTTTACCCATCGCCCTGTCCGGCACACTGCGATTGCAGTGGCTGCCTCAACAACAGGCGACTGCTGGCGATCGCAACTTTCACTCCACCGTTGTGTCCACGCTGGCGGTGCAGAGTACCGGGATGACACTCCGCACAGCGGTGGAAGCCGAGGTGCGTCAGGGTGAAGTTTCCGAGCTGGAAATCTCGATTCCGGATGGATTTTCCGTGCAATCGGTAACGGGAGATGATCTCGCGGGCTGGGCGGTTCAGAACACCGACACCACGCGAATGGTGGCCCTGCAGTTTCGTCGAGCGGTGACGGATCGCACATCGGTGATCTTTCAATTGTTTGCTCCGTTGCCCGCAGCGGAATCACTGGCTTCGTATCCGGTCCCGGTTTCTGTGGTGAAGGGTTCCAGCCGTGATACGGGGACGGTTGTGTTGCGGACGGGGGCTGAGTTCCAGGTTCGTTCGGATGCCCTGGCCGGGGTGACTCAGGTCAATCCGGACGAAGCGCCCAATCCTCCGGGAGAGTTGTTGCCTGGCCGTCCGTTACTGGCATGGCGGTACACACGTCAACCGGCATCGATCGCGGTTCGGATCAGTCCTGCCGTGGATGAGCAGACGGCGCAGGTGCTGCATGCTGTGCGACTGGAAGAACAGCGACAGCTGTGGACCAGTCGCATGACACTTCAGGTCCGGGGAGCTCCGCGCTCTCGACTGGATCTCAGAATTCCCAAAAGCTTCCTGCCTCTGAATGTGGAAGCGACGGCATTGAAGGACTGGTATCTGGAGGAAGATGAAGATCCGAACTCACAGCAGCGGACACTGAGTCTGCAGTTGATTGATGCGCGAACCGGGACGCTGCAGATTGTGTTGCAGGGACAGACGGATCGGGATGCCGACCGTCAGCAACTGACACTGCGGCCACCGATCCTGAAGGGAAGCCAGACGGCCACGGGCGAATTGGCCGTGTGGCTGGATGCGGCGTCAGAAAGTGCCGGCGTGGAACCGGGCAGCAACTGGGCTGTGCGACCGGCAGTCTCGGGCGTTGGTGCCTTCCGGGAAATCGCACCCACGGCACCGGCTTTATATTTTGTCAGTAGTGCTGCGGAACCAGGCGAGGTTCTGGTGCGATTACGGCCCGCCGTTTCGACGCTGATCGGGGAAACGGTGACCGTGAGCAGCGTGACGGAGACTTCGCTGGACATGCTGCTGGCGATTCGCTGGCAGATTGCGCGTGCCGCTGCTGATCAGTTTGCGATTGAGATCCCGGAAGCTCTTGCGCGAGCCATGGTGTTTGACGTCCCGGGGCAGCGTAAGCAGCTGCGTGAAGTTCAGAGCAATGGTCGTGTGCGGGTGATTTTTCAGCTGCAGCAGCCAGTCTCGGGGCAGTATTTTGTGCTGGGGTCGACAAGTCTGCCCCTGCCTGCCGACCGTCGGATTCAGATGGAAGTGCCGCAGTTGATCGTGCCGGACGGCGCGCCATCGACACTGTCCTCTCAAAGTCATTATTCAGTGATCGTGAACCAGTCGGATGCGTTATTGAAAGCGGAAGTCGAGCAGCCCGATGATGTCGTCGGCTCGGATCAGATCACCACGCAGATTCCGGCGTCGTTGCTGGAGCAGGCCGTATTGATTTCACGGCTGCGACCAGAGAGCAGCGCCTGGCAGATTGTGTCGCCTGAACAGCAGAAAGTGGCCCCGGCGATCGCCAGTCTGGTGACACACACAACCGTGCTGTCGGAGGATGGGAGCTGGAGAAGTCGGCATCAGGTGCAGGTCAGCAACGAATCGCGCCAGTTTCTGCCCGTGATCTTACCTGCCGGAAGTCGGCTGTTGTATTGTCGAGTAGCGGGAACGCCGAGTCGCATTGTGCAGGTCGGAACTGGCGACCAGATGCGACACCTGATTCCGATTCCACAGTCGGGAGCACAGGCGGCCGGATTTGAAGTGGACTTTGCGATTGCGGGACGATTTGAAGACTCTGCTGCGAATCTGCGGAACCGCTGGCTGGCGGAAAAACTGACGGTTCCGGTTCCGGTCTTTCCCGAGTTTCGAGAGGACGCCGAGTCCGGCATTTCCATTGCCCGCAATCGCTGGAGCGTGTACGTGCCGGAGTCCTGGCAGGCTCGATTGATCACGGATCCGGAGCGTACCAATGTGGTGCCGGTGACAGAAGCAGAAATGTCCGACGCGGCAGTTCTGTCGGAAATTGATCAGGCGCTGGGTTACTTCTCACGCGATATGGCGGCGAGCGGTGGATTTGGGTTTTCAGAGAGATCCCGGGGATCCGATCAGGCTTATGATACTCTGGCCCGACTGCAGACGCTCAAAGGAAACTCTGTGGAAGTGGAACAGCAGCGAGGAGACGTTCTGAGTCGTCTGAACTCGCTGGTGCAGCAACCCGTGCAGAGTTTTCAGCAGGAGACACAGGGCAATCTATTTCTGTATTCAAAAGATCAGGTACAGAACCGCCGTGAGCAGGGGACTCGGGATCAGTTCTTTGCCGATAACGGCTTGCGATTCGGAACAGAAGGCATGACTGGAGGGCCCGCGACAAACTGGAGCTGGTACGGTCAGCCTGAGCAAGCCGGACCGTCAGAGCAGCGTTTCTATTTTGGTTTGAACTGGACCGACGAATCACTGGAAAGAACGCTGGACCAGCAAGTACGAAAACAGGACTCGGAAAGCGGAGTGCAGGACCTGGCGAAAGCCGGCCAGCCGGCACCGGCCGACAAGGCCATGGCAGGGAAGCAGCAGAACATGGACGTCGATGCCTCCGGGGATGCCACACGTGGCCGTAGTGCCGGACGTGCGTTGCTTCGGCGACGACTATCGGAGACCGAGCAGGAAGCTATTCCGGAAAAGGCAAAGCAGGATCTCGCAGAAGCAAAGCAGGAGGCCCCGGCTCCGGCGGTTGGCGGGGAGATGGCGGATCCGTTCGGTATGCCCGCCCAACCGCAGAATGCGGCCGAACCGCTCGCCACGGTGGACGATTTCGCAGTCGTAAACACCCCGCAGATGGTGGAACCGACCGGTGTCCTGTCGCTGACCTTTGAGATTCCGACGGATGGCCGGCGCCTGGATTTTCTGCGGACGGGTGGAAATCCGGCTCTGTCACTGCAGATCTGGTCTGCCGAGTCGGTTGATGGGGGGTTAGGGCTGGTGTGGGCTGGCGTGTGCGGTCTGGGCATGCTGATCCTTGGAAGCGCGGCGCGCAAGGGCAGTCTGCTGGTGTTTCTCATTCGATCGAGTCTGCTGGTCACTGCCGGAGGGCTGTTGTGCCTGCTGCTGCAGGACAATGTCCTGCAGACCATGGGCTGGCTGTTGAGTTTGGTGGCTGCGGCGATCCTGGCGCTGGCCGTCATTGTCCGCTCATGGGTGGGAGAACGCTGGTAGTCGGTGTCTGCCATGGGCGTCACAGTGGAAATTGCCGATGGAAACTCCTGAAGGAAAATGCTGAAGGAAACCGCCTTGCTGTGGGGACCGGAGCATTCCGAATGTGGCACGCGGGTGAAACTGGTTTCGCCGGGAGTGAGGTTTTTGCCCTGCCCTGCCCTGTCCTGCCCCGCCCTGAACATGACAAAAGATTCAGAGGCACGGGAGATGGAACAGGGCCAGTGTGTGCCTGAGCCTGATATCCGGGACTCTCTGCGGGAAAACCGAGGTTGTTGGAAATCGGCAATTCTCAAGGGGTGGTGCGATTCGGTATGATTCACCGCAAATCGGCGGACCCGGCTGACCTGGGGCCCGTCCAGCGTCTGCAGTGTTTCTGTCGGAGGTGACCATGTCCCGTTGTCTTCCCACCCGGATGTGTGTGTCCGTGCTGATTCTGTGTCTAAGCCTGTCAGCTGTCCGGGCGGACGTGGATTATCAGAAGGACATTCGGCCGATCCTTGCTGAGCACTGCTGGCACTGCCACGGGGTTGACGACAAAGAGCGGCAGGGGGGATTGCGACTGGACGATCGTTCGGCGGCTCTGCGTGGTGGTGAATCCGGAATGGCGGCGATTGTTCCCGGGCGACCGGAGGACAGTGAATTGCTGAAGCGGATGACCAGTCATGACAACGACTTGCTGATGCCTCCACCGTCGCAGCCCAAGCGCCCTACCTCAGGCGAAATCGAACTGCTGCGACAGTGGATACAGGGTGGTGCCAACTATGAACAGCACTGGGCGTTTGTCGCACCGGTCAAAGCGCCCGTTCCGGCCAATGGCCATGACAACCCCATCGACGCATTTGTGGCGGACCGCCTGCAGCGCGAGGGACTGACATTTTCTGAAGCTGCACCACAGCCGTTGCTGGCGCGACGTCTCTACCTGGACCTGATTGGATTGCCTCCTGCGCCTGACCAGGTGCAGCAGTTTCAACAGCAGGGGCCGCAGGCAACGATCGAGGCGTTGCTGATGAACGAACGTTTCGGCGAAAAATGGGCTCGCCACTGGCTGGATCTCGCACGGTACTCCGACACCAACGGCTACGAAAAAGACCTGCAGCGGGAACAGTGGATCTGGCGCGACTGGGTGATCGACGCGATCAACCGTGACATGCCGTGGGATCAGTTCATCGTCGAGCAGATTGCCGGCGACCAGTTGCCCGGTGCGACTCAACAGCAGCAGATCGCCACTGGTTTTCTGCGCAACAGCATGATCAATGAAGAAGGCGCGATTGTCCCGGAACAGTTTCGCATGGTCGAAATGTTTGATCGTCTGGACTGTATTGGCAAGGCGGTACTGGGACTGACGATACAGTGTGCTCAGTGTCACACACATAAATTTGATCCACTGACACACGACGAATACTACGGGCTGTTTGCATTCCTGAATAATACGTACGAAGCACAGTCGTGGGTGTATTCGAACGAGCAGCTGCAGCAGCTCCGGGATGTGCAGACGAAGATCAACACGATTGAAGATCGGATTCGTGGTGATCGTCCGGGTTGGAAAGAGGACCAGCAGGCCTTTACCAGTGACTTGCTCAGCCGCAATGCCGTTTGGGTTCCGCTGGATGCTATCGAAATGGGTAGCAACAGTGGCTTGAACCATCCCACGCAGGAAGCGGACAAATCCCTGCTGATGAAGGGCCACACCAGCGGGGATGTCTTCTTTATTGCAGAGCCGTCCCTGCAGAATATCACCGGGTTGCAGATGGAGATTCTGAATCACCGCGACCTGCCGCAGAATGGTCCGGGGCGTAGTCGCACAGGCACGTGGATTGTCCACGAACTGGAAGTGTTTGTGAAAACGCCTGAGGGCAACTGGGAAAAGCAGAAGCTCGTGAATGCCACTGCTGATTTTTCAGCACCTGAAAATAAATCTGCGGATGGTAAAAAAACGACGGGCCCGGTGGCGCTGCTGATCGACGGCAGCGACGAAACCTCGTGGCTGGCTGATCGCGGTCCGGGATTGTGCAATCAACCGTCAGTGGCTGTGTTGCAGTTCGAGACACCGTTGAATTTCCCCGCGGGATCTCAGGTCAAAGTGGCGTGGCGTATGGGCGACATGCCGGGATGTGCCAGATTCAGTCTGACCACCACCGCGGCTCCGGGTGCCCCGGCTGTCGATCATGGTGCGGTGCTGGCCATGCAGACGCCGCTTGAACAGCGGACAGAGGTTCAGCACGCAGCTGTCTTTGCCGCCTGGCGAAAATCCATACCAGAACTGAAACCGCTCAATGATGAAATTGAAACGCTGCAGAAATCGGTTCCTGAAGGAATGACGACCGTGCTGCATCTGGCGGAGCGGGCTCCTCAGGATCCGCGACACACCTATCGTCTGGATCGGGGCGAATGGGATCAGCCGAAGGAACAGATTGCCCCGCAAGTTCCCGCAGCCTTTCATCCATTTCCGGAGGGAGCTCCCCAAAATCGCCTCGGCTTCGCCCAGTGGCTGGTCGATAAACGCTCGCCACTGACAGCACGAGTTGCGGTTAATCATGTCTGGCAGGCCATCTTTGGTCGCGGTCTTGTTGAAACATCCGAAGATTTCGGGACTCGGGCCCCCCTGCCTGAATATCGGGAATTGCTGGACTGGCTGGCTGTGGATCTGATGGAGCATGGCTGGAGTCGTCGGCATCTGATTCGCATGATCCTGAACAGCCGCACGTACCAGCAGGCTTCTGTGGAAACGCCGCAGCTGCGGGAACGCGATCCATTGAATCAGTTGCTGGCCCGGGGATCGCGGTACCGAGCGGACGCGGAAATCGTGAGGGACATTGCCCTCAGTGTCTCGGGATTGCTCAGCCTGAAAGCGGGTGGTCCCGGGGTGATCCCACCAGTGCCTCAGAACGTACTGGACTACAACTACACCTATCCCGGATACTGGACGGCTGCGACGGGTGAAGATCGGTACCGACGTGCGGTCTATGTGTTCCGTAAACGGTCTATGCCTGACCCGGTCTTGTCCTCACTGGACGCGCCGAACGGCGACTTTTCCTGCCCGCGCCGCGTGCGATCCAACACTCCACTTGCTGCGTTGACGGGACTGAATGAGACAATTTTTGTGGAGGCCGCGCGTGGACTGGGGCTGCGAATTGTGAGAGAGGGGGGCGGCGATGATGTCGCTCGAGCACGTTATGGCTTCGTGCTCTGCACGTCGCGTGAACCCACGGAACCGGAATTGAAGGAGATTCTGGCCGCTCTGAAATCCCGGCGTCAGCGACTGGCAGACGGCTGGTTGAATCCACGGGACATCATGACGGGCGACCCGGCGAAACTGCCCGAGCTTCCGGAAAACGTGACACCTCAGGACGCCGCCGCATGGACTCTGCTATCCCGCGTGTTGCTGAATCTGGACGAAACAATTACGAAGAACTGACGTCGCGGGCGACCGATGAGACATGCATTTTCGGGGAGGGCGGCCCATTTGGGAGGGCGCGGCTCCTGCCAAGCCGCGAACCTGTCGGCACGATGGGGTTTCAAACTGACCGGCTTGTTTGACGGGGCCGGGGTTGAAACCACGGATGGCCACGGATCAACGCAGATGAATCAGGATGGTGCGCCACCAGGACCATATGCTTGTGAGCGACAACGCGTTAGCGGTCAGTTGCGATTTTGTGCATGCGATTATGGACATGCATTTCTGGGCGTGCGGCCCATTTGGGAGGGCGGCCGATTTGGGAGGGCGCGGCTCCTGCCAAGCCGCAAACCTGATTCTCACGAGCCGCGGTCAGAAAAGGGGTCAGGAACGAATAGTGCGTGCTTGAAAAAAGGGGTCAGGAACCAATAGTGCGGAGCACCCTTCGGGCCATTT
>CAIYBH010000295.1 GCA_903924405.1 uncultured Planctomycetaceae bacterium | reverse complement strand
GATTGCCCATCGGGGGCCCGATGGCAGTGGCGTGGTCCATCAGGAGCACGTGGGGCTGGGGCATCGGCGTCTTTCGATTATTGATCTTGAAGGCGGCCGGCAGCCGATGAGCACGCCTGACGGTCAGGTGCATTTGACCTACAACGGCGAGGTTTACAACTACCAGGAACTGCGACGTGAGCTGACGGGTATTGGATATCAATTCCGGACATCGTCTGACACGGAAGTGATTCTGTATGCCTATGAAGCGTGGGGGCGGCGTTGTGTGGAACACTTTCAGGGCATGTTTGCCTTTGCCATTGCCGACTACCGCCGGCGTGAAATTCTGATCGCCCGTGATCATTTTGGCATCAAGCCTCTCTTGTACCGCCTGCAGCCGGATTCATTCGCCTTTGCCTCCGAGTTTTCGGCGCTCCAGCAATTGCCAGACTGGACCGGCGAGGTGGACCTGCTGGCGATTGATCTGTTTCTGCGTTACCAGTACATCCCGGCACCGCAGACCGCGTTTCGTCAGGTGTTCAAGCTGCCGGCCGGTCATCGGATGGTGATCCGCATGGACGAACGCAAGCAGACGCTGGAGCGTTACTGGACGCCGGAGTTTCACAGGAAACGTCGCTATCGCAGCGAGGAATTGGTTGAGGCACTGGACGCCACACTGAAAGATTCAGTACGACGGCATCTGGTGGCGGACGTGCCCTTTGGCGCGCTACTGTCTGGCGGTGTCGACTCGTCCCTCGTCGTCAGCTACATGGCAGAACTGCTGGGAGACTCTGTACGCACCTTCGCGATCGGATTTGATAGCTCCGACGTCAGTGAACTGCAGTACGCGAGACTTGTGGCGCAGAAGTATGGGACGCAGCATCACGAGGAAGTGCTGCAGTTCAACGCCCTTGACGCCTTACCCGAGATTGTTCGACATCATGGTGAACCCTTTGGAGACCAGTCTGCCATTCCCACATGGGCCGTCAGTAAGCTGGCACGCAGCCACGTACCGATGGTGTTGTCGGGAGATGGTGGGGATGAGTTTCTGGCAGGTTACAGCAGCTACGCCGGCTGGCTGAATGCCGTGACGCAGCAGACCACACAAACGGCTCGGTCCTGGAAAGCACCGCTGCGACCGCTGCTGAATGTGGTGAAACCGGGATCGCACAGAGAGATGCCGGGGCCCGCTGACAACATCGAAAACTGGTTGCCCTGCATTGGGCGTTTTACCAGCCGAGATCGCTCACAACTTTGGCGACGTGATCTTCGTTTTCTGAGCGACATGCCCGGGACAACTTTTCAGCGGGCATTGGCCGCGGGTGTTGGACTGAAAGGCGTGAACCGCGTACAGCGCGTGGATCTGGAAACATTCCTGCCGGAAGATATCCTGACCAAAGTGGATGTAGCCAGCATGCGTTATGGTCTGGAAGTCAGGCCACCAATTCTGGACACGACTGTATTCCGGTTGGCAGCGTCGATTCCCCCGGAAATGGTGGTGGATCGCGAGTCTGACAGGGGCGGAAAGTTGCCGCTCAAGATGCTGGCGGCAAAGAAGTTCGGGCACGATTTCGCTTTCCGCAGAAAACAGGGTTTTGTCATGCCTCTGCAGAGGTGGTTGCGTGACGACCCGCAGTCCGCGGCCCGAGTGCGGGAACGCCTGTGCGATTCGGGAAGTGAACTACGGCACTGGTTCTGCCATGAGACAGTGGAAGCCGTCCTGTCGCATGGGCGCGTGGAAAACGTCTGGCTGTTGCTGGTGCTGCAGGAGTGGTGTCAGCAACTAGCTTCTCCTGTCCGCGTTCCCGACGGGCCTTAGATAGACGTTGGTCTTTTCAAATTCGACAGCAGGAATGACTCAGCAGACTCGCATGACCACGGAACCGCTTTACCCGGATCAGGCAGAATTGCAGCGAGACTTTCGGGGATCACGCTTTGTCTTAGCTGCGGGGCACTTTGACTACTTTGGAGGTGCGGAGAGGCAGTCTGTCCTCCTGGCTCGAGAATTGATGTCCAGATATCAGGCCGATGTGAAATTCATCGGTTGGGGGGGCGATGGCGTTTTTGCGGACCATATTCGCTCGATCGGAGCGGAACCGGTGGTGTTTCCATTGCATGTGGAACAACGCGGGTTGCGTCAAAAACTGGCTCTCCTGAAGATGGCGTGGTTTCTGCGATCAGAGATGCGGCCGGACTATCTGTTGCCGTTTGTGGGGCCACACTGTAAAGCGGTGGGTGCCATCTGGCGCCTGACGGGCGCCCGTTTCTGCTGGTGGAATCAGCGCGACGAAGGACGCGGCATTTATGGTACGCGTT
>CAIYBH010000294.1 GCA_903924405.1 uncultured Planctomycetaceae bacterium | reverse complement strand
GTTTCGCTGAACGCCTGTGGTTTGACGGGTGGAATCAGGTTCCCCAGGTGGTTCGATTATTTGAGTTCGTGGGGGCGCAATGGCAGAGCACCGAACGCGCTTTGACGGTCTGCGGACTGGTCATCGGTCTGTCCGTAACTGGCTGGGCAAGGCAATCCTGGTCTGGCTGGTATTGGTGGGTGGAGTGACGGGACGCGAGTGTCCTGGGGCAGGTCAGGATCAGCGTCCGAATATTGTAGTTGTATTTATTGATGATCTGGGCTGGGGCGATTTTTCCTGTTTTGGTAATCGGGAAGCGGCCACCCCGGAGATTGATCGTCTGGCGGCGGAGGGGCTGAGGTTTGAGCAGTTCTATGTGAATGCACCGATCTGTTCGCCGTCGCGTTGTGCATTGACGACGGGGCAGTATCCCCAGCGGTGGCGTATCACTTCGTACCTGAACAATCGTGCGGACAATGCACGCCGTGGCGTTGCGGACTGGCTGGATCCGGAGGCTCCCACGTTGGCTCGACAACTTCAGGCGTCGGGCTATGCGGTGGGGCATTTCGGCAAGTGGCACCTTGGTGGTCAGCGGGACGTGGATGATGCCCCCGCGATTGCTCGGTATGGCTTCGATCAGTCGCTGACGAATTTCGAGGGGATGGGGCCAAAGTTGTTGCCGTTGACGCAGCGTCCCGGTCAGCAGAAACCGGGGCGGATCTGGGCCGATGCAGAGCGACTGGGATCCCCGGTGACATGGATGCCACGCTCCCGCATCACCTCGGGGTATGTGGAGGCGGCGATGGAATTTGCGAAGGGGGCTGTTGCGCGCCGGCAGCCGTTTTATCTGAATGTCTGGCCCGATGATGTGCATAGTCCCTATTGGCCGCCGGTGACGGAATGGGCGGAGGGCAAACGGGGACTGTACCATGCAGTGCTGCAATCCATGGATCAGCAACTCGGTCGATTATTTGCGTTTCTACGTGAGAACTCCGGCGTGGAGCGACCGACTCTGATTCTGGTCTGTTCGGACAATGGGCCTGAGCCGGGCGCGGGCAGTGCGGGGCCATTTCGCGGTGCGAAGACTCAATTGTATGAGGGGGGCATTCGTTCGCCGCTGGTAGTTTGGGGACCGGGTTTAGTGTCGGTGGAAAAGCGGGGAGCAGTGAATGTGGAGTCCGTGTTTGCGGCATTTGATCTTGTTCCCTCACTCATGCGGCTGGCAGGGACTCAGTTTGATGAGCCGGTTTTGGCCGATGGCGAGGACGTGTTACCGACGCTATTAGGTCAATCGGTGGATTCGCGGAAGGCACCGTTATTCTGGCGACGACCTCCCGATCGCAAGACAGCGCCGCCGGCACTGCCGACTCCGCAGCCGGATTTGGCGGTACGTCGTGGACAGTGGAAGCTCTTGTGCAGCTATGACGGCAGCGCCCGTGAATTGTACGACATGGACCAGGATCGCGGCGAGTCGGTCAATCTGGCGAACGAGCAGACTGAAATTGCCGAGGCGTTAGCGCGGGATGTGGTGCATTGGAACGTCTCAATGCCGGCGGATCGTGGACCAGAGTTAGGTGCGGCCGCTGTTCGAGAGGCTGCAGAAACCGGGGCCGCCGATCGCTGAAGAAAGGCAGCAGACTTGCCGAGGCATTGACGGTCACCAGGGAATGAGACAACACTGTGGCGGTAAAATTCGGTGGGGCCGGCCGCAAGCCTCGATTCGCAGGATGCCCCGAATTCATGCTTGTCGCCTCGTGGATTCTGCGTCCGGTCTGCCTGCCAGATGGTTTTACGTCAGTTCGACGTGGAATCGAATGATGATCACTTCTGTTTGTGGGTTGTCTATGCCGCTTCTCCGACTTGCAGCCCTGTGGTGTGTGCTGGCGATTCCTTCTGTTCTTACGGCGACACAGGAATCTCTGCATCCCGCACCGGCTGCAGACGAGAGGGCAACGTCACCAGACATCGTGGTGATTCTTGCGGACGACTTCAGTGTGCTGGACGGCACGCCATGGGGTGGCTCGGGGCTCCAGACGCCTCACCTGCAGGATCTGGCGGACGCGGGACTGGTCTTTGACAGGGCCTTTGTGGCCTCGCCCAGCTGTGCACCCAGCCGTGCGGCGCTGTTGACCGGGCTCTGGCCAGCGCGAAATGGAGTGGAGTCCAATCACCGAAAACCGCATGGCAGTTTGCAGAAATGGCCCTCATTTTTTCAGGAGCTGGGGTATGAGACGGCGGCCTTTGGCAAGGTTTCGCACTATGGCCACACCGCGGACTACGGATTTGATCACTTCGCCCATGATACATTTCACGATCACGGCGGAATTCAGGCGGCGGTCGACTTTCTCCGCCAGCGTTCCGGCTCAAGCACCAGGCCTTTCTGTCTGATGGTGGGCAGTAACTGGCCGCATGTCCCGTGGCCGGATGCTTCCGAGTGGACCGGAACAGATCCATTACCGTTGCCCGCCGGCAGTATCGAGACTCCGCAGACTCAACTGTGGCGTCGACGTTATGCAGCCGCAGTTTCGCGACTGGATCAGGATGTTGGAACAATTGTGTCTGCCGTTCGAGAATATCGTCCCGGTGCAATGATTGTATTTTCGTCAGATCATGGAGCGCAGTGGCCGTTTGCCAAATGGAATCTCTACGATGCCGGC
Organism: uncultured Planctomycetaceae bacterium; assembly: GCA_903924405.1. Classification (GTDB taxonomy): domain Bacteria; phylum Planctomycetota; class Planctomycetia; order Planctomycetales; family Planctomycetaceae; genus SXXK01. The sequence goes on along the minus strand of CAIYBH010000294.1, from coordinate 23,965 downwards.
CTGCGAACACCTCTGATTGTTTCGTGGCCGGGCCAAATTCGTCCCGGGCGGACAGCGGCCATGACGTCCTGGATTGATCTCCTGCCCACTCTTGTGGAAGTGGCTGGCGGAAAAGCACCGGACGGAATCGACGGACGTTCATTTCTGCCGGTCCTGCTGGATCGAACTCACACTCACCGCGATGTGCTATTTGCATCGCATGTCAATGACAATCGGATGAATGTGTATCCGATGCGAGCTGTGCGTACGGATCGCTGGAAATACATTCGCAATCTCCGTCCGGATGCGGCCTTCACAACGCATATCGACCTTGTGGCCGGGCGGCTGGGGCAGCGTGCATTCTTTGCGGAATGGGAAGCGGCTGCGATGCATGATCCTGTCGCTGCTGCAACGCTGCAGCGTTATCACCAGCGACCAGCCGAAGAGTTATACGATCTTGAGGCAGACCCGGACGAACAGCAAAATCTTGCTGCCGAGGTCACGTCGGCGGCTGTCCTGCAGCGACTCAGACAACAACTGGACGGCTGGCTGACGGCCACTGGAGATCAATTGCGGTTGCCTGTCGTGCCACGACTGCTGAAGAATCCTGGTGATTGGGGCGCTGCTGCAGCGCGTGAAGGGCGGGATTAGCGGCTGTGATTTTTCGGCTGATACGCCGGCACTGAGTTGGTACCGGGGAGTGTCGGGAGCATACGCCGGAATGTGGAACTGGATATTTCAACAGACGTCGTGATCGAGCTCACTCTTGCCTCGGCGATATGGCACCCGATAAGATAGATCGACAATGATGGCGAGCCCTGCGATGATGTTTTGATGTCTGATTTGTGATTTGTGCGGAAAGGCCCTGACGATGCTGGCATATAATCGACGCCGATTTCTGGCGGCTGCGGGAACTTCAGCAACACTGTTCGGATTCCGTGGATTGCAGTCCGACTCAACCGCCGCAGTGCTTCCGGCCAAAGCCGCAGGCAGTGATTCGTTGCCTATGCAGCTCTACAAAAGTCTCAGTGACGAGCAGCGGGCCCGTGTGTGTCTGCCGGTGGATCATCCACGGCGGCATTATGTCAGCAACTGGTGGTACATTCATCCTGAGTACCGCATTCCGGCCACGTTCAACGGCGAACAACAGGAATTGATTCAGAAGATTTTCGATTCGCTGCACAGTGAAGAGTATCTTGAGGACGTGAAAACACAGGTTCGGATTGACCAGTACGGGCAGTTAAAAAACGCTCCGGCTGCTGGATTCTTCGGGACTCCGGACGACGACGATTTTGAATTTCTGTATACCGGTCATCATGTGACCCGGCGGTGTAACGCGCATACGGATCGTGGGCAGGGGTTTGGTGGAGCTCCGATTTTCTACGGGCACTATCCGCATTCCGAAGAGAACATGCGGGACAACTTCAACGAGGCCAGCGACCATCCGGGAAATCCGTACTGGTATCAGGGACGGATTTTCAATCAGTTTGTGCAGGGATTGACAACTGAGCAGCAATCACAGGGATTGGTGTCAGCGGAGCCGCGGAGTGAGGACCCGGCAGAGGTGATTGCGAAGTCGGATTCTGGTCGGGGCCTCGCGTGTGCGTCACTCAGCACTGACCAGAAGCAATTGTTCCTTGACACGATGAAGCGGATGCTGGCAATGTTTCGCGCCGATGATGTCGCGGCTACGATGCAGACGATCGAATCACGCGGCCTTGTGGACCAGTTGCGTGTTTCGTGGTTTGCAGGCCGATATGACATCGGTGCTGACCGTGTCTGGGATACATGGCAGATCGAAAGTCCCGAAATGGTCTGGTACTTCCGTGGACAGCCGCATATTCACTGCTATTTTCATTTGAAAAAGTGACTGTGAAGTTTGTGATCCGATCGCAGCCGTTCTGGCCTGTGGGGAACGGACGTCACATCGTTTTCCGCACCAACGATTAACTGTTCGGAACAGCCTGCATTCTGCACTGGCCGGGAAAATGGGGCGTGAGCATGACAATCCACCATTCGATACCTGGGCTCTGAGTGCTCAGGCGTGTTCGTTCGGAGGAATCACCAGCAATTGCTTCTCCCTCGCAGCGTCCGCTGAAGCGTCCTGAGGCCTACTGAGCAGCGAAGCGACGATTGTGACACCTGCAATACCAGCGATGACGCTGAGGCTGGCAGTGATTGAAACCGGCCAGACCTCCATCAGCAGCATTTTCAGGCCGACGAACCCAAGAATTGCAGCGAGCCCGTAGTGCAGATAGTGAAAACGTTCCAGCAATCCCGCCAAAGCAAAGTACAGTGAGCGAAGGCCGAGGATAGCGAAGGCGTTCGAAGTGAACACGATGAACGGATCGCGAGACACGGCGAGTACTGCGGGAATTGAATCGACAGCAAAGACAAGATCGGACCACTCGATGAAGACCAGCACCAGGAGTAAAGGTGTGGCTGCCAGTCGACCATCCTCGCGGACAAAGAAGCGATCTCCGTGGTAATCCCTGGTGACCCGAAACAGTCGCCGACAGACTTTCATAACCAGCATTTCGTCGGGACTCATTTGCCGACTGAGTCCACGAAGCATTTTTATGGCGCCTATCAGCAGCAACACACCGAACACCTCGATCAGCCAGTGAAAACGATTCAGCAGGGCGGTGCCGGCAAAGATCATAGCCACTCTCATAGCCAACGCCCCGAAGACTCCCCAGAACAGGAGTTTATGTTCGCAGTTGCGTGGGACGCGCATGGAGGCAAAGACCAGAGCGAAGACAAACACGTTGTCAATACTCAATGACTTTTCGATCAGGTACCCCGTCAGGAATTCGAGAGCCATCCGCTTGCCGGAGAAAAGCTGCAGAAGTCCTGCAAACAGAAGGGCGAGACTGATCCAGACGATGCTCCAGGTCACCGCTTCCCGGAATTTGACGATACGTGCCTGACGATGAAAGACGCCGAGATCCAGTGCCAGCATTGAGACCAGAAATACGGCAAAAGCGCCCCATGTCCAATCCGGGTAACTGTCAGACACGAATGAATTCTCCTGCTAAAAGGTGGAGCGTGTGCCAGGACCGTGAACACCACAGTCCCGGCACACACCGTAACCGTCGGGGAAGAAACTGGCGACTGGCGTATCAGTTTCGGAAGGACAGATCCGAGCGAGTTGTGCGGCGCTGATCTGTCCGTCTCTGCAGTCTGCGGGCGACCGTTCTGGCAGCCCGGTCAGCGGCTCCTGCCATCGCAGACTCCACGGACTCACCGATGTCCCGCACGAGTACATCCTGTTCGCCTCGGAGGCGTACGCGCAGGCAGCAGAGTAGGTCTCGACCACCGCGGGGGCCGTTGACGTCGGTGAAGATGACGTCGATATCTTCGATTCTGAGTGTGAACCGACTGAGAGCAAACCGGAGTCTTCGTTCGCAGAATTCTCGCTGCTCAGTGGTGAGTGTCAGACCATCGTCGGAAATTCGCAAATGCATGAGATCCTCCTGGTGTTGAAAAAGTGTTGTGTTAGTCCTCATCGTTGACTCGACCCTGGAACCCTGAGGTGCCGTCAGCCTGTAATATCAGCCAGCGGACGGGGTCAGCCGGGGCGGGTGTGTGTTCGCGTAGTTTCAGCCATGCCAACTGCTGTCTCTGGTCGCCGCGTGTTGCTCCACCTGCGGCGTGCAGACGAATTCGCCGGAATTGAAGTTGCCTTTGGATCCTGTCGGACGCTGTGCTCAAAGCGTCCATGCCGGGTCGCAGAAGGGACTCGGCGTCTGTCTGCCGTTCGTGATCTGCCATCATCGTTCCGACTCCTGTGAAATCCTGTGGTCCGACGCCCTGTCGGATTCATCGTCTTCAGTGTACGCGGAGTATGAACTTTGACTATTTCAAACTTCACAGTTGATATATCAATAAAATTGATGTATTGAATCTCTCATGAATGATCTCAACTATCACCACCTGCTGTATTTCTGGATGACTGTTCGTGAAGGCACCATTCAAAAAGCGTCGGAACGCCTGCACATCGGGCAACCGGCCATCAGTACGCAACTGCGGCAACTTGAACGGGCTGTCGGGCATAAACTGTTTCGCCGCAGTGGCCGGACTCTGGAACTGACAGAGACCGGCCGCGTTGCGTGGCGTTACGCCGACGAGATTTTCAGTCTTGGTGAAGAGCTGACCGACGTCCTGCGGGGGCACAGTTCCGGACAGGCGGTTCGATTTGCAGTCGGAGTCGTGGATGCGATGCCCAAGCTGATGGCTCGGCGACTGCTGGAGCCGGCGCTGCAGCTTGCCCCGGACCTGCGTCTGGTCTGCACGGAAGACAGCCTGCCTCGACTGCTGGAGCAGCTCAGCGCTCACCAGATCGATCTGGTGCTCAGTGATTCGCCGGTGACGGCTGCAATGAACGTTCGCGCTTTCAATCATCCGCTGGGTGATTCAGCGGTAGGACTGTTTGGTGTGCGCAAGCTAGCCCGGAGGGTGCGTGATGGATTTCCGCAGAGTCTGAATCAGATTCCGCTGCTGCTGCCGCTTCGCACCACAGCCCTTCGTCAGGCGGTTGACGCATGGTTTCGCCAGAACGACCTGCATCCGCTGATTCGCGGCGAATTCAGTGACAAAGCGTTGATGAAAGCATTTGGACTGACAGGGGAGGGGCTGTTTCCGGGTACCATGGCCATTGCGGACGAGACCTGTCGACAGTATGACGTGGAGTTAGTGGCCGAGTTGCCGCACGTCCGCGAGCAGTTTTTTGCGATCTCGGTAGAACGACGAATCAAACATCCCGCCGTTTTCGCCATTGCCAACTCCGCGCGAAAAGATCTGTTTGTCTGAAGCCACGAGGCTTTCACAGGTGTTATGGAAGGGCACGCAACGCGGGGTACCGCGGAGTCACCGGATGGACGCCGAACGAAGGCGGCAAAGCTTGCTGGACGCGAGCGAAGTTGTCTGCCAGGTGTCGTACCCACGATGGTGGCTGGGCGGATGGTCTTCGGCTGGGGCCGGGGTAGGGTACCATACCTCGCAGCTATGGCCCGGCGTCATCGTCGCGTCAGAGAGATCGGCTCTGGTACCATTTTTCATTGCAATCCGAATAGCGTGATCCAGGTGATTTTGACGTGCGGGAGCCCTCCACCAACGCCGGATGGTGTGTCTCCCAGCAGTTGCGACTGCGGATCGTCGAGTTTCTCAAAACAGGTGAGCGGCCCGTCCAGGATGGACGACGGTGTCTGCCCCAGAGTGATACTAACATACCGTAAATCAGAGGTTCTCGACGCAATATCCGAATAGGATGGAAACTGGATCAAAACTCTATCAGATCATTGACTCCCTGCCCGAGGAACTGTCCTCGACTCTGCTCAGCATCGGCGGCACTAACTCCGCAGCACACGGGATTTGAGAATCGAATTCAACGGCGTGGTACGCAGATGCTGCTCATATTCGCTGTGCAGCGGCCATGATTTCGGATGCCACACGATGACCGTCGTCCGGACGCGAACCCAGTACCCTGGCAGTCCCGAGCAGGTCAGGAATCCGCATCCGGACGAGCGAATCCGCCAGCCCAATCGTCCGGTGACCTTTCAGATCCATCACTTAACGATGATGCTGGGAAGACGAATCGCTGGCCAGCTTCCAAAACATACGACCAGTCACCCTCCCCGAACCCTCATCCATTCAAGTCCACACCATGAAATTCCCTGAAGAACCCTGATTGAGAGTCTGGATTTGGCCGTGGAAAATGCTATCTTGCAGAATGGCAGTGGTTCGGAAGCGACTTCAGTCTCGATGCGGTCAGGCCGCGAATTTGTAATTCCAGCCATGAGGTGTTGATTAACCTTCGGAATAGCCTGAACGAAGCCGAGTCGAGAATCATGCTGAGCGACAATCATGGCAATCGTTACGTGAACACCAGGAACTAAGCAATTGAAAGCATAACATACCCGCGCACGAACGGTCCAAATTCAAGTATCTTGCCCCCGGGTCGGCTCACTGGAAGAGATGCGTTGATCCGACTCTGTTGTGATAGGCAATGTTCTTCTTATGAATTCCATAAAAGTACTTCACATCGGCCTTTGTGATGAAATCGACTTTCCGTTCACGTACTCGATGATCGCGACAAGTGAAACATCTCTGAGCACATCACGTCTGTCATATCGCTCCCGTACTGCCCCGGCATTCAACTGACAATCGACCCCGAGTGTTTGAGCACTATGGGGGCGTCGTGAAGACTTTGTTTTGGTAATGTTGTCAGGAGTTCGAATTCTGCGTAAGTGCCACCGAATCAAATCTGCCGCACACAGGGGGAAAGTTAATCGAGTGTTGTCACCGGCATAGTTAATCATCCGTGTCTTCCTTTAACAGGACAAAAGCTCAGCGAAAAGACAACAGCATTGAATCTGTTGGTGGATGTTGATCACCAGAGAGTACTGATAGCCGATAACGAATAGAACCTTTTAACCACACGGCGACCTCAGTAGTCTGCTTGATTCTATTGAACGGAAACCACTATGGAACTGGACCATGCATCGATCGGGAGAATTCGCCGCGCCAACCTGATTCGTGTTGCTCTGAATGATTTGAAGCGAGATGCGCAGACAGCAGCTTGTGAAGCGGGCGTTTCCGCCGTCGCAGTGGGTGAACTTCTCGATCCTTCGAGGGATGTTTCCCAACGAGACCTGCTTGATCTCGCATTGGCACTATCTCACAGGTATCCGCTGAGTCTGCGTGATCTGATCCCAATAGAGGATGACGCTCCAACCGGGGTTCGCACTATGACGCAGCGCGAATCCACACTGTCAACGCGGCGATTTTCTCGTTGCGGGATTGAGTACTATGAGTACCTTGACACTGCAATGACCCGCGCTGCCATGTTCCGCCCGGAGTTACTCCGCATGCTGGTCAACGTCAACGACAACTCAGCAGACAATCCTGCTGTAAGCTGGAACAACGGGCATTTTTTGTTTCAGCTCACCTACTTTATCGGTGACGTGAATTACTACCATGAATTCAACGGAAAGCGCTACTGCTTTGAAATGAACGACGGAGATGCCGCCATTGGCATGCCATACTGCAGGCACTCGTTTACGTCTCGGCGAACTGACGGCGAGAATGCGATTCTCGCCTTGACGTTTGGAGGACGACTCCCGGGAGATCCCCAGCAGGAGCTATCCCTCCTTGGCCCGGAGTTAGCCGGAAGGTTCGTTTTGGACGGTTCAACTCCCGATGCGTCGATCGCATCAAAAATTGACTTTTACAGGAATCGTCTCTCACTAACGATTGAAGAGCTGGCTGGGCGGTTGAATATGACGATCACTGAGCTGACGTCTTCATTGACTGACGCTGCTACGCTGTCGGACTGTCAACTGAAACACATCGCGGACGTCCTTCACGTAACACCGACTGCACTTCAGCCATCCCCGGACGTTCGGGGACAAATCGGTGTGTATATTGCACGTCAGCGAGATTCGCCAGTCTGGAACTTCCCGGGTGACGCTAAGCCGATCTACCGTGTGCGAGAACTTTGCGGTACGAAGGCTGTGCATGGCGCTGTAGGCCTTGAAATGACACTGCTCGATGCGCCTGCTAACACGGACACAGATCGCAAGGACTATCTCGAGCATGGCCTTCACCAGTACGGCTATGTGGTTGGCGCGGATCAAATGGACCTCGAGTGGATACATGAGGGCGTCTCTCGACGACAACGGTTAAATCACGGTGATTCATTCTATTGCAAGCCATTCGTTAAGCACCGTTTCGTTGCCCCCGACAACTCCCGGAGTGGAGATCGGCGAGTCGTGCTTCTACGGATTCCGGGGAAACTGGGGCCAGATCAACTTGATGAGGCCACCACGCTCGGGGCGGACGCAATTCAAAGACTGATTTCCGACACGACACAATGGTACTCTGCGTGAGTTCGGAAGTATTTTTTTCTCTGGTCAAAGGCAACAATCAATGCGTGTATTCAACCTCTGCTTCGGCTTTGTGATACTGTTTGTGGGAATGTGCGTCGGGTGTGGGAGATCAACGCCATCCGGCACGGCGAGCACAACTGCTCAGGAGTCCATTCCGGCACCAACGTCAGCCAACTCAGCACCGCTGACGGCATCCGGTCAGACGAAACTTCGTGTCGGAGTCATTCCCGCTCAAACCGAGGGAGAGATGGCTGCCGGGACAAAGCAATTGCAGGAATTGCTCACGAAAGGCATCGGTAGACCTGTGGAAATCGAGGTTTATCCGGAGTACAACGGCGTCGTTGAGGCGATCAACTACAGGAAGATCGACATGGCGTTTCTGGGGCCGTTCACGTACGTTGTGGCGAACCAAAGGTCCGGCGCGAAGGCGATCGTGACGCAACTTGTGGACGGCCAACCGTTTTATTACTCCAAAATCATTGTTCCTGCTGACAAGCCATACAAATCGCTTGACGACCTTCTTTTGGACAAGGCGAATGTCCGGTTCATGTTTGGCAGTATCAATTCGACATCCGGCTGCCTTGTGCCATCTGCAGAATTACTCAGCCGTGGAGTCTACCGAAACGAGAACGAGCACAGCTTCAAGTCACTGCAATTTGGCGGGTCGCACGATGTGGTGGGCCTAAGTGTCCAGAATGGCACGGTCGACGCCGGCGCGATCGATAGTGCCCTGCTGGAATCATTCAAAAAATCGGGAAAGATTGACGGCAACAGAATTCGAGAGATCTGGACGAGCGAAAAACTGTTTCAGTACCCATGGACTGTCCGTGGAGACATGGATGACGCGCTGATCAAAAAGATTCAGGAGACGTTCCTTTCGATTGATGAACCGCTTGTGCTTAAGGCGTTCGGTGGTGCGAGCGGATTTGCGACCTGTAGTGATAAGGACTACGAGAGAATCAAGGAAATTGCCAGGAAATTAGGGAAACTGGATTAAGCAATTTCGGGGCAATGCCGCAGTTGCAGAGTGGCATGAATTCTCTTTCAAATTGGGATGCTTACGTCATGGGCCTTGTCACAATCAATCCTGAGCAAAGCCGGATCTTTTTTTCAAAGGTCAGTAGTTATAAAGGCGAACGACTGACACGGACAAACGGGCTTTTGACGCGTGTTGTAAGTGAAATTCAAACACAACTCATCGAACGCAGCCTTCCTGAAGAAGATTTTCGAATCTACATGGCGGGAGAGCCCGATGGTCACAACACTACAACAAGGGAAATTTACACAAGCCTCCGCGCGGCGGTAGAGAACAGTTGGCTATTCGTGGGTTTCTTCCAGCCAGAGTATTTTCGGAATCCATACTGTATCGCAGAACTGCTTTTTTACTGGGACATCAAGCTCTCGGACCGAGGGGCACAAAGCCTGCAGCTACTAAAATTACTCATTGAAGACTATACCCTACCAGCGGATATTAACATCCATATAGACAAGGTTCTTAACGATCTCGTCAGCCACTCCCTGATATTCAATGCAGATAGGGTACGCGCGGTAGTTCACGAGAACATATGCGGCGCAAGTCACACATTCCATTCAGGTGATACACGAGTTTTCAGAGGACTGGAGGGAATTCATGCAGAGAACTACTGTAAGGAGTTGTCACAAACAATTATTTCAATGTCTTCCGGGAGGACTCGTGGAGCACCTCGCAGGGTCATCCCCGCAGTCGTTCACGCTGAGACTCACCGCAGCGTTGAAACGATCCGACTTGGAATCGTTCCATTGATGAGCAACGCGGGTGGCTTTCGTAAGAAGTTCCAGTCCGAACTGGCGGGTATCTGTGAGCGCGGTCACTCGCGCGGTTTCACGATTGAAGTCTTCCCAGTCACAGATTACCGCGATGCGATTGAACGACTTGTGGATAAAAACCTTTCCAACGAAGAGAGGCTTCACGCCGCATTCCTCGGCCCCGGGGCCTACGATGAGGCAATCAGACGCGATGAAACACTGGTACCAGTTGCCACAAGAGGGGGGCCTGATGAAAGGGTATATCACTGGCTGATGATTGGACGACGAAGAGACTGGCATAGCAGTGATGAGGCAAATGCCGACAATCCTGTGTTTACAGACTGCAGGGATTTGGCTGTCGCATTGACGGATCTCAATAGTCAACGCAACTCAAATCAATTTCAGATAGCGTTCTCGGATCAGGATTCGACGTCCGGATTTGTAAAACCAAACAGATTTCTGAGCCGTGCTATTGGAATCGGGTTGCATGATTGGGCATCTGTTGTGTTTTGCAGATCGCATGACCTGACATTTTTCTGGATGTCAGGACGAGCAGTCCGCCAGTCGATGACGGTGGATGGCTACAGTGCCGACGTGTTTCCACCTCAATTGAAGTCGTTTCCAGGCGCCACAGGTGTCGATGAACCACGTGTGGCCATGATTGACAGTGATGTGTTCTCGTTGTTGAAGGGTTCATACCCAGACAACTCCGAGGATGAGCTCAGGGTCATCTGGAAATCTCCCTGCTCCGAGCATCAATATCCGTGGGTTGCGAGGAATATCACTCTGCGATCTGTCCATAAAATTGATGAGAAGGTCCCGGATGTGATCAAAGATGTGTTACTGAGAGTGAATGACTCAGAGGTCTTGAAAGCGTTTGCTGCAAAAAGTTTTCTGGCGGTTGAAAATGGGATTCATATGAAGCAATTTGTTGAATCGAGGAATTCCGGAATGAATTGCGAAGAAGAATTTCAGCGTCTCCGTTGCGGTGTATGTCAATCATGCAGGCGATAAAAAAGATGTTTGTTCGAGTAATTCTGGTGAGTGCACTTTTGGTCGGTGCGTTGCTCGCGACGCGTCCTGCGACGATTGGTCTGGGCGACATTATAGACGGTGTTAAGTTCCTGCGGCATTGGATGCCGCCGAGTTCGCAGAATCTGACAGTTGTGCTGCTCGCTTCAATGGTCACTCTTTCCACAGCTTTTCTGGGAGCGAGCGTTGGCCTGGCAATTGGTTTACCCCTTGCATTTTTGGCCTCTTCACGGCTGGCGATGCTTCCGCGTCCAGTGATGGGTATTTTGCGGAGCACCTTCGTTGTGCTTCGGTCCATTCCGGAAATTGTTGTTGCCTTGATTCTTCTGGTGATCTTCGGGCCCGGTCCATTTTCTGCGGTATTGGCAATTTCATTTCATAATTGCGGGGTATTGGCGAAGCTTCTTGCGGAGCGTATTGACGAAGCGTCTCACGGGACATTTGAAGCGTTGATCGCCGCTGGTGCTCCAAAATCGACAGCAGCGACGTTTGGTATGCTTCCCGAAATCTGGCCCTCCGTGCTGGCGCAATACTTTTATCGATTGGAAGTTGGTGTGCGAGCCTCAATTGCTCTTGGACTGATCGGGGCAGGCGGGATCGGACAACAACTCATCAATCACTTTAAAACCTTTCAGTATCGCGAGGTCAGCACCGATGTCCTTGTGATCATGATCGTCATTGGCATCGTCGATTTCATCAGCATACGGATGCAGCGGTCTTATGTTTGAAGAAAGACGGACACCTGAGCTTATTGAAGCCTTCGCTCGACGTACTCGTGAAGTCGTGAGCTTGTCCCACGTTGGCGTGTCGTATAATTCGACCGCTGGTGTGGTTTCGGCACTCACGGAGGTCAGCACGCAGTTGATGGAAGGCGAATTTGTCTCAGTAATTGGCCCCAGTGGTGCCGGGAAGTCGACGTTGCTGCGATGTCTGAATCTTCTCGTCATGCCAACGACAGGCGTCGTGTCGTTTAAAGGCATTGAAGCTCAGAATTTGCGAGAATCTGAGCGGCGAAAGATTCGCCGACAGACGGGGATGATCTTTCAGCGGCACCAGCTTTTGGCGCGATTCACGGTTCGCCAGAACGTTTTGATGGGGCTATTCGGCAGATACGGATTTTGGCAATCGGCCTTCGGTTTTGTTCGGGGACGATTTTCCCGGGAAGATGAGCAGGCGGTGGACAGCGTCCTGCTTGAATTGGGGATCCATGAGAAGCAGCACGTTCGTGTTGACCAATTAAGTGGTGGACAGCAACAACGGGTGGCCATCGCTCGCGCGATGGTGCAATCGCCAGTCTTGCTTCTTGCGGATGAGCCAATAGCAAGCCTCGACGAGGGACGAGCTAATGACGTGATGCACAAACTGCGTGAACTGAATCAAAAAGGCCTGACGATTGTTTGTAATCTTCACGACGTGGAAGTTGCTAAGAAGTATTCATCACGAGTTATTGCCTTGAGGCATGGCAGAGTGCTGTTTGATGGTATCCCGGATGCGCTGACGCCAGAGATTCGTGAAATGGTCTTCGCACTTTAGTCAGCGCTCAGTCAACGAGCGCAGTCAACAGCATGCTACTCGAGTGAACACTGTTGTCATTGGTGTTTTCGGCAATCAGTCATGGTCCTGTGGTGCTCGGGGTTGGAACGCAGCCGAGTGTGCTTGAGAAGCGATTCGGGGGACGTGTCTGGACGGTCCCGTGGAATCTCCGGGGGCCAGTCCCACTGACCGGCCTCCAGTTTTTTTCCGGTTTCATGCGAGTGCTGGTTCGGCAGTTCGTAAGGATTGACTGTACCGTTGCAGAGGTGAGGGTGGATCGGATCACCACGCTGACGCGTGGAGACTGCGTCATCGTCCATCACGTCATGGACGTCAGCAGGACGAAACACCCACTGCAACATGTTCCTCAGGGTGTGCCGACATGATCGCGGGCAAACGGACGGAGAATCACGCACTGCAGGATGTTCTGTCCGGAGGAAAACTGTCGAAACGGGTTCATCAGAAATGGTGCTGGCGATTTCAGTTGCATCCGATTTCTGATAGTATCCGACAGCTTGGCAGAATTTGGTTCCGGGTACGGAGAGATGGCAATGCGAGTGTCAATGTGGCGGATTTCGGCGACGGTGTTGTGTCTGGCTGGCTGGACTTTGCAGGCGGACGAATTGCAGCCGCTGCGCGAAGTTGAGGGGATCTCAGAATATCGCCTCGAAAATGGCTTGCAGGTACTGTTGTTTCCTGACGTGTCCAGTCCGAAAGTGACCGTCAATCTGACAATCTTTGTGGGTTCACGCCATGAGGGCTATGGCGAAGCGGGCATGGCGCATTTGCTGGAGCACATGCTGTTCAAGGGGACGCCGGGGTATCCGGATATTCCAGCGGAGTTGCAGAAGCGGGGTGCGGACTTCAACGGCACGACGTGGCTGGATCGCACGAACTATTTTGAGACTCTTCCGGCCGGTGACGAGTCGCTGGAATTCGCTTTGAAGATGGAGGCGGACCGGATGATGAACAGTTTCATCCGGGCGGAAGATCTGGCCTCGGAGATGACTGTTGTCCGGAATGAGTTTGAGCGTGGCGAGAACAGTCCTCAGCGAGTGCTGATGCAGCGCGTGATGGCAGCAGCATTTGAATGGCACAATTACGGACGATCCACGATTGGTAACCGAGCGGACATTGAACGTGTTCCCGTGGAAAATCTGCGTCGGTTTTATAAGCGTTTCTACCAGCCGGACAACGCGATGCTGATCATTGCCGGAAAGTTCGACAGCGGCAAAGCTCTGTCGCTCGTGGCGCAGTACTTCGGCAAAATTCCGCGGCCGGATCGGGAACTGGACCGGACCTACACCGAAGAACCGGCTCAGGATGGAGAGCGGCTGGTGACGGTGCGACGAGTGGGTGACGTTCCGATCGCTGGTGTGATGTATCACATTCCGGCAGGGCCTCATCCGGACTATGCCGCTGTGGATGTGTTGTCAGCGGTGATGTCCAGTGAACCCTCGGGACGCCTTTATGAGGGCCTGGTCAAACGCAGACTGGCGGCATCTGCTTATGGATTTTCGTTTGGGCTGCACGACCCCGGTGCGTTGATGTTTGGGGCGGAGGCATCGCAGGGTACAGAGGCAGTCGCATTACTGCAAAGTCTCACAGATGCGGTTGAGTTATCTGCAGAGGCGCCGTTTACATCGGAGGAAGTCAATCGAGCAAAGGCCGAATTGCTGAAGGAGCGGGAACTGCAGATGACAAATTCGCAGTCAGTGGCGATTGAACTGAGCGAATGGTCGGCGCAGGGCGATTGGCGATTGTTTTTTCTGCATCGGGATCGACTGGAAGCGGTGACTCCTGACGACGTGACGCGGGTAGCCCGTGCGTATCTGGTTCGGAACAATCGGACGGCGGGGATTTTTGAACCATCGAAGGAGGCCGAACGGGCTGAGATTCCGGCGGTAGCAGATGTCTCTGCGATGCTGAAGGACTACAAGGGGCGAGCCGCGGTTTCCGGTGGAGAGGAGTTTGACGCAAGTCCCATGGGGATCGAAACAAAGCTGGTGCGGTCGGCTCTGCCGTCTGGCATCAGGACGACACTGCTTCCCAGAAAAACGCGTGGGGGCCTCGTAACACTGCGTTTGAATGTGCGTTATGGAAATCTGGAGGCCTTGCAGGGGCGAGGTCTGGCGGCCGAACTGCTTCCCGGACTGCTGGACCGCGGGACCGAGGGGCGGACTCGTCAGCAGCTGGCAGATGAGTTGAACACGTATCGTGCGCGGGTGAGCTTCAGTGGCACGCCAGGGACGTTAGCTGTGACCGTTCAGACCAATCGGGAAAACCTGTTGCCGGTGCTGAATCTGGTGGAAGACATGCTGCGTCATCCGGCCTTCCCGAAGGAAGAAATGGAAATCCTTCGAGAGGAGCAGATTGCGGCATTAAGTCAGCAGGTGACTGATCCGGTGGCACTGGCCTTCTCAGAGGCCACACGCCGGATTTCTCCTTATGACGCTGCGGATCCGCGCTATGAAGCACCGCTCACCGAGCAGGTGGAGCGACTGCGGGCCGTGACCGTTGAGGAGGTTCGCGAGATCCATCAGCAATTGCTGTCGGCTGCTGTAGGTGAACTGACTGTCCTCGGAGACTTTGACCCCGACGCTGCTCTGAAGGCCATAGGAAAGCTGACGGCGGACTGGAAATCGGAAGTTCCCTTTACTCGGATTCCTCGAGTGCACGTCAACAACGTGAAGGGAAGCACCGAAAAGATCACGACGCCAGATAAGGCAAATGCCGCGTTCATTGCCATGATGACGCTTCCCCTGCGTGATGATCACCCGGACTATGCCGGGCTGGCCATTGGAAACTTCATCCTTGGAAGTGGTGGCCTGAATTCGCGACTGGGCGACCGTGTGCGACAGAAGGACGGGTTGTCTTACACGATTCAGTCCGGTCTGCAGCCTTCGGCTGTGGATGAGCGAACGGCCTTCTTTATCTTTGCGATTTCCAATCCGGAAAACGCAGACAAGGTCAACAAGGCCATTCAGGAAGAACTGCAGCGATTGCTTGTGGACGGCATCACCGGAGAGGAGTTAGATGCGGCCAAAACCGGGTATCTGCAGGAGCAGCAAGTCAGTCGCAGCAACGACGCGGCACTGGCTCCAATGCTGGAGGCATACGCGTTTATCGGACGAGACATGAAGCATGTCGCCCAATTCGAAGAGCAGATTCGCGCGCTAACGGTCGACCAGGTCAACGAAGCGCTCAGACGTCATCTGAAGCCCGAGCGATTGTTTGTGATCATGGCTGGTGATTTTAAATAGTGGAGCCTGAGGTCGGGGGGCTGAAATTCTGCGGTGGTGGTATCTCAGCCGCTACTGATCGCTGCCGAACCAACCCCCGGCAGCGCGGCGTGCTGATCGGGACGAATCGTGACCATTGAATTCCTGTGGACGGATACAATATCGCTATGAACCACGCGGAGTCAGAAAACCCGAGGTCGGCTGAGCATGGTACCGAGGGTATGGCTTACCTGCTGACATGGGATGGCGTTACATGGCGGGACGCCGTGCGGCTGCGGCAGGGGCAGGTCACCACAATTGGCCGATCGACAAACAATCGGATTGTCCTGCAGGATGATTCCTGCAGCCGCAATCACTGTGAATTGTTTTTCAGTGAAGGCGAGTGGCGACTGCGTGACCTTGGCAGCCGTAACGGGACTCTGATTCACGATCGCCGTGTGACCGGGGATCAGCCGCTGGTCTCCGGTGAAATCATCGGCATCGGTGCGTGCCGACTGGGCTTTACCACCAGCCTTGGTCATGTCCTGCCAACGCCGCAGAAACCCCACGATTCACCCGAGCGAGTCACGTCAGCTACTCAGACTTCAGTTCCCGTGGTAGAACCGGTGCCCAGCATTCTGCATAGTGCGCGGCTGCCTGAGTTTCTGGCAACCGGACAGATTCGCAGGGAGCGTTCTGCTGAACTCGCGCGGCTTTATCGGCTTGGGCTTGAGATGGGTGTGGCCGAGACTCAGCAGCAATTGACTGATGTCGTGCTTGCCAGCCTGACTCGTGAAACGGTGGCTGGCATTTCTGCCATTCTCCTGTCGGGTGCGAAGGCATCGGCCCGACCGGTACCTGCGGATCTTGTGCTCTCCGGATGGCACAGTGTTCGCGATCTGCCCTACCGTCGGGTTTCTGACAATTTGTCGCGGATAGTTCTGTCGGGGCGTGAGGCCATTCTGGCGAGGGATGTGGCGGACGACCGGCAATTGTCAGTGTTTGACAGTCTGGGCGAAATGAAAGCGGTCAGCGTGATCTGTGCGCCGATACAGACAGAAGAACGTGTATTCGGACTCATTCACCTGTACTCCAGTAATCCCGACAATCCACTGGATCGAAATGATCTGGAATTTACATTGGCCGTCGCCGGTCAGTTGGCACTGGCGCTACATCATCTGCAGCAGCGGGACTCGCTGCAGACGGGGCTCGCCAAAGCTCGATCGGCGAATGAAGTGCTGCGATCGCAGCTGTCGCAGGAGCGATTGCTCGTGGGTGAAACTTCGCAGATGAGAGATCTGCGGGAGAAGCTGGACCTGATTGCCGAGACGGATGCTAACGTACTGATTCGCGGTGAAAGTGGTTGCGGTAAGGAATTGATCGCACGCAGTATTCATGAGCGAAGTCCACGACGTGACGGACCCTTTGTCTGCATTAACTGTGCAGCACTGAACGAAAGTCTGCTGGAAAGTGAATTGTTCGGACATGAGAAGGGGGCCTTTACAGGTGCGATTGATCGGAAGCCTGGCCGATTTGAGCAGGCGGACGGCGGGACTCTGTTTCTGGACGAAGTTGGAGAGATGAGCGCCTCGATTCAGGCAAAGTTCCTGCGGGTGCTGGAGGGATATGCGTTCGAACGGATTGGCGGCCGCAAACCAATTCAGGTGAATGTGCGGATCGTTGCAGCGACCAATCGGGATCTGGAGGAAGCGGTTGAAGACGGAGACTTCCGTAAGGACCTTTACTTCCGGCTGCAGGTCGCGGAAATCACCGCGCCGCCGCTGCGCGACCGCCAGGACGATATTGAATTGCTGGCAAAGGCATTTCTGCACCGTTTTGTGCAGAAGACCGGTCGAGTCATTACAGGCTTTACCGACGAGGCCATCCAGAAATTGCGGGAATATCACTGGCCCGGGAACGTGCGTGAACTGCAGAACACGATCGAACGGACGGTGATTCTGTGTCGCAATGAAGTTGTGCGGGGCACGGATATTCAGTTATCCGGATTGTCGCAACGCGGGGCCCCTCCGGTTGTGTCAAAAGAAACTACGGGCGAGTATCGAGAA
The DNA here is from genome assembly GCA_903924405.1 of uncultured Planctomycetaceae bacterium. Taxonomy (GTDB): domain Bacteria; phylum Planctomycetota; class Planctomycetia; order Planctomycetales; family Planctomycetaceae; genus SXXK01. The sequence goes on along the minus strand of CAIYBH010000294.1, from coordinate 6,460 downwards.
TTATCGCTTGCCGATATTGAGCAGGATCACATACTGAAAACGCTGGAGCATACAGGATGGAACAAATCCCGCTCGGCGCAGATTCTGGGAATTGAACGGTCCACGCTGGACCGAAAGCTGAAGCGTTTTCATGTCCCGCGCCCGCTGACCGACTGAGACCAGCCGCTCTCCGGAGGCACCTGAAAAAACAGTATTCCGAAGGTGAATGCCGGCGATTTTTATTGACGGCGACCGCGGCTGGTTCCTAAGTCTTTTAGTGGTAAAAGAGACCATCGAGTTCCGAGCGGCCGCGGCTGGACAGGTTTCATGTCCATGTTTGCGGTCGCCCCTGAGTGTCAGTTCGCTGCGGAGTCCTGATCCCGGAGTCTTGTTCGCAGGGTTGCTCGATCCATACCCAGTACCCGCGCTGCCGCCGTTCTGTTCTGACCGGTCAACTTCAGCACGGCTGGAATCAAAGTGGCCTCCAGAATTCTCAGTGCGTTATCGTACAACTCTCCGGAACCCGACTGCATTTGTTCCGCGACCCACGCTTCAATGGCCTCAGTAAAATCGAGTGCAGCAACAGTCCGCGATTTTTCTGAAAAATCGCGTTGTGGCAGGTGTTCCGGCTGCAGAATCTGACCACGGCACATGACGACCGCGTGCTCCACGGCATTGCGTAGTTCCCTGACATTACCTGACCAGTTCTGCTCACACAATGCGGCCGTGAATTCAGCACTGATGGTGCGGGGCCTGAGAGATTCGGGAAGTTGTCGAAGAAAGTGGTCGAACAGAATCGGAATATCGCCAACACGTTCTCGCAGGGGGGGCATGCAGACTGTGAAGGCACTCAGTCGATGGTAAAGGTCCTCGCGAAAGGTACCGGCGGCAATCATTTCCCGAAGATTTCTGTGGGTCGCGGCAACGAATCGCGCGGATGTCGCCTGTTCTCGCCCACTGCCCACCGGAGTGAAGCGTCTGGTTTCCAGCACTCGCAGTAATTTCACCTGAACGGTCAACGGCGTATCAGCAATCTCATCAAGGAACAAAGTGCCGTTTTCAGCGAGCTCAAACAAGCCTCGACGGTTGTCTTCGGCGCCGGTAAATGCCCCTCGAACATGTCCGAACAATTCGCTTTCGATCAGCGAAGGATTCAGTGAGGCCGGGCAAATGGGAACGAATGGTCCGGAGGCGACGGTGCTGTGACAGTGAATTGCTCGTGCTGCCAACTCTTTTCCCGTTCCGGTTTCCCCCAGGAGCAGCACAGGAAACGGAGTTGGAGCGACGATTGCTATTCGGCGATAGATCGACTGCATTTCCGGACTACTGCCGACAAGACCGGATTCTGCCAGCATGCCGGACTCGGACGTCCGCCCGGTGCGGGGGGCCAGTGCCCGACTAACGACCGAGACAAAGTTACTCAGATCAAAAGGCTTGATCAGGTATTCGAAGGCCCCACCAGAAAACGCTTTTGCGGCTGTGGGTAAATCGCCAAACGCGGTGATGACGATGACAGGAACACCTTCAAATCGATCTCGAAACTCCTGCAGCGCCGTCAATCCATCCGCTCCAGGGAGACGGACGTCGACAACAATAAGATCCGGGTGGAACTGCGCGAGTCTCTCCCGCGCCTGCTCGAGCGAACCCGCTGTTCGGACCAGGTGCCCGCCTTCCGAAAGTGTCTCAGACAGGCTCCAGCACAGAGCTGGCTCGTCGTCAATAATCAGAATTCTGCTCATCAGACTGTTGCACGTGTAGGTTTCAGCGGAAGACTCAATTCCATGATGGTCCAGTTGTCGCAACGGCGCCAGTTCACGACACCCCCGTGGTCCTGCACGATGGCGTTCACAATGGCAAGTCCCAGGCCGACACCTTCCGGCTTGGTGGTGACAAAGGACTCAAGCAACCGATCGGCAATCTCCCGGGATGGCCCCGGCCCATTGTCTGAGACTTCGACCTGTACGTGGCTGGCGGTACGAAGCAGTTGCACTCGGATTTGTCCCTGATGTCCGGCCGCCTCCACGGCATTCTGCAGCAGATTCACGATGGCAGCTCTTAACCCATCACGGATTCCGACCACTTCCGGTTGATCATCCAGACGCGGTACCTCCAGTTGCACATCATGATGTTCCATGGCAGGAGACACAAGCTCGATGCATTCCTGCACAAGGGGTGCGATTGAAAATGCCGTACGGATTCCCTCAGTTCGACGCCCCAGTGACAGCAGTCCCCGAACTTCCGATTCAAGGCGATTGAGTTGCTGCTCCATGATTTTCAGCGAACGGTCCGCGGATTGTCCGCAGCGATTCCGGTGCACCTGCAATGCCAGAGAAATTCCGGCGAGACCATTTCGGAACTGATGCGCAAACCCGGCTGCAAGCTGAGCAATCCACTGTTCTTTCTGAGCCTGAAGCACTTTGTCCTGCAGCGATCCCAACTGGTCACCGAGCAGGGTGACGTCCTGAATCAGTGCAGCCAGTTCATCGCCGCCGGACACCGGATTTCGCACGATCCCGCTCTCGGGCGGCAGGCTGCCCGCTGCAATCTTCGAAACACGACGCTGAATCTGCCTCAGACGGTTACTCCAGTTTCCGGTCAGTGCCACCAACCATGGCACCACAGCCACCAATGCCGCAGCTCCGATGACCAGCGGTGGCCATGCGGCATTCCACCAGGCGTCATTCAGAGCACGCTGGGAATTCAGTGTTACGATGCGATACTGAGGACTCCATCTGGAAACGGCACTCGTCACCCGAAACTCGTCCGGGCCATTTTGAAATTCGAGGACAACACTCGATTCATGGACTGCGTTTTCTGATTTCTCAAGAAACGCCTGCAATCCATCGGGAATCGTATCGAACGAGGAATCCACGATACGAGAAGCCCCTGGAGCCCAGACAAGAATGTGCAGCCCAGTCAGTCCTGCCATTTGCCGCAAGACGTTTCCAGACAGGGGAAACGCAGACGTTTCCAGCACCTGTGTCACATCCGTCTGGTGCCTGCGGAGTGCCATCAGGCTGCGCGACGACTGCAGCCATGCAGACAGTCCGGAAATCAGAACAGTGACGATCATAAATCCGGCCAGCAACGGCAGAATCAATTGCCTTCTAATCGAATTGCCCTGAGCCATGCCGGAACCTGAGTGAGTGAAACCGGGCTCAACGTGGTGGAAGCGGGAACTTCATTGAGCCCGAAACCGGCCGCGTCAAGCAGTGCGTTCGCAAATCAATCGCAGTCGCTTATGTTGGCAGCAATCACGTTTCAATACCAGCAACCACCCCGCACAGTATGCCCCCTACCGTCGGAGTCTGCTACCTCTCTGGCATAGCGACTGGCAAGCAGCATCGGCTGACCGACACCGACACCGGCTACCTCTGATAACCGGCGATGAACAAGCTTCGGTCACCACGGTAGTTCACGAGGACTTCTGTAGATGTCGCATGGTTCCAGCAACATCACGGCAGATCACCCTGCCGCCTGCACACTGCCGCACCTTGAGTACAGAGATTCAACGCAGATTAAGATGCCGCGGGACTACGGATATTCACTGTCAGGAGCCAATGACGGGGGGACCGTTGATGCACAGTCACCCGCCACATTTGCGTTCTTCAGCCATGTCTCAGGAACCTACGTGAACCTGAGTCACGCCAGTTCGGTGATTCCGATGAGACCGCCACACCTTCAGTTGCAAGTGCGACGGTCTCTGGCATTCTCTGGTCCATCAGGGAGTGGGACTAAACGTCGCCAGTACCTTCGCATCGGCCGCATTCCAGACACGTACGGTTCCATCTTCGCCGCCAGAGGCGACGGTTGTTCCATCTGCCGTCGCAGCTGCTCGATAGACATAATCCGCGTTGCCTGGGAATTCTCGTGCCGGATTGCCGTTGGACGGGGTGTGGAAAAACACCCGTTTGTCGCCGCTGCTGCTGAGCACCATATCCTGTAGCCCGACATACTGCAGTGAGGTCACCTGACGAGTGTAGGTGGTGATCGTACGTGCCTGCTCCCCTGTTTCTGCGTTCCAGACTTTGATCGCATTGTCTGCACCTGCACTGACAAGTGTGGTGCGGTCTGATTTCCACGAAACATCCATCACGTGATGCGTGTGGCCTTCGAAGGCCCGGACGAATTCTCCGGACGCCACATCGAAGACTTTCACAAACTTGTCTGCGGCCGCTGACGCAAGCAGTTTTCCATCGGCGGAGAATTCTATGCCGTAGACGGTATCACTGTGAGCGTCGACAAACTGCCGAGCGAGGCTGCCATCCGCGGTGTTCCAGAGCGTCAGTTGGCCCGATCTGGACGCCTCACCGCCCCCAGCGGCCAGTAGTGTTCCATCAGGTGAAAATGCCAGAGACAATACGCGATCGACAAAAACGGAGTCGCCTCCGTCCTCAGAACCGATGGAACGCAGAAGTTGCCAACCGGGGAACACCGGGCGGGCGACGATTCGGTTGTCGTCTGTCTGCAGCAGCACTTCAGCACCCGCCGCTTTCGCCGTTTTCACGGCACTACCGACGGATGTCCCGGGCAGAACATCCGTTGGGGCTCCGGTGACCGAATTCCAGACCCTGACGACCCCCGCAGCGTCCGCCGTAACGGCGAATCGTCCATCGGCAGTCAAAGCGGCGGTTGTGGATGATGCGGTAGCTGCGGCCGGGACCTTTCGCTCTTCGACAACGGCGGCGGCTGCAGTGGCTTCGGCCGTTGCGGCTTCATGCTGTGATTTCCGGTCAGCGACCCGCTTTTCTGCACGGGCGATCGCCTGAACGGCAAAATCAACGGATTTTTTTGCAGTGTTAAGATCTGAGTCAGCTTTGGTGAGCACATCTTTCGCTGCCGCTTCCGCTTTCTCGGCCTCGGTCACTGCCGTTTTCAGTGCTGCGTCGTCAGCCTTGGCTTCGAGAGCTTTGCGAGCTTCGGCGGTGACAGCGGCCGCAGCGTCAAATTTTGCTTTCGCATCGGCCTGCACCGGCGTTTGCTTTTCGACATCGGCCCTGGCTTTCGTCTCGGCCTCTTTCTGAGCCACGACCTCTTTTTCTGCTTCGTCGATCTGCCCCTTCAGCACGACCACTCTCGAATCCAGAACGGATTTGCGGAATTCGGCAGCGGTCAGCACCTTGCGGGCGGTCAAATCTGCCGTCAACGCGGCCAGTTCCCGGTTTTCCTTCGTCGACCAGAGGGACGCTGTGGAGCCCCCGAGCACAAATACGGCGCGTTCTGCAACGGGATGAAAGTCCACAGAAGTGACATCACCGGGCAGATCAAATCGGGTGACCTGAGTGCCATCGTCGGACTTCCAGACCTGCGCAGTCTTTGTGCCGGCGATAGTCAGCCACTGCGGCCCACGTCCGGCAATGCGAGTTACGGGACCAGCATCAGATTTCACTTCACTGGTCACGGTGACAACGCCGGTATCTGCTGCGATCGTCATGAGTCGCACCGTCCCGTCGGCAAGGAGTGCCGCGAAGCGACCACCTGTGAGTTCGGCTGTCAGAGCACTGACGGCAGCAGGCAATGGCTCTGAACTGTGCAGTTTCTGAAGATCCACTCCGCGAACAACCGTAATGCGGTGATCTGCAGTGGCCACCAGCACCCATTTGGGCTCGGATGCAAATGAAGTGACCGCAGTGATGGCCTGGCCATCTGTAGCGACAGCGCCGCGTTCCGCTCCGGTCACCGCATTCACAACGATCAGGCCACGGGCTGCTGAGGTCAGCAGAACTTCGGAACCATCGGCGGTGGCGTCCCAGGACTGCAGATCCGCCGGAATAGGCCATGCGCCGTCAAGACGCGTTGCATCGCGATTCCACAGCTTGACGTTGCGATAGCCGGAGGTGGCAATCACGGGTTCGCTGGGATGGAAAGCAATCGCATGCACGAAGTCATGGTGGGCAGCCCCAGCCACACCTTTCGTGGCGGACGAGACAATCGCCGGATCGACGAGGGTGGCTGGCTGATCCTGTCGCGACATGTCGTAAACAGTCACGTGATTGGCGCGACCGGCCGCAATGAATCTGCCGGTACTGTCCATATCCAGAGCATAGACGCCCTGGAGTCGTGAGTTGATGGGTTGCCAGTTCATCGCCTTCGCGGTGGCGACGCTGGCCTTAGCCCCTTCCAGAATCCACTGTTTCAGAATCCCGAGTTCCCGAGCGGTCAGCGGTTTCGCCTGGCGATCGTTGGGCATAGGTGGCATCACCGGTTCTGCCCCACGACGTGAAAGTGTGTAAAGCAGGCTTTCCTCGGGCTTTCCGGGGACAATCACAGCGCTGCTGCCCTCGCTTTTCAGCATCGCTTCCGGAGATTCGAGAATCACGCTGCCTTCACTGGTGGTGACATTATGACAGGCCACACAGTTTGCCTGCAGAATCGGACGCACGTCCTTTTCAAAGTCGGCCGGACGTCCCAGCGCCGGATCCTCATCGGCAACAGGCTTCAGTTCATCGGCGTGAACGGCCGTCAGGAGCAGATTCAGCAG
>CAIYBH010000293.1 GCA_903924405.1 uncultured Planctomycetaceae bacterium | reverse complement strand
TGTCACGGCGATCGATGGACAGCATCAGCCCGAAGGTCTCTGCCTTGTTTGAGTACTGTTCGGTACCCAGTGTTCCATGCTTGATCTCGCCTCCGGGAGCCACCTGTTCGTACTGATCTTTTCCGATCAGCCGATAACTGGTCACCGTCTTGAAGTCGCTCACATTGCGGACCGCACAGATGTTGCGCCAAACACGCTCAACGCTGAAGAAACCCTCGAGCAAAAACTTGTTGGCCACATTCGACAGAATTCCGCCGATATCGATGGTCGACCAGCCGGCTTCGATATCGCGGCCGAAGGCAAAACGCATGACGGCTCGACTATCGCGGAAGTTCCGTCCGGTGTAGCCATTGGCCCACGCCGCTTCGAGGAACAGCTCCTGCAGTCCGAGACCGCTGCGATAGCGATCATTGGCCAATTGGAGCGTTCGGTCATCGAACATCGTCTCCAGTTGTTGTGATCCTCCCGTCATCAGACAGGCGGCTTCCAGAACCTGAGCATTCACGACAGGGTTTGGCGTATGGATCGCGGGAGCGGAAGGCCGACCATTCCGCAGCAATTCGAGTTCTGTTCGCTGCAGATCCCAGCCTTCCCGAATGGAACGGGCTTCAATCTGGGTATTCTTTCCTGCGCACAATCTCCGCACGGCCATAATCCGTTCGGCTTCCGCGGCTGCTGACATCCGCATCTCCGTGACGGCATCTCGGGCAGCGACATGGGCTGGCGGAAGGCTGGAATTCCGCGGTGCGGTGACAGGTGTGGCGGACTCATTGGCAGTCATGGTGTTATCGCTTTCTTCGTGCGTGTCCTGCAGCTGCGAGTCAGCCGCTTCGATAAACAGATCATCTTCACACTGTCCCGCCGAGATGCTGGCGTTAGTGGATCCGTCTGCGCCAAGATCCACGAAACTGATTTCCCCCAGCGTGGAGCGACGCACGACGTTGAGCGGACCGCTGTACTGTTTGCCGTTGACCGTCACCTGCTGCGACTCCTTCACAAACTCAAACTCTTCGACACTCGCCCCGACAGACGCCTGCCAGGGAAATCCATTGCGGGAACTAGTCACCACCTCGCGAGCCGCCGGTGTGTCGCGAGACACAAGGCCTCCGGCAACCAGCTGCCCCTGTTCCACGCGAATGCTGTCGGTATGGCCGACGCCCGACAGCGGGTCATGGCCAAAGCGGATCGGACGTGACTGAGACGGGATGGACAGTCCTGCCAGATCCAGCACGACAGGATGCCTCCAGCCACCGACACGCATGGGAGTGCCGGTATAGGCCAGCATGCGGAATCGCGGCAGCATGGTCTGTCCGTCCGCATTGGCGGCGGCCTCCAGTTCAATCGTGGCTTCCGCATTCAACTGCATCGAGCGAGGTTCACTCGGTGCCAACAGGTTCATCGTCGGGTAAGACATTGATTTCCTCCATGGAAGATTGAGGGGTGCTTTGAGCCAGAGAGAGTCCAAGTTCCTGCATCAGCGCCAGTTCCTTAGCACGCTGTCGCAGTTGTGTTTCCCAATCCTGACCTCGTCTCGCGTATTCGTCAGCGAGCGTCGTGGTGAGGTTGGCCAGACGCGTTGCCTGAGCGTTGGCTTCCTTGGCTGGATCAACATGTTC
>CAIYBH010000292.1 GCA_903924405.1 uncultured Planctomycetaceae bacterium | reverse complement strand
GGCTCGGGTGGAACCTCGCCCTCCCAAAGAGCGCCTTTTTCTGCCCCTTGCTATTTGCCTCTGGGGTTTGCAGAATGCTGGTTGCGATGTGAAAGGCGGGCGTTTCCTGAGGGCACGGTGCTTCGTGTGTTCCCTCGTCGGGGGGCTGTCGCTTTCTACGCTGCCCCCCCACGCTGATGTTCGGAGTTGTCCCGAATGCTGTCCTTCCCGCCTCTCGTTTGCCTGCCTGCACTCAGCTCGTCCCGCGTTGCGTGTCGCTGTTGCCGGATCATCTTATGCGCCCTGTGGTCAGCAATGTGGTTGCCATCGGTCTCCGCGCAACAGGCTACCGCGGAACTGCTGGTTCTGATGCACGAAGGGGGAACGATCGAGCGTTATGATCCGGCAACCGGGGCACATCTGGGGACCCTGCTGTCGGGGCTCCCGCCGTCCAATGCTCTGCTGGCTGATGCAGAGGGGCGGATTCTGATTTCCACGGGCTTGCCGGGCGGTTCGGGCAGCGTGCTGCTGTTTGATCCGCGGGGCCATGGCAGTGTCGAGACGCTGCTGGAGGTTCCCGAGGGTTATGGAGGACAATTGTTTCGTGCCACTGGGATGGCCTGGAAGAACGGGGATTTGCTGGTGGCCAGTCAGGGGGATGGGCGGATCAAGCGCTATGCCTGGCCGTCCGGGGAATGGCAGGATGATCTGGTGCTGGCCACACCCGGCGGCATCACTCAAATTGCCGTGTTCCAGGATCGCGTGTACCTGGCGGACTATGCGGCAGCAGCCGTGCGACGAGCGCCGTGGACGCTTGACGGCAGCATGGCGGATTCGTGGCTGTCGTGGCGGGGGCAGTCACCGTGGGGACTGGTGATTGCAGGCGACGGCACGGTGTTCTGGAGCACCAGTGCGAATCGGGTGCTGCGATCGCGGGGGGATGTGACGGAAGAATGGGCAGGTACCGGCGGCGAGCTCGGGACACCGATTGGTCTGCAGCTGGGGCCCGATGGACTGTTGTATGTGGCCAGCCTGTCCGCGCATGTGACGGTTTGGGACACATCCGAAACGCGCCCCGCTGCGCCTCTGCGGATCCTGAAGGGCCCGGAGATGCGGCAGCCGATCAGCCTGTTGTTTCTGGCTCATCAGCGAACGGAACCTTTTGAATGGAAACCAGCCGCACGTCTGGCGGCGACACCCGAGAAACTGGCATTCTTCGAAACAGAGATTCGCCCGTTGTTGCAGGATCGCTGCGTGGAGTGTCATGGTCCGGATGTTCAGGAAGCGGGATTGCGGCTGGATTTCCTTGAAGCCTGGCAGGCCGGCGGAACGACGGGGGCTGCCATTGTTCCAGGCAAGCCGGACGACAGTCTGCTGATGACAGCGGTCCGCTACCTGGACAAGGACTTGCAGATGCCGCCGGATCAGCCGTTGTCGGCGGCGGAGATCGACAAGCTGCGGGTCTGGATTGCCGATGGGGCGGTGGATCCACGACGAGGAACGGTCGCGCCACGCGGGCCTCAGGTTGACGGCTGGGAGGCCGAATTTCGGCAGCGTCTGGACTGGTGGAGTCTGCGGCCGCCGGTGGATGTGAGTCCGCCCGACGCGGACGATGCGCGCTGGAATGCGTCGACCGTGGACAGCTGGGTGTTCGCCGGGCTGCGTAAGGCCGGGCTGCAGCCGGGCCAACTGGCTTCGCCGGACGTGCTGGTGCGGCGCATGTCGTTTGTGTTGACCGGGCTTCCTCCAGGGGTGGACTTGCAGCACGAGTTTCACCGGCGGTGGCAGAAGCAACCTCAGACGGCGTTGGCGTGGCTGGCCGACGAACTGCTGCGGTCTCCGCATTTTGGCGAACACTTCGCGCGGCACTGGATGGACTGCGTGCGTTACACGGACACGTATGGCTATGAGTGGGACAATCCCGCCAAAGGTTCCTGGGAATACCGGGACTACCTGATTCGGGCCTTCAACGATGACGTGCCGTGGGATGTGCTGGTGCGGGAACAACTGGCCGGGGATCTGCTGCCGGAATCGCGGATTCATCCGGAACAACGGACTCTGGAAAATCTGATTGGTCCGATGTTCTATCACCTGGGTGAACATCGCCATGGCAGCAGTCTGGCGTTCAACGGCATTCATCAGGAAATGATGAATAACAAGATCGATGCATTCTCAAGAGCCTTTCTGGCGACGACGGTGGCATGTGCGCGCTGTCATGATCACAAGCTGGAGCCGGTTTCGCAGCGGGACTATTACGCTCTGGGGGCGATCTTTATGACACCGCGCTGGGCCAGCCGTCCGATTGATGATCCTGAAAAACTGATGGGGACGATCACCCAGTTGAAGCAATTACGGTCTGAGATTCGGCAGCAACTGGCGCAGCATTGGACTCAGCAGCCGATCACACTGGAAGCCTTAACTGGTGCGGTGCAGGATTTGTCGACGCCCCCGGCGATTGATGATGTGGCATGGCCGATTGCAGGAGTGCTGTCTGCGGCCGATATGTCGGAGGCGTGGCGGCAACTGGAGCGTCAGTGGCGCGAAGCGAACGACGTGCGTGCGGCGGCGCGGCAGAATTTTCAGTCTCCCGGAGATCTCAGCCATGCCGAACTGCCAGACGGCTGGGTTCTGGAGGGGGCAGGGTTTGAGCATGGTGCGGTTGCCGATGCCACGCCGCAGATTGCGCTCAGTGGCGATACGGTGCTGACTCGTCTGTTGCCGGCCGGGCTGCATTCGCATGCGTTGTCGCCGCGTTTGCCGGGCGTCCTGCGCGTGCCGCCTCTGCACCAGCTGCCGGGGCGTCATGTGAGTGTCCGTCTGGCCGGTGAGGAATTCTCGGGGGCGTTGATTCTGGACGAGAATGCATTTCAGAATGAGAGCGTGACGTTTCTGAATCAGGCCGAGCCGACGTGGAGAACATTCACGGATCCGGAATTGAAAAATGGTGTCACGCGCGTGACGGTGGATCTGGCGACCGCGTCACTCAACCCGAACTTTCCGCCACGGACAGGCGTTGCTCCCGGGCTTCCGAACAACGACCTCGGCGACGACCGCCTGAGCTGGCTGAGTGTCTGTGGAATTGCCACACACGATGCGGGAGGCGTGCCGCCGGAATCGCTGGAGCAGTATCGGGAGCTGTTTTCTCAGGGGCTGCCAGGTGATGCGGCAGAGGCAAAGGACAGGTTGCTGAAGTGGCTGAATGCTGTGGTGCAGCGCTGGGCGCAGGACCGGAGTCAGGACGGCGATCGGGCTGTGCTGCAATGGTTGCTGCAGCGTGGCCTGCTGCAGAATTCTTCCGAAGGCCAGCCGGAACTGGCCGCGCTGGTGACACGTTATCGGGAATTGGAGCAGTCGATTCCGCGGGCACGTTCCGTCAACAGCATGGACGAGCGTGCGATGGCACGACACGGCGCATTTCTGAACATTCGGGGCAACGTGGACGCGCCCGGCGAATTTGTCGCCCCTGATTTTCTGAGTATGTTTGATGGGCAGCATGCCGTCGCCAGCAGTGCAGGGAGTGGACGACGGGAGCTGGCGGAATCGTTGTTGTCACCATCGCATCCCCTGACAGCACGCGTGTATGTGAATCGTGTGTGGCAATGGATTTTCGGGGTGGGTCTTGTCGCCAGTCCCGATGATTTTGGCAGGCTGGGCGATCGTCCGTCGCACCCGGAGCTGCTGGACTCGCTGGCGTTGCAGTTTGTGCGCGACGGATGGTCGACGAAAGATCTGGTCCGTCAGTTGATTCTCAGTCAGACGTTTCTGCAATCAGGAAGTCCTTCGGTCGAGGCGCTGGAACGGGATCCCGCGAATCGGCTGCTGCATCATTATGCGACACGTCGACTGATGGCCGAATCGGTACGCGATGCCATGCTGTTTGTCTCCGGACGGCTTGATGCCCGGCTGTACGGGCCGCCCATCAATCCCTTCCGTCCGGTGGAAGACGGTTCCAAACGGCTGTTTTCAGGTCCCATTGATGGCGCAGGGCGCCGATCGATGTATCTGACCATGTCGATCATGGCACCGCCTGCCATGCTCAGGACCTTTGATCTGCCGGATCTGAAGCTACCCACCGGTCGACGCAACGAGACGCATGTGCCAGCGCAGTCGCTGTTCATGCTGAACGACCCACTGGTCCACCTGCTGGCGGAGCATTGGGGGCAGGCGTTGTGTCAGCATGCCGAATTGAGCGTCGAGGAACGCCTTGAGCAGATGTTCCTGCTGGCGTTCAGTCGAAGACCTCGTCCGGACGAGGTGCAGGAGTGGTCGACGCTGGCCCGTGAGCTGGCGAGTGACGCGGACGTGCTGAGCAACCCGAAGGCCTGGTCCGGAGTGGCTCACACCATGCTGAATACGGCTGAGTTTCTGCATTATCGTTGAGCGTATCCGGAGTCAGCATGTCCACGCTCGGAATCGCTGAACGCAACCTGCGCGGTATACTGAACTGGCTGTTGGGCGTTTGCCTGTGGCGTGCCAGTCAGCAAAACGTGCCGGATCCCGGATTTCCAACCTGCCTTATCGCCACGACCGGTCGCAGCATGGACGGCACAACGCATGAGTGCGGCGAGTCGAAGGGCGCGGGACGGCCGTTCACCAATTCATGGCAACAATCAGTCGGAACAGGTCTCTGTTGCTGGCCGGATTATTGATCCAGGGTCACAGGGGAGTTCACACAGAGGTCGACTGGTCGTCGGTTCGGCGAGAATTTCGGCAAGGGTGGAATTGCGGAAGGCAAGTTCCACGGATGCCAGCGCGTTGTCCATCCGCCTGTGGAGGGGGCAGAGGTGCACACCGTGGTTTTCTATGTTCAGGGGACAGGTGCGAATCCGCTCGATCGGTTCTACGGCATTGACGACTTCGAGAATAGTGATCTCAGAAGGAACGCGTGCGAGGCTGATGCCCCCTCCAATCCCACGCTGCGATTTCAGAAGACCCGCCTGACAAAGTCCCTGGACGACTTTGGACAGATACGCACGAGGAACTCGTGTGGCTAGAGCCACCTGCTCCGTCGTGCAGGCAGCCGGCGCTGCGGCGGCCAACTGCGTCATGGTCCGGAGTGCATATTCAACGGTCTGAGAAAACATGACTGGGTGCCTCCGGGGTGCCTGCTCGAGCTCTTTAAGTGTAGCAGACGGTGAGTCCTGGTTTCCATTGGAGTCTGGAAGAAGGCGGGGACGCGGGCGGGTGGGTGAGATTTTGAGAGCATTTTTTTGTTGTGCGCCTCAGGGAGGGCGCGGCTCCTGCCAAGCCGCAACCAAATTCGCGCGGCTTGGATGGAACCGCGCCCTCGCATTGAAAACCCGATTTTGCGGCTCGGGCCTGAAAACCGGGGCCATCCATCTATCAACAACAACCACAAGTCCTTTCCTCAAAATCGTTTGCGTCGACTGATTCGCGCGTTGACACAGCGGAAGATGTAAAATTTACCGGCCCAAATCCGTGTTTCTTTGTGTTCATCCGTGGTTCAAAAATCGTCCCCCCAGACTTGATGGCAGGTTCACGGACGTCCCCCGTGCTCAGACGCCGATTCGCTGTGATCAGCCCGTTTTAACGCAAGGTCTCAAAGACTTGCGCTCACACATGCCGTCGCGTTGCGACTCTGAAACTCGTACAGCGCGTGGCGATTGAATTGCGAAGCAATGCCATGCAACAGCCTCGGACACCAGTCCGAGGTACGGTCCAACGGAGACGTTGGAGTTGCGAAGCAACGGCATACGTGCCCGCCATTCTGCGATCACTGCAACTCGGATCACAGTTTCAAGCATGGGCGACGGGAAATCCGGGTAGATCGCCTCGTGTCGCCCCGTTGGGGCTTTGACGCGGTTAATACGCTGCATTCCATGGGCTGACGCCCATGGCTACATCCTACCGCCGCTCCGCGGCTGAATCGCAAAACACGCGGCAATTTGGGGCCATCCATCGGTTGGTGTGCCGGTTTTCGAGCACGAGCACGAGCACGAGCACGAGATGGCGAAACAGGGTAAAACCCGCAGATTGTCGCGTTTCGCTCCGCCGAAACGTACGCCCAGGGATTTCCACCACACCGGCGAGCGGGGGGTGTGAGCCCTCCGAGATGTCTGCGTTGTTGATGTTCAATTCAACGTGTTGTTCTCGGTGGGCTTACGCCGCACCGCTCGCCTTTTCTGACAGCCCCCGGACGTCCATGATGATCCTCACCCGCACCTCGTACTCGCCGAACCAACAACGGTACCTCCGATTTCGTGTGTTTCGTGTATTTCGTGGTTCACCAACGTCCCCATTCCATCCGTGGGGATCTGTGTTCATCCGTGGTTGAAAAACATCCATCGCGATCCAGGATTGCGGCTCAGATGGAACTTCGCCCTCCCCAAAAATCGCATCCAAAACCGGGGCCATCCATCTATCAACAACAACCACAAGTCCTTTCCTCAAAATTTTTTGCGTCGACTGATTCTCGCGTTGACACAGCGGAAGATATAAAATTTATCGGCCCAAATCCGTGTTTCTTTGTGTTCATCCGTGGTTCAAAAATCGCCCCCCCCCCCAGACTTGATGGCAGGTTC
>CAIYBH010000291.1 GCA_903924405.1 uncultured Planctomycetaceae bacterium | reverse complement strand
CGTCGATAGCTTCTACAACACACAACAAGCCCGGATGCGAATCGTTCTCCGCTCGCCCGAACAACAGCCGACGGCCGAAAAACTTCAGCAGATCCGCAGAGTCCGCGAGGTGGTCGCCGAACACTTTCAGGACGTGGCCCGCCAGAACACCGAAGCCGATGTGTCCACAAATGCTCCCACCCCCAATGCCGCGACATCCGGGCTGTTCATCGTCATGGCCCGCATCATCGAAAGTCTGCTCGCTGATCAGGTCCGAAGTTTTCTCTGGGCCTCACTCGGCACCGTTCTCTGCACCACTCTCGCTTTTAAAAGCCTGCGCATTGGACTCATCTCACTTGTTCCCAACGTCTTTCCCATCGCCATCGTTACCGGCACCCTCGGTTTGCTGAACGTGCCCGTCAATATCGGGACCGCCATGATCGCCAGCGTATCCATGGGCTTCACCTGTTCCGTGCACTACATCGCCGTCTTCCAGAAAGCTCTGCCGTCCCACGGAATTTCAGGCGCCCTCTCAAAGGCACAGGGCGAAGTCGGCAAGGCCGTTGTCCTCGCTCACATCGCACTCGTCGCCGGCTTTCTGGTGCTGACATGGTCCGAATTCATTCCGCTGGTGTATTTCGGAGCCCTCCTCAGCCTGTCCATGGTCGGTGGCCTGGTCAGCGATCTGGTCATGCTGCCACTGCTGCTGCGATGGACAACGCCCACGCCCCGATCCACCAACCCGCCACCAGCCGAACCCGAACAGCCAACAGCATCCAGTGTTGCTTAAGCGTCGCTTCAAGCCCGGTCAACCGACCGTTATTCGGGCGCGCCGGGTGCGGCTTCCGGCTCACTCGATTTCCCCGCCGGTGCTGTGGCCCCAACAGGTGCCACATCTCCAACAGGTGCCGCGTCTCCCGCTGGCACTGCGTCGCTCACGGGTGCCGCTTCCGCCGCAGCCTCCACTGGTTGCACTGGCCGTTCCACCGGTTGCGATGTTGGCAACTCACGCAGCAACCGTAATGCCTCACGATACCGCGGCGCCTGCTCCAGAGCCTGCAGTACGGCACGCCTCGCCTCCTCCGGTGAACGCTCCCGCAACTGCACAGCCATGCGGTAGTGCAACCGCGCGGCGTCGTCCGGCTGCAACTGCAGCAAACACCGCAATCCTTCAACCGCCGTCGCCGCGTCGCCCTGTCGTTCACTCGCATCCACCGTCCGCTGAATCACCGCCGTCCGAAACGGATCAATGGCAAACACTTCCCGCCCCGCTGTCACGACACTCGCCCAATCCTGCAACTGCTCACTCAATTCCTGAAGTCGAAGAGACGCTTCCACATCATCCGCGCTGTACCGCAGATGCTCCCGCAATTGTTCCTGCTCCGCGGCGACGTTCTGCTGCTGACGATAAATCCCCGCCAGCAGCTTTCTGGCCCCGTCGACACTGTCGTCCTCCGGAAACTGACTGATCACCGTCCGCAGGTTGTCAATGGCCTGCTCCAGTTCCCCCGCTTTGATCCGCTGGCTGGCCAGCAGCATCAGTGCCGGAATGTTGGTTGGATGCTCCTGCACAAAGGCCTGCAGTGCCTGCTGATCGTCCAGCTTGATCGACTGCAGCGCCTCACGCGAAAAATCTGCCTGCGGCGAAAACTGCCCGGCCTGCGTTTTCAGGAACTCCGTAAATCCCTGCTGCAGTTGTTCCAGACCACCCGCGTGACGCCCCAGTGCGTCATTGATCTGCACTCCCGAGTTCAGGTCTGTCAGCACCGCATTGATCGCCGCAACCCCATGCAGCGTCACAATATGTTCGACCACCATCGAAGACTGATAATAAGCAAAATTCAGATCTTCCCCGGACTCGGCCTGCAGAAAGGCACTGCTCAGCTGATCCACGGGTGTTACCTTTCCCGCAAGAATCCGCTCCCGCCACGCAGGAGTCATCCTCTGACCCCAACGCGGATCCCGCAGCCGCTCCTCATGGACCGATATCCCCTCACTCAGCCACCGCGGAATCCGATTGCCGGTCTTCTGCAGAGTGATCACGTGGCAGAACTCATGCCACAACACCGATTCCCAGTTGACCGGATTCTCCCGACGACTGGCCGGACTGTTGGCTGTAATCACGCGGCCAAAACACACACCCAGAAACCCCGCCACGTCCGGCATGCCAAATGTCCGCACCGCAAAATCATCCGCCCGCGCATAAATCTCCACAATCACCGGAGCCTCGGGGACGTAGTCGTAACGCTCGGTCAAACGCGTCCATGCCTCCTCCAGCAACTGACTCACACGAGCCCCGTACAGGGCCGCTTCGCCCTTTTCCATCCGAATTTCAAAGTGCTCAGTCGTCAGCGTGGTGTACCGATCCAGACTGTCTTTCAACTGCAGAAGATTGAACAGCGTTGTGTTGTAGGCGTCCTTTTTCCCAGCCTCTTCGGCCAGCGCCCAGCCTTCATCCGACTCGCCCAGTCTCAACAAATCCTGCGCCAGTTGAATCCGCGATTCCGTGAAGTCCGGATCGAATTCCAGCGCCCGCCGTTGCGCCGCCGCTCCCTCGCGAAATCGATACTTCTGCGATAACTTCCGACCAATCAGAAAATCAGGCTCCGGACTGTTCACCGAAAACTTCAACGCGGCCGCACGACTCTCCGCTTCCCGCGTAACGTCGTTCCGCAGGTGATGAATCACCGACTGCAGCGCATGCGCTGCCGGGAAATTGGAATTCACGGTGAAGATCTGCTGCAGAGTCGTCTCGGCACCGGCGTAGTCCTCTCGGTCAATCTGCCGTTCCGCAATCCGCAGCAACGCCGGAAAATAGACCGCATTCTTCTGCAAGACCCTCGACAAGACCTCCGCAGACTGCTCCGCATCGGATGAGGCCATCGCCTCGGACTGCAGAAACAACACGTCCGGATTGTCCGGAAATTCACTCAGCGCCGGCTGCAGCAGCTCCGCCGCAAACTCCGCATCACCCTTCTTCAGCGCCAGCTCCGCGGCCGCCACAAATCCATCCGGGCGATTCGGATAGTTCCTCCGCGCTCGCTCAAAAAATCCCTCCTGAACAGCCTTCGGATCCGCCCCCAGCGCCAAGGCAATCTGTCCCAGTGCGACCAGATCGTCCGCGTCCGTATAACGCCACGCCGCTGTGCTGGCCAGCTTTTCCGTTTCCCGAATCGCCTCAGCAGCAAGCTCTCGCTGACCATTGGCCAGCGCTGCTTCATGCTGCAATCGACGCAGACGAATACTCCATGAATACCGCTCGATGCCCGCAGCAATCGTCGCCAGCGATTCCGGATATAACCCCAGCTGCAGCTCACTGTGCGCTTTCAGAATCGGCCACTCTTCCCCGTAACTTCGGGCCTCAATCGCCTTCCCGGTCAGCTCTCGACATTCGGCATATCGGCCCGACTGCATCAACGCCTGACAGTCCGATAAGTTGTCCGCCTGCACCGCTGAAACCCATAGGGAGCAGATCGTCAGTATCGACATCCAAACCAGACTGCTCATCATCGCCCAGCTCCCCACAACTTTCGCCGCCGACCACCACGCGACAACCCCGGCACCCCGAGCCCAGTCACTCCGAGCCCAGTCACTCCGCCGGGTAGACCACATCGTCAGCAACTCACCAACGCTGACCAGGTAGTCACACCGCCCTGACCGGTCGCTACTATAGGCAACACAACCTCAACAAGGCAGTCCCCTGCCCGCGCAATGGTCAGAAAAAAGGGCAAGGAACGAATACCGCAAAGCACCCTGTAAGATCGCTCTGCGCGTTTGCCAGGCGTGTAGTGGCTGGTGGATTCAATACGAATCCGATGCAACAGCGAGGCGAGAATCAGAGAATCAGAGAATTCCTCGCTCGCGCTTCGGGTTGGTATGAGATTCACCGCATCAAACACAGCCGTAACAACTTTTCGATAAAATTCAAGCGATCGGTGCCAAAAAAGCACGCGATTTTTTCAGGAATCTATTAAACTTGCGTCTGCCGACACTCTCGTCCCGTCTTCCCGTACACACCAGAACGCCATGACGATCCAGACCTGTTTTTTTGATATGGGCAATGTCCTCGTCCATTTCTCACACGACCGGATGGTCAACAATCTCGCAGAACTCTGCCAGCAGCCAACGGCCCACATCAAATCGTTTCTGATGGACGAAGGGCGACAGTGGGCGATGGAACGCGGCGAAGTCTCCGAAGAACAGTTTCAACAGGAACTGTCCGAATTCTGCGGCCAACCTCTGCAGCTCAGTGCCGTCCGACACGCGCTCGCAGATATCTTCTGGCTCAATGACAGCATCGTGCCTGTACTGCACCGTCTGAAGGCCGCCGGAAAAAAACTGGTGCTGCTGTCCAATACCAGCATCACACACCTGCGTTTCATCGAACAGAATTTCTCGGTGCTGTCACTGATGGACGAACGCGTGACCTCGTTCCAGGTCGGTGCAATGAAGCCGGACCCCCGCATCTTTCACGCCGCCCTGCAAACCGCCGCCTGCCCACCCGAATCCTGTTTCTACACCGATGATATCGAAGCCTACATCCAACAGGCTCAGACGATGGGAATTCAGTCCCACCTGTATCGCACGACCGAACAACTCGTCGTCGCGCTGCAGCAGACCAACGCCCTCTGATGGGGTCAGAAAAGGGGTCAGGCCCCAATAGCCAAATGGCCCGAAGGGTGCTCCGCACTATT
>CAIYBH010000290.1 GCA_903924405.1 uncultured Planctomycetaceae bacterium | reverse complement strand
TTTTCCATCAACAGTGGCGGAACGCTGAGGACATCACCGATGTTGTCAAACCCTTCGCCAACGTCGTCCTGAGGAAATTTGTCGGCCGGGGTGATGGTTAGTCCAAAGAGGTCCCGAATAGTGTTGTTGTACTCCGCCCGATTCAGACGATGCAAAGTCGATCGGCCGGAATGCCTGACCAGATTGCAGTCGAAGTTGTACAGCTCATTATACAGCAGCTGCGTGACTTCCTTTCGAACGGCTTCCTCCGGCTGCGAGTTGTGGTCCGAAGGCGGCATGGCTCCCGCATTGATCATTCGATAGACCCGTTCCCATTTTGTGTGGTCGCGAAGAAAATCGTCCGCTGCGATCAACTCATGCACCGTAATGCCGGATTCCTGAGAATCTTTCCCATGGCATTCATAACAGTACTTTTCGAGATACGGACGGATCTTTTCTTCGACGGCCCGCTGACGCTTTTCCAGCTGCTCCTGCTCTGCCGTTTTTATCGCGGTCAATTGAACTTCCGCAAGCTGCGCCACGGTGAGCGATGTTGTGCGATTCGGTTCTGCTGCCGATGCTGCAATGCCAGCGGCTTGCAGGCCGACAGTGGTTGCAGCGTCTGATTGCCCCACGAAGCGAATGCCCAACCCAGCGACCAGTAACATCAACGGAATCACAGCAGCGATTATCCGAAGACGGCCACGAGCAGTTGCTCGGTTCAGTAGCGGAGGCCGGCCGGCCAGCATCAGATTTCGACGCTGCCGCTGTGCTGCCCGGGATTGTGTGGGATCCACCTGAGCAGGGGGACGTTCCGGCTTTGCTGTCAGCGACTGCCTGCCAACAGCGGCGGTTGTCCCCGGCGAAGGGGCTCCCTGCTTTGAAGGCGCGGCTGACTCCGGGATCGGCCCCCCCGGATGCTGCAAACCTGCTGACAGCACCATCGGTGTGCGGCAGGCGGGATTTGGACACCGAACCCGACGACCCACATAAGCGGCGTCCGCTCGAAATCTAAACTGACAGGATGGGCACTGGAACGCCGGTTTCATAAGTTTTCGTCCCATGAATATGGACGGTTCACTGCTGAACTCTGACGGCCGCATGAGGATTCGGCGGCTCAGCAAATGTCCCAACCCAATGGCGATGAGGCACCGCCAGTGCCTGAAGTCTACCCCGCTATCCCTGTCGGGTCTATAAAACCACTCAGAAACGGGATTATTCAGTGAGTTTTCCATGCCGCGAGACGCAATTTTGGGGAATTCTGCAAGATACGGCCCTGCGCGAGGCTCCGGTTGGCAGGTTCGTCTCCTGCCCGACAATCAGAAATTCCGACAAAATCGCATTCATCGCCGCGGTGTTTTCTGCACGATCCGCAAGACTGCCCGCAGGATCTCGTCGTCCGATGGCAGGTCTGATTTCAGAATCTGACGCAGTGGAATCGGTACTTCGTCCATCCGGTACGCCGTGGCACGCCGATGGATTCCGTAAACGGCAGTGTTAAATCGCACGTCCACTGCAAAGGGCCAGTCAACTCCCGCCGGGTCCAGCAGAATCACCGGAATCTCAGCAAGGCGCTGCTGCGCCTTTGCAGAGAATCTGGAGACGCGCTCTCCGCCGACCAGCACAAGGCAGTCTGCTTCACCTCTCGCCAGCATCGACTCGGCAGAATATTCGCCAGGGTTATAGCGAGGATAGCCGCGACTGAGACTGACGCTGAAGGGATATCCTGTCTGCCAGCACAACACGCTGTCGGCTCCAGTGACGTCCCCGGGAACTCGCATGCGACGCACCACAAACCGCGTGAAGGCGTTTAACTCCGTGCCCATCCGCAGCAGCGCTTCCACCGACGCATGCCCCGTGGCTCCTTCAGCAAGTTGCACACCAAAAAAGAGGGCGCCGTAGTGACTGGCCTTCATCTGTTCACACAGGCCCTTCAACTCCTCCACCGGTACGCCGCCAATCAATGGCTCCTGCAAATCTTTGCCCTGAATCAGCAGTCGCAGGGCCCAGAGCACCTCGAAGTCTTTCCCGCGGTCAATCCGAATGAACTGATCCGCTGTCTCGGCCGTCGCAGTCCGAGCGGAATCCACCACAATCAGCCGACGCCCGGAACGCCCCCGCGGTACGGCCAGACCCGCCGCGTTCACAATTCGCTCCAGATGCCGCGGATGACTGGTAACAGGATCGCTGCCCCAGTAAATGACAAGGTCAGAGCGGTGTCGGACTTCGCCAAGCGTCGAGGTACATTCGCCGGCCGCCTGAAACGCCATGATGGACGGCCCGTGTCCCAGTGAGGCCGTTGTGTCGATCGTCGCTCCCAATTCATCTGCCAGTTCGCAAACCGCTCGCTGCCCATCCGTACTGGAACGCGAGAGCCCAAAGAACAGGGGAGATCGTGCTCGTGTCAGCAGTTCCGCTGTATGCTGAACCGCGACCTCTGTGTTTGTCGGTGTGCTGCGAATTTCCGCTGCTGCCGAAAGTGGCAGTTGCCCAAAGCTTTGAAACCAGGGGGCCGCCAACTCACAGCCCGGCGAAAAATCGTGAATCAGATTGTCCCGAACCGTGACCCGAAGATCATCGCAGACACATCCACAGCGCGTGCAGGCAACGCTGGTATGAACATCTTCCCGGGATTGCTTTGTCATGTTTGCGAAACACCAGCCATCAAATGCCTGTCAGATGCAGTCCCAATTCTATCAAATGAGTCCGGAGGGACAGATCCGATTCAGTCGACTCTCCATCGCCTGGGGGGCAGGGGACATTACACTGGCGCTTCATTCCCAGCCATCCACCCACCAGCATGTATTCGCCAATGCGGACGCCGTGAATCACCTCCA
>CAIYBH010000289.1 GCA_903924405.1 uncultured Planctomycetaceae bacterium | reverse complement strand
CCGGGTACGATTCGCGCCCAGTTGCAGCAGGTGGAAGCGCGCTGTGGGAGGCCAGTCGTCTTCGTTCGAGAGCAGCTGGAGGCCTTCCAGCGAAAGCGGCTCATCGAACTGAAGACCGCGTTTGTGATCCCCGGCAATCAAATGTACCTCCCCGAGCTTGCAATCGACCTGCGTGAGCATTTTCGGGTACTGCGAGAAATCCGAGAGCACGTGAGTCCTGCGACGCAGGTCACGGTGCTTGACCTATTGCTGCGTCCTCTTGAGGAGGAACAGAATTCAAAGGCGATTACGGAACGACTTGGTTACACCAGGATGACCATGTCCCGGACGTTCCATGAACTGGACGCTTTGAAGCTTGTAGAAATTCAGCATCGGGGACGGCAGCGAATATTGATCCCTCCGCAGAACCGTCGCCAGCTTTGGTTGAAGGCTGAGCCGCTGCTGCAGTCTCCGGTCAGGTCTGTCCATCACATTTCCAGTCGCAGCGGTGTTGGGACACTGATCGGGACGGACGGATTGATTTCCGGGCTGTCAGCACTCTCGCATTACTCGATGCTTCAAGCGCCAAAGACGCCTGCTGTCGCAGTGACATCGAAGCAGTGGTTGAAGCTTGTGGACGTTATGCCACCGATTGAAGTGCACCCGGACGAGTACGACGCATTGGCCGTCGAGGTTTGGACCTACGATCCGGCCTTGTTTTCTACCCCGCATGTTGTGGACAGATTGTCACTGCATCTTTCGCTGAAGCATGTGCGTGATGAACGCGTTGAAATGGCCCTTGAAGAGATGCTGGAGCAGATTCCGTGGTGACTGGATTGAAACTGTTTGCAGAGCGATTTGTGGAGCTCCAGAATCAGTACGTGCTGATCGGCGGTGCGGCTTGCTATACGGCCATGAGTGCAGCAGGTGTCGATTTTCGGGCAACCAAAGACCTTGATATTGTGCTGTGCCTGGAAGAAATGACGGTCGAGTTCATGTCCACGTTCTGGCAGTTTGTCCGCGACGGGGGATATCAGAATCAGCAGGCCGAGATGGAAAAGAAACAGTATTATCGCTTCAGCAAGCCATCGAACTCAGATTTCCCGGCAATGCTGGAGCTGTTTTCCCGGGTCCCCGATCAGGTCAGTCTGGCCGGCACAAGCCGCCTGACACCAATTCCAGCAGACGATGAGATTTCAAGTCTGTCGGCTATTCTTCTGGATCAGGATTACTATGAACTGATCCAGTCTGGGCGCACGATAGTATCCGAAACGTCAATTGTCAGGGCGGAGTATCTGATCCCGTTAAAAGCCCGTGCCTGGCTCGACCTCACAGATCGCAAAAAGGACGGGGATCAGGTCGATGGAAAAAACATCAGGAAACACCGGAATGATGTGTTTCGACTGTTCACGATTCTTGAGGGTCGATTTTCCGGCAGTCTGCCTCGCGTCGTCGCCCAGGACGTCGAACGCTTTCTTAACCAAATGTCCACGGAATCCATCGACCTCAAGAGCCTTGGCATCACTCAAATGTCGGTACAGGATGTTCTGGAAGAGTTGCGAAGATTTTATGGAAGTCAATCGACATCGTTGGCCACGGGGGAAACGACCTGATGACGAACGGCATCCTTCCTCGGAACCGCTTACAGCCGCTAACTGATCTGGCCCCCGTGATGTATCAGTGAATGCCCTTCGAGCTGCGGCATTGCACAGCACTCCCCGACGGGGTGACAGAACACCGCGCACGCATCCTGAACCCCATCTGCACCGCCGCCGCAACGCCATAGGCGCAGACGCTTCCCTTGTGCATATCCCAGGGACTCATCCCCGCGGATTCGAATTCCGACCATGTGTGCGGGTGTTTCCAGTGGTGGCGCTGCGCTGACATTTGGCTATTCTCTGGCACCCCTCCGTCGGAGGGCGTGATGATGCGGACGTTCGTTTTCAGCCTCCACAAATCGGCCAGAAGTTTTCAGGGCAGATTGCCTTGCAATTCCCGCGCAAAACGTGCGTGGCCCCGAGTTTCGCGGCGGGCGATGTTTCCCCGCGGGGAAAGATTCTCAGCCGGTTGACCCAAAAATACACGGTTGCGTAAAAACCCTCATGTATCCGGTTGCATCCCCCGGGGGGGACTGTGTAAGCTGACGGGAGTATTTTTGCCTGTCCTCACCCAGCATCGCTACACCAGTTGCCTGTCGCCCTGTGGAAAGATCTCATTGTGAGCCCATCAGCGTCCTTGCCGCGTGTCGGTATGCTGGGAATCGTCCGCAAACGTCGGGCGGTGATCAGTAGCGTACGACCGTTCTCCGGCCAGGACGGCATCCTGCACCTCGTCCGTGTCGAATATAAGGATGACTGCACGCCGGAAGCCGAAGACATCCTGTGGGAACGTGAGCCGCATCGGCAATTGCTGGAACCCAACGCCCTGCCACTGGCCAGCGATCAGCCCATGCCTGGCGAGGACTTCGATGCCCTTGTCCGGGCCGCGCGCTGGTCCGCCCTGTCGCCGTATTTCGATCCGGACGAAGGAGGACCGCTGGAACGTATGCCGATCTGCTCGCCGTTCCACGGAGCTGTTCAGGTCGAAGACTATCAGTTGGTGCCGCTGTTGAAGGCACTCCAGATGCCGCGCATCAACCTGATGATTGCCGACGATGTGGGCCTCGGCAAGACCATCGAAGCCGGGCTCATCCTGCGAGAACTGCTGATTCGGCGGCGTATTCAACGAGTCCTGATCCTGACACCGGCCGCGCTGCGACTGCAGTGGCGAGACGAAATGTGGTCAAAGTTCTCGATGCCATTTGACGTCATTGATCGGTCGTCCACGCAAAAGCTCAGGCGGACCATGGGCATTGACGCCAATCCATGGCGGTCCAGCGCCCGCGCCATCACCTCTTATCATTACCTGAAACAGGCCGATGTTCTCGAACAGTTCCTCAGCGCCAGTCGCCGACCGGACGACTCGCCACATCTGCCATGGGACATGCTGGTGGTGGACGAAGTGCACAATATGATGCCGGCCCCCTTTGGCGAAGACAGTGACCTCTGCAAAACCCTGCGCTACATCGCCCCGCTGTTCGAACACCGATTGTTCCTGACAGCAACCCCGCACAATGGCCGCACTCGCAGTTTTTCCGGTCTGCTGGAACTGCTGGACCCCGTCCGGTTTACCCAGACAGAAGAACTCCGCCCGGCAGAAAAGGAACGAATCAGCCAGGTCGTGATCCGGCGGCTGAAGCGGGAAATCAACGCTCGGACCAATCCACCAAAGTTCTGCACGCGTCTGGAACCCAAAGCCATTCCCATCGAATTCGCCACCGCCGAACTGCAACTGCTGGAAGCGGTCGATGCCTTCCGTGCCAGGCTGCGACAGGT
>CAIYBH010000288.1 GCA_903924405.1 uncultured Planctomycetaceae bacterium | reverse complement strand
TACAATGCCGGCCGCACGAAACAAAAGCACCCGTAGCTCAATTGGATAGAGCGTCGGTCTTCGGAACCGAAGGTTTCAGGTTCGACCCCTGACGGGTGCAAACTCAACAGCCGCCGTGATTCTTCTATGGATCCCGGCGGCTGTTTTTTGCGCCTGTCCTTCCTGCGTCCCGACGGGCTCACGCCCAATGGCGTTGACTTTCTGGCAAGAGGGGGCGCCGGGAGGGCGAAGCTCCTGCTGAGCCGCATCCCTGCCGCGAGCGCTGCACCGATCCCTGCCTGCTCCGTAAAAACGCTGGCAAACGCTCACAGCGCGGACTAGCGTTCGGTGGCTCGGCAGGAGCCTCGCTCTCCCGAGTCTTCACCCGTCTGTTCACAGGATTCCAGAGAACTTCAACGCCATGGGGCTCACGCCCAATGGCCATGAAGTTCTCTCCATCACCGCAAAGAGCAGCAAAGGCGTGTGGGGGATGTTAATCCCACGGTAACGGTCCGTGGCCGCGTGGCCAGCGTCGCACCAGGAGCGTGCCGGGGCCCGACCAGCCGATTGACATCGACCGCACGCCTTTCATGATCGAAACCAGGCGTGTGAACGGAAACCGGGGCCTGCAAAACATGCAAAACAACAGAATGTCACGGCCATTGGGCTCACGCCCGGCAATCATCTCTGACAGACGCAACCCCGCGTCCTCGAGCCCGATCCCCAATGTTTTATCAGAAAGAATCCAGCTAAGCCCGTCGAGTTCGATCGCAGTCAGGAGTTCCGATGGTCACCAGATTACGGGAACGGGGTAACTGCGGGCGTGGCTATCGCCGCTCACCAGCGTCATATCCTCACAGATGGCCTGGGCGATCATGATGCGGTCGAACGGGTCACGATGGTGATCGGGCAACGCCATCACGCCCAACGTATGAGGCTGCAGGATCGGCAAAACATCGATCCCGTATGTCGCCAGGCATTTTGCCAGGTAGATATCCAGAGGTTCGCTCTATCGTAACGGATTCTGTGGTTTCGTAGTCTTGATCGCCAGTTCCCAAATGGTCGCCACGCTGATCGTCAACGCATTTGCGGGATCGGCGATGGCTTTTCGTGCGGGCTGTGTCAGCTTCACATCCCCGCTTGCCAGCCACAAGAGAGTATGTGTATCGAGCAGGAGTTTCATTCCATGTACTCCTTGAATTCTTCCAGCGGCGCATCGAAGTCAGGCGGCATGTAGACGATGCTTTCTGGAAACATCCCAGGAGCGGGACGCTGCTTAACCTCCCTGGTCTGCTCGCTGACAATCCTTGCGATGGCCTGCTGATTTTCGGTGATGATGATTTCATCTCCGGGAGCCAACCTGTGGACAATATCCTTGAAATTCGCTTGTGCTTCATCAATCGTGACGACTAACGACATTGCAATTTCCCTGTTCGCAAACCACGAAACAGGCCAAAGAGAAGAAAAGACATGCCCGGGAGTCCGTGGACTGCATCTGCAAACAATCCACAATCGCCCCCACGAATTCAAGGGATTTGTGTGCAGAAAGATTTGGAGGGGCACCAAACAACGAACTGGCGCCCGAAAGCCACATTCGACGTCGGAGGGGAAGTCGGTCGGGATCGACAAGAGACCTGCCAAACGT
This sequence comes from uncultured Planctomycetaceae bacterium, assembly GCA_903924405.1. Taxonomy (GTDB): domain Bacteria; phylum Planctomycetota; class Planctomycetia; order Planctomycetales; family Planctomycetaceae; genus SXXK01. The sequence continues at coordinate 1,295 of CAIYBH010000288.1, read as the reverse complement.
GATCCAGAACCCTGCACGTACACACCAGCTGCTCGGGGAATCGCCGCAGCGTCCCGTCACTCTCGCACTGCAGCGGCCTGGGTTTTGCGAACCTCGGGCCGCAGTCGCCGCTGTTTCTGTCGTCTGGTGGCCTGCCAGCGGCGAACCTCCTGCAGACACTGCGGGGCCTGGCAATAGCGCTGGTCACCGGTACGCGGCGTGTAAACAGCCTCGCAACCGTTCCTCGGACAAACACGCTGCCGAAATCTGGATTTTCAAGGCCGGTGCGTTGAATCTGTGTTGTGCTGACAGCATCCCACGGGAGGTCTTGCTCTCCAGGGATCCGCCCGATCGGCTACTCGGGCATTTTTTATTGAGGCCCCACACGATCGGAGGCCTCCCCCGTCAGCAAACTTAGCTCATGCTTCCGGCCACGTTGGAATTTTGACGCTCTGTCGATTGCGGTTTAGCCGCAATCCCGTCCACGCTGAATCCAGCGGCCCCCCCCGGAAGGAGACTACGGGGAAGGAAACGCAGAAGGAAATTCAGCGGATGCAAGCTCTTCGAAGGAAACAAGCTGTCGCAGGAGCAGCAGGAAAGGAAACAGGCCTCAACCGCTGGAGGTCGCCTCTCTGCTGAAATTGGTAGCAACGAATGTGCTGTTTCCACAACATCAAGATCCAGGTCCAGCCACATGCTTTGCGTTTCGTGACAAGGATCATCCTGCCGGGATGCTGCCTGAGCAATGACAAGGTGCTGGTTTTGATGCCATTCGAAGCATCGCAACCGGCCTCGTGGACCAACTTCCAGTGGGCCTGCTTTTCAGGCACCGGCGAGAACTTCGCAGGAAGTCGAGCACAGTTTGACATGTCTCTCGTCACTTCACTGGTTGCACTGAACCAACATGCCAGCGAGTGGGAAGTGAATCCACTTCCCACTGACTTTAACGCCGCCGCCAGACAGGACTTGCTCGTAAGCAGCAAGCTGGCCCGTATATTCAGCCGCTTTTACAGGACATGCTTCGCGACGGATGGGCGCACTCTTGTGGTCGATGATCACGACTTCCCCGGTCTTTAACTTGAGCAACAGGTCGACCGTTCCTTCCCATTGCCCGCCTTCAGATCGAGGACCACTGACGGGGGTTTCTGTATGCCAGACTGCACCGGGATAGTTCTCGTTCACCCATGAAACGAAGCGATCTCCTGCCGAGACAAGCACAGAAGCTGGAAGCAATCCAGTGGCCTCAAAGGCCGCAAGACAGCGTTCGGCCACTTTAGTTTTCAGGTCATCACTTCCGGCGCGAAGAGAAGGAAGTG
>CAIYBH010000287.1 GCA_903924405.1 uncultured Planctomycetaceae bacterium | reverse complement strand
TCCGAAAGCCTCGAACAACGTGTGCTCCCGGCGAATCTCGCATGGGTCGGTGATGTCAGTCCGCAGTGGAATGACACCAGCGGCGCTGTGTCCAACTGGAACACTGCGACGGTGCCGCAGGATGGCGATGCTCTGGCCTTTCCGGCAACCAGCTCCACCATGCTGGTGAATAATACGTCGGCCGAGAACAGTTACACGCTGACGTTTCTCAGCGGTGGATATTCCATCAGCGGAAATTCCATCCGCCTTAATAACGTCGGGACTGATGTCAGCAACGCGACCGGAACAACCACGCTGCAATTGCCGCTCATCGTCGAGGCGTCCACGTTTGATGTGACGGCGGGGTTGCTGGATGTTCAGGGCCCCGTCAGCGGAACGCTCGGACTGACGAAAAACGGCGATGGCACCCTCGCGTTGAATGCGGCCGCTTCGTTCACCGGTCCGACTCACGTCCAGGATGGTGCTCTGTTGGTCAACAGCACGTTTCTGTCGACCGATCTGCTGACCGTGGACGCCGGCGCTCTGCTGGGTGGTTCCGGAAGTCTCAGCGGCCCCGCGTCCGTCAGCGGAATACTGGCCCCCGGTGATGGCATCGGAACATTGTCGACTCAGGATGTCACGCTGACCCGATCAGCCACGCTGCAACTCCAGATCGGCGGAACCGCGGCAGGGCAATTCGATCAGGTGACGGTCAATGGGACGCTGCTGCTGGACGGAACGCTGCAGGTCAGTCTCGCGCCAGGCTTCACTCCCGCCGCGGGCGATCTGTTCCCGGTCGTGTCCGCGACGACTCTGACCGGTCGCTTCGATCAGTTGTCCGGGCTGACCTATTCCGGCGGTGCGTTGCTGCCAATCCAGACGCCAACCGGGCTGCTGCTGGTGGCCACGCCATTTCCCACCGGCGCTGTCTCGCTGGCTGTCGATTCCACAGAGATGGCGAATGCGCTGGCGGACTTCTTCAAAACGGGTTCCGGCTCCGTTTCAGTGACCGGCGATGTAACGTTCCTTGAACAGTCCATCAGCGGCACACTGGCATTTTCCCGACAAACGGCGGCCGATGGGTCGTCCATCATCACCATCGCCGTTTCCAGCGCCGCGATGACGCTCACCGGGTCGTCCGGATCACTTGTCGATTTCTCCGGTGGGTCCGGTGTGCTTGTGCTGACCAATTCCGGCTTCGGAGCTCAGGTCACCGGGTCGCTTTCAGAAAGCGTGGCAACTCTCAGCATCAGCGGTACGTATGCGCTGGCGGTGAATACGTCGGCGACCGCGATCTCGGAGACCCTGACGGTCAACGGCGTCCCAGTCACAGTTTCTCTGCCAGCCGGTCCCTACGTGCGGTTGTCTGCGGACAATGCCGTGGTGACCACGTCGGTATTGGATCTCACCGGCAGTGTCACGCTGGAAACGACCGGGTCCGGGGCCCTGCGCGAAATCGTCTTCGGAGCGACCGGCGCTGCAGCGCTCTTCGGTGATGCGGGTGATAACGGGACCTCGACGGATGACGTCGGCGTTCGACTCACCGGCGGAACGCTGACCGCAGTGATTCTGTCCAACGGCACCTTTGCACTCGACGCGTCCGGCACAACCACGCTGGTCGGTGTGCCCGGGCTGTCACTCACGGGAACCGGCGGCGCAGAAATCAATACCACGGGATCCAGCGTGACGCGTACCGTGCAGGTCGGCGGGGCCACTCGTACGTTGAGCGTGGCAGCCGGAGTCCAGCGGTTTGCGGCTCGCAATGTGGCTGGTCAGTTCACCGATTTCGTGCAGGTGTCTGGCGATTTCCTGGTGGAAAAATCGGTGACCGGAGGTGTCACGACACTGCGGGCCGGAGCTTCCGGGCTGAATGCGTTTCTGGGTGTGAATTACGACACGGCGTCCGAATTCGGAGTTCGGCTGAATAACGCGGGCTTCGGTCTGGTGATCGAAAAGGAAACAGGGCTGAATCCGAAGTTCGCCGTGCAGACGCTCGGTGGCTCCGTCAGCCTCACGGGATTGCCAGACCTGGATCTGAACGGTCCACTGGCGCTGGATATCAACCAGCTCGGTAAGGCCATCGAAGTGTCCGTGCCCACGCTGTCTGGCGGATCTGTGCCTGTTGATTTTGATGTGGCGGACAGCGTCAGACAGTTCGGGGGAAGTCTCGATCTGGGTGTGTCCGGCTTCACAAAGCTGTCCGGCAACTTTGCCTTCGCTAAGGAACAAGTCGGCGGTACCACCAAGATCAAAGTGGGTGGGACCGAGATCTTTGCGTTCCTGGGGCAGGATCCCAACGGTGTCCCGCAAAGCGGCGATGAAGTGGGTGTGCAGATTTCCGCTGGTCGATTGGGCGCTGCATTTTACAAGACTGGTAGCACCACGACGTACGCGATCGATGCGTCAGGAACGGCAGCGATGGTGGGTGTGTCCGGGGTGACTCTCGAAGGGACTCTGGCAGCGCGTGTCAACACGACGGGCGGCGCGGTCAATGAGACCGTTGAGATGACCAGCGGGAGTCCGGTGGTGGTGGCCTTCAACGCCACGGAATCCGCGCCGGTGTTCAAAGGGACGGTCACAGCGGTGGCCAGCGGGTTTGCTTCGATCAGTGGCGGGCTATCGATCTCGAAAAGCGGTTCACAACTCGAGGTTGCGGCCTCGGATGTCAGCGCGTTTGTCGGGGCTGGCGGAACGGGTGTACGCGTCACCGATGGAAATCTTGGCGCGATCATCAACACCACTTCGGGCAAATACGCGTTGGTGGCCTCAGGAGCAACGGCTCTCGAGGGCGTCAGCGGGCTGACGGTGACGGGGACCGGCAGCCTGCGCATGAATACGCTGGGGGAAGCAATCAATCAGACGATCACAACCCCGGATGGCAACGTGGCGGTCGAATTTACCACGTCTGCCAACGTGATGCAGATCCGCAGCAATCTCCAGCTGCAATTCCAGAACTTTGTGCAGGCGTCCGGCGATTTTTTGATTGACAAGACCACCACAGGTGATCTCACAACCTTGACACTGGCGGCCAGCAATCTCGATGCGTTCCTCGGCGTGAACTATAATCAGGCCGGTGAGTTCGGTGTGAAGGTGACTGGCGCTGGCGTGGCCATGCTGGTGGAGAAGGACGGGACCAACGCCGGCAAGTATGCCATCAGCACGACTGGTGGGACGGTGGGATTGGTTGGGCTTGCAGGAGTCGATCTGACCGGACCGCTGGCATTGAACATCAACAAGCTGGGTCGAGCCATCGATGTCGATATTCCGGCACCAAGCGGGGTCACCTTCCCACTCGAATTTACGGCACCCGACCCGGTGCAACGCTTTGCCGGTGATGTGAGCCTGAACATAGCCGGCTTCACAACGCTCACTGGAACCTATGTCTTCGAAAAAGAGACCGACAACGGCACGACAGAAATCCGTGTTGCGGGCACCAATATCAATGCGATTCTCGGCAGTAATCCGGACGGCGTGATCGGCACCAGTGATGACGTCGGGGCAAAGATCACGAATGCACGACTGGGCGCTGTGCTGTACCGAACATCCGCTGGGGCAACATCTTACGCCGTGGATGCCAAGGGGACTGCGTCTCTCGTAGGCGTTGATGGCTTTACACTCACCGGCGATCTGGCAGCTCGCGTGAATACCACCGGCGGCGCTGTCAGTGAAACCATCACCATGCCCAGCGGCGATCCGGTGGTCGTGGCGTTCGGAGCGACCGAAGCGGCCGCGGTCTTCAGCGGAACAGTGACCGCAGAAGTCAGTAGTTTCGCGACCGTCACTGGGTCTTTCGCGGTTTCAAAGAGCGGCGATCTGCTCACCGTCGCGGCCGCTGGGGTCACTGCGTTTGTCGGTAGCGGTGATCTAGCCTGAATTGCGCACAACGTCCCAATGAAAAAGCCTTCACGTGCGTATAAGTGGTTGTATCATCATCACTTAACACGCACGGAAGGCAGATCGATGTCTCGGACACAG
>CAIYBH010000286.1 GCA_903924405.1 uncultured Planctomycetaceae bacterium | reverse complement strand
GTTCCATGCTGGCAATTGGCAAAACATGGATGGCGAAAAAAGAAGAAGTCAATGACCGTGAATGGTTTGTCATTGACGCGGACAACCACGTTGTGGGACGTCTGGCGACTCAGATTGCCACTGTGTTGATGGGCAAGCACAAGCCCGGATATACACCGCATGTGGACACGGGCGACTTTGTGATCGTGTTGAACTGTGGTCGGGTGCGATTCACGGGCAATTCGATGCAGCACCAGGACGTGCCGTACTTGACGACGAAGATGGCGAAGAAGGAATATGCTCGATACACGGGCTTTCCTGGTGGTCGTCGGGTGCGAACTGCTGTCGAGACTGTTCAGACTCGGCCTGAGTTGTTGATTCAGGAAGCTGTTCGTCGCATGTTGCCGAAGAACAAGCTGGGCCGTCACATGTTGAAGAAGTTGCGAATTTTCGTGGGCACTGAGCATCCGCATCAGTCGAACCAGCCGAAGCCATTTCCGGCGCACTTGTTGCCCGCGAAGAAGGCCAAGGGCGAATAGTTTTGTCGGGCTTATAAGTTCGGCAGATCCTGGAGGGATCCGCGGTTGATGGAGCGGGTTAAGCCGGGAAAGAATTTCGTTGCGAGCACTGACGTCTCGCAGTTTTCTCGATCCAACAGTTTTGGTGTCATTGATCGGTATGAGTATGGATCCTTCATTGAGTTCGGACGGTGTATCAGCTCCTGAGTTGCCTTCATCTCAGCTGCCAGAGTTGTCGATTGGTGGTGTTGCCGGCACGACGAGCGACCCGAATTACCAGCCGACGATTCGCGGCAAGGTGGACCGATTTGGCGTCGCGATGGGAACTGGTCGTCGCAAGACGTCAGTGGCTCGCGTGAGAGTGAAAGAGGGATCGGGTGTGTTCACTGTCAATGGTCGGCCGCTGGAAGACTACCTGCGTGTAGAGCGAGACCGTGACAGCGTGATGGTTCCGATTCGCGTGGTCGGCAAGGTCGATCAGGTGGACGTTTCCGTTCGTGTTCAGGGTGGCGGGATCACCGGTCAGACCGGCGCCATCATTCTGGGTGTTGCTCGTGCGTTGCAGGGCATGAACCCTAACTGGCACCACGACCTCGCAAACGCCGGCTTGTTGACTCGCGACGACCGAATGGTCGAGCGAAAGAAGTATGGCTTCAAGAAAGCCCGCCGCAGCTTCCAGTTCTCCAAGCGTTAGTGGCAGTACCGACTTTGGTCGGTCTGTTCGACAGAAATTGCATGGATCCCTGCTGGAGTACTCCCGCAGGGATTTTTTTTGGTTGTGGGTGATGGTTCGCCGCACCGTGTCTGATGCGCATGTGGGCGAACTTGCGGTGGTTTTCGCGTGTTGTCCGTGTCCCTGATGGGATCAGAAATGCAACGTGTGAGCTGACTAAGCCGCACGTGTACAATTCGGAGGTCACCTCCCGTGCAGGACGCCTATCAGACGTTGATATTCCCGGACGTGCAGCAAATGCTTCAGGAGCAGGATCTCCCGGGGCTGGCCGCGTTCTGCGGAGTGGTCCACCCGGCGGCGGTGGCTGAGATTCTGGAAGAGCTGGATGACAGCCAGGTCTGGACTGTGCTGGACCAGGCGGCTGACCAGTTACGGGTTGAGATTTTTGAGTTTATCTCCCTGCGTCGACAGACGGAATTGGTGGAATCGCTGGATGATGCGCGGCTTTCGCATCTGCTGGAATGGATGTCGGCGGACGACCGGGTCGACTTGTTATCGCGGCTCCCGGAATCACGTCGGGAGGGGGCCTTGCGGGTGATTGCGCAGGCCGAGCGAAACGAGATTCGGCGACTGTTATCGTATGACGAGGACAGTGCGGGCGCGGTGATGACCACGGAGTATGCGTCTCTGCCGGCTTCGATTACGGTGCAGGACGCCATCTCTCGGTTGCGGCTGCAGGCGCCGAACAGTGAAACGATTTACTACGTGTACATTCTTGGCGAGGATCGGCTTCTCGAAGGCTTTATTTCTCTTCGGGAACTGATTCTGGCGCGGCCGGAGACACGGTTATCGGAGATCATGCAGCGAGATCCGATTCGGGTGCGGGCCACGGAGCCGCGTACCGTCGCAGCTCAGATGCTGGCACGATACAACTTTATTGCGGTGCCGATTGTGGATGACGGCGACCGCCTCGTGGGAATTGTCACGCACGACGACGCGTTGGACGTGGTGCAGGAGGAAGCGACGGAAGACGCGTATCTGCAGAGTGCTGTCGCGCCGCTGGAAGACACCTACCAGGAAACGCCACTGAACGTTGTGCTGTGGAAGCGCGGAGTGTGGCTGTTGTTTCTTTCGGTGGTCGCGCTGATGAATGCTCATGTGATTGACCATTATCGGCTGAGTACCACGACGGAGCAGGCGACACCAGTGACGACTGGACTGACATCGCTGATACTGTTGTTTCTGCCGCTGGTGATGGCCAGTGGCGGCAACGCCGGGTCACAATCGGCCACGTTGTTCATTCGGATGTTTGCCTTGCAGCATGGCGATTCGCGTGGGGGGCAGGGGTCTTCGATTGACAATTCGCTGGTGTTGCGAGAAGTGTTGATTGGGTTGTGTCTTGGAGCCGGGCTGGCCTTGATGGACTTCACTGTCGCCTGGCTCTGGTTTGGCCGTACTGTCTATGAATCCTCGGTCATTGCGGCGACGGTTGTCACGGTAGTGACCCTGGGAACATCAGCGGGGACATTCTTTCCCTTGTTGTTTCGGCGACTGGGAATGGACCCGGCGATCATGTCGAATCCACTGATTGCGGCGATGATTGACGTGTTGGGCGTGGTGCTGTTTTACGAGATTGGCACCATTGTTCTGGGCTGAACACGCTGCGTGAACATTCGCCGGCAAATGTAATTTTCATTGCCATTCCCCCCTGCCCCCCTGCCCCC
>CAIYBH010000285.1 GCA_903924405.1 uncultured Planctomycetaceae bacterium | reverse complement strand
GGAACTTCGCCCTCCCAGACGTGCTTGCGGCTCAGGTGGAACTTTGCCCTTCCGGGCATGCGTGCGGCTCAGGTGGAACTTCGCCCTCCCGGACGTGCTTGTGGCTCAGGTGGAACTTCGCCCTCCCAAACATGCTTGCGGCTCAGGTGGAACTTCGCCCTCCCGGACAAGCTTGCGGCTCAGGTGGAACTTCGCCCTCCCTCAGTGATGATTGCGCAGTTCGTCAATTCCGTTGCTGACCACGGCCATTTTCACGGTGAGTTCTTCGATTGTGGCTGAAAACAGCGTCAGCGGATTCTCAGCCGTCATGCGGGACTGCGGATCCAGCACGAGCCGTTCAAGTCGGTGCAGGTGAGTGTGGAGCGCCTGGTCCAGCAGGGGCACGATGTCTCGAGCGTCCTCGCGGATTTTTTTGGTCACGACCTGGACGAGATCGCGTTCCTGATGTCGCTGAGCGACGGAGAGCACCCGCGGGGCCGAGTTGTCCTGCCGTTGATCCAGTTCTCGGGTGTCCACCAGTCTGCCAAATGGGGATTCCGATTTGCGGGCGGCCTTCATCGCGGCTTGAACATTTTCCAGCAGGGTCTGAGCCTTGCGGGAATCGGGTTCAAGCTTCAGCACTTCCAGAAAAGATTTCTGTGCGAGGCTGTGATTACCGGCTTCTGAGTAGATGCGACCGAGATTCAGGTGTGCGTCGGCCATGCGTGGATTCAGTTTCAGAGCCTCCTTGTACGCCGAGATCGCCATGGTTGTCATTTTCAGCCCGCGTTGAGCGAGGCCGAGGTTGTACCATGCATCAGCACATCGTCGATCGCGCTGAACGGCGCGCCGCAGCACCTCGGCTGCCCTGCGAAAATCCTCCTGCCGATTCAGTATGGCTCCAAGATTTACCCAGCCCGCTGCGTTCATGGGAAAACGCTGAGTCATCTGTTCGAAAGCCTGCTCGGCTCTCGGGTAGTCCTTTGCCGCAAAGCAGGCGATCCCCAGCAGCAACAGCGCGTCTTCCGCCATGGACTCGTCTTCCTGCAGATTCTGCAGGAGCTGAATGGCGTCTGCGAAGCGGCGGGATTTGATGAGTTGGCGGGCTTGCTGCAGAAGGTTGTTCGAAGAGGGGTCGGAATTCATGGTTCGACTCCGAAGCTGGTCACCGGCGTGAGCCAAAAATGCGATCCGTGTCAAAACGGAGCTGACGCGTGGGAAGGAGTGATCGCGTGGGATGGCGGGAATCACCGAATCGGGGCTGCAGTCGTCAATTCTCTGCCGGTTTTCGCTGCAGGTTCTGCGAAAGCCGTCAAACGCTGGTCTCAGCCTGACAGTTTGCCCTGACTGAAGAGAATTGTAAATTCGAAGAAACCCGCTTTTCGTGATACGTCAGATCTTTCCCGACTTGCCAATGTCAAACAGGGCAAGAAGGCGCGAAGGGGTAGCCACCTGTTCAAGCCTCAAATCCGTCTCTGACGATCGACACAGCACATGCGTTCAAAACGCCACGGTCGTACTCGTTGAAGAGAACCCGGTCGAAGAATGTGCAGGTACCGAATGTCTCGATTGTTGGTCAGAAACGTGCTGGCTGTCTCCCTGCTGACCGCCAGTTTGTTTCCTCCCCGTGCTACTGCGGAGGACGCCAGGCAGACGCCGCTGGTGCGCGCCGTGCAGCAGTCCGGAAAGTCGGTGGTGAACATCCATACGGAAAAGGTGGCCAGTGACGATCGCGACGGCAAGTTTTTCGCCACGAAGCCGCGCAAAGTGACCGGGATGGGAACAGGGATCGTTGTCGACGAGCGTGGATACATTGTGACCAACTTTCATGTGATTCAGGATGTAGACCTGATTACTGTGACGTTGATTGACGGCAGCGCCTTTGATGGCAGTGTGGTTTCGTTTGACCGACGGCAGGATCTGGCGGTGATCAGGGTCGAGTCGCCGACACCGCTGACCGTCATGCCGATGGGGACCTCCAGCGACCTGATGCTTGCCGAAACAGTGTATGCTGTGGGGAATGCGTTTGGTTACGAACACACCGTGACCTCCGGCATCATCAGTGCGCTGCATCGCGACGTGGAAGTGGATGAGATTCAGTCGTACGAAAACCTGATTCAGACAGATGCCAGTATCAATCCGGGTAATAGTGGTGGACCGCTGTTGAACCTGAATGGAGAAGTGATCGGGATCAATGTGGCCATTCGCTCAGGCGCGCAGCGGATCGGATTCGCGATTCCAATCGACGATGCACGCCGCACCATTGCCCGTCTGCTGAGCGTCGAGAAGCTCAACGGGTTTTCACACGGGTTGCAGACGGTCGACGTCAAGACGCCTCAGGAAAAGAAACTGGTGGTGGAATCTGTCAGCAAGGGCACCGCGGCTGAGCTGAGTGGGCTGGCGGTAGGGGACATCATTCGGGACGTGCGAGGCATCACTGTTGTGGATGCCACCGATCTGGAACGAGCCCTGCTGGATCTCCCTCGCGGTCAGACGGTGGACGTAAAGATTCTTCGCGACGGCAAAGAGCAGGTGCGTCAGCTAACCGTCGGCAGCGGACAGGCCACTGCAGATGTCGGTGGGACAGAAACTGTGGAAGTCATTCGTCGGCCGGAGACATCGAACTCCGCGGCCTTGCCAGTCCTCTCGGTGACCAAGACGGCGGAGGTGGATGATCCGGCGCTGGTCCGTACCTGGCAGGTGCTCGGGGTCCGCCTGCGAACTCTGACAACAGCTGAGCAGCTGGAGATTACCCAGCGAGCCTATCCTGGCGCTCGCGGTCCCGTGCGTTACAATGGCGGGCTGAAAGTGCTGGAGATTCGTCCCGAAAGTGTGGCGGCTCCGCTGCTGCGAGAAGGCGACATTCTGCTGGGCCTGGACGGGTTTGAGACCGTGAGCACCGGCAACCTCGGATTTATTCTTGGCGAATCCAGGATTACGGGGATCGCCAAAATGAAATGTCAGTACTTCAGACAGGGAACCAATCCCCTGGAAGGCACTCTGAGTCTGAAGAAATAGGCGGGGACGAGTCGGTTGGCGACAGTCAGTTGAGGAGAGCGGGCGGCAACGGCAGGCGGAGATACCTGGGAGTGCCTGTTCGGGCGAGCAGAAAGAGCGCATTGCGCACCGTGAAAGAATAAGTTGGCGCGAATTCGCGGTCCGGACGGCATTCATTTCTTCACATCGGAAGCGGATTTGGGTAAATATACTACTGGCAGCGGGTGGGCTCTGTTCACCAGCGGCGTTGGACGCTGAAATCACAAGTCCGCTCAGGGATTGGTTTTTGGCGTGCAAATGCTGATTTTCCCGGTTTCGCAGGAATCCTGGGACAGAATGTGCTGAAAAGGCTGATTTTGTTGTGATTCGGCCCGGTTATGTCGTAAAGTAACCAAGAGGTCGATTCGGCGGACGCGTGGTCGTCTGTCGGATTCATGGAAATTCCCGTAAAAACCGTTCCGGGGCTTGCTGCAGTTCCTGCAAAGGTGTGTGGCAAAGACACGTTTTCTATGTCAGCGGTAATTCGTACCTGCCCAGGGTGTCAGTCTGTCATTTTGTCCGACACGGATCAGTGTCCGGACTGCGGTCACGTTTTTTACAAACGCCGCGGTTCTGAGGTGAATGACAGCTCGTTCGGGACCAGCACAGACTCACCGCGCGCTGCTGGAGGTATCCGCGAAGCCTGCCCACACTGTGGAGAGATGGTCCGCGCTGGGCTGTTGCGTTGCTGGAGCTGCAATGGATTCATGCGCGCTGACATTGCCGCTCGGTACCATGACCTGACCTCCAATCCTCAGAAGATCATTTACAGCACCATTCCGCCGGAGCAGCGTCAGGATTATCTGCCGGCACGTGCTGCTATGGGGCCCGGCGTCGAGGATGCCGACGAGTTCACTCTGGCGGACGACCTGTTGCCAACGGGAGCGAGCAAGGCCGCCGGTTCACCACCGATCGTGGCTCCTGCTATTGTTGATGTGGTCGCGAAGGCGGCCTCAGATGGGCCTGACAAGCCACAGTCCGTCACACCGGGCGGCGATGCCAATGCCGCAGCGGATGCCAAAGCGGCCGAGGCAACTGATCCGGAAAAGGCCACGGCCGCGGCGAAGTCTTCCGACGGCACACCACCGGCCAAACCGGTTGGCGACGACTTGTTTGCCATCGCGATGCAGGAACAGAAAGACGATCGCCGACGCCGCAATGAACGTCTGGCTGAACGTCAGAAGCGACAAATGCTGATGCCCTGCAAGTGCGGAGCCTGGATTCGCGTCCAGGATGATATGGCCGGCAAGGTCGTCCGTTGCCGACAGTGCCAACAGGCGGTTCAGGTGCCCGAGATCCGCCGAAAGACCGTCGAGAAGAAAGAAGAGAAAGCCGTCCCGCGGCTGGACGTCACGTGGATCAATGATGTCTGGTTTCATGTGCTGACGCCCACATCCGTCGTTCTGAAGCCGGGCAGTCTGACCAGCCAGCACACCGAAGCGGACATCGCCATCACGGACAGTGGAATTCACATCGTTGCGTTCTCTGCCGGAGAACCGAAAAAGAAATCCCTGCTGAGCTTCGGGTCCTCGGACAAAAAGCCCGACCGCGCGACTCATCGTCGTCAGGTCCGGGAGCACGTCGATGCCACCGGTGATCTGAAAGCCCTGCCAAATTGTGAAGTCCGCATCGTCGCGCGCGATCAGGCTTCGGAACTGAAACTGGTTCAGCCGGTTGCCAGGGTTCACGAATCCATGTTTGCCGGAGTGCCGGTCTTTGGCGAAGGCCGGATTGCTGTCTACCTCCCGATCGCTCAGGAAGCCGGACAACAAGCCTACTGTTCGTTTCCGCTCTCTGCCTGGCGCAGTTTCAGCAACCGACTGAAAGACTTGTTTGGTGTGCAGCTGCCTTCGGCGGAGAACGGCGTGCCGGACTCAGAAAAGGCCGAAACGCTCAGCTGCTTTGTGACTCAGGCCAAGGTCGAATCGGTCCGGAATCTGATTTACTATCAGCAGGATCCGTCCTTTGAACTGGAACTGACCGGCTACAAGTGCAAAGCCTGCGGTGCGGCGGTCAGCGAAGAGGGACGCAAAAAGAACAAGCTGGGCGGTGCCAACGGGAAGGCGATTGCCAAAGCCAAGTGCCCGAAATGCAGCGGTAAGATGGGTGAAGAACCCCTTTATAAGCTGAAGAAAGTCGCCGAGAAAACCGCCTCGGAGTGAAGTAACGCTGACTGCACTGACACGCTCCACAGGTAGGCGCCACAGGGAGGGCGAAGTTCCACCTGAGCCGCCAGCATTAGCCTGTGATTTCAACCACGGATGAACACAGATGACCACGGATGGCTGGGGATGATGATGTTCCCCTGATCCGGTTCAGATTTGCGGCTCGGGTGGAACCTCTCCCTCCCGTTGAAAACGTGCGTCCCGCGCTTTCCCGTGCCCCGTCCCATACTTCGTTCGGTGCGTTGCCAAATACGGCCTCTGTCTAAAATGCCGGTGGGAATGCAGTTTTTTTAACTCGAACAGACGCGGGCGTGGTGTCGGCGTTTTGATCCGGGAATCTGCCATTCCCTGTCCTCCGGGGAATCGCAGGATGCTCATTCGTTTCATCATCACTCTGACGCTGATTCACCACGTGACAGCGATTGTCTCCGGACACGATTTTCCGGGCTTTCGCGGTGTCAATGGCTGGGGGGTGGCGCCGGACCAGCCGATTCCCCTGACATGGTCTCAGACCGAAAACGTGGCCTGGAAGGCGGAACTGCCGGGGGCGGGGTGGTCGCAGCCCGTCATCATCGGCGATCGGCTGTTCGTCACCGCTGCCGTCTCCGAGAAGGACCTGCAACCAAAGAACTTTGCCGAAGGTGTGAAAAGTCCTCAGAGCATGGGGATCAGTTTCCTGTCCAAATCACCGGACGTGGTGATTGACTGGACCGTCAGTTGTCTGAGTGTGACGGATGGACGCGTTCTCTGGACACGCTCCGTTCATTCCGCGAAGCCGCTTTATCCCATTCATCCCTCCAATTCCTTTGCCACGGAAACGCCGGTAGCAGATGCCGATGGCGTCTACGTGCACTTCGGTGCGGCGGGCGTTGTGGCGGGATTCAGTCATACCGGCGACGAATTGTGGAAGCAGGAAGTAGGTGTGCGCAAGACCAGCAACAGCTTCGGAACGGGCAGTTCCCTGGCCATTGCTGATGGACACGTTTTTCTGCAGGATCTCAGCGAAGAATCCGCCAACGTGATCTGCTATGCCGCGAAGACCGGGCAGGTCGTCTGGAAAGCCGCGCGCGAAAAGAATTCGACGTCGTGGAGTTCCCCGGTGATCTGGAAGAATGCCCAGCGCGAGGAATTGATTGTTTCCGGGGATCAGCTGGTGGAAAGTTTCGATCCCGCCACCGGAAACCTGCTGTGGAAGGTGGGACGAGTGAAAGCCGCTACCGCGTGTTCACCGTGCGCCGATGCTGAGCGTCTGTATTTCGGTGGCAGTGATCCCTTCTCCAAAGGACCGTTGTTCGCCGTCACGGCTGGCGGTAGCGGTGACCTGAGCCCGGAGAAGAGCAATGCGGAATTTTCCGGTAACGCGTGGAAGCAGGATCGGGCTGGTCCGGGGATGGCGTCGCCGGTGTCCAATGGCCAGTTCCTGTATGTGGTGGACAAGAACATTCTGCGGTGTTACCGCGCGGCTACGGGTGAGCAGTTGTATCAGAACCGGTTGCCCGGAATTGACATGGTGGCCGCCAGCCCGTTGATCATCGGCAACAAATTACTGATCATCGACGAGAACGGCTCGGGGTGCATCGTGGAGATTGGTGAGACGTTTAACGTCATCGGCTCCGGGACAATCGCGGAAACCGTGTGGGCAACTCCTGCAGTTTCCGCCGGGGCGATTTTTGTGCGTGGAGGCAAGTCTGTGTACTGCCTGCGTGCCGTGAAGGAGTGATCAGGGGCAGTCTGTCAGCACGGTTGCCGCAGGGAAAATCGGAGTGGATTTTGCTTGACAGCGCAGACGTGTTTGTCGGCCAGATTCGCGTGGTAGCACCCAGGGTCCACGTTTCGTCGGAGCGAAACGCGACTCTTCGCGGGCTGACCACAGTGTCGCCATCCCAGCCGCTGCGTGCCGTTGCTTCGAATCACATCACAATCACCGGAAGGCTGATCTGATTCGCAATTTGGCAGCGGGTGACATGTTCGATCCGGACCACCCGGGACTCTGTTCCGGGCGGCCCGAAATCTCACTGTGATCAGTGAATATCCACGACTCGGGGGCCCAGCACTTCAAATTTCGGCTGGATGCCCAGTCCGGGACGCTGGCTGGCTTCCATCATCCCATCAACGCGCTGCGGTGCGTTGTGGGCTGTGCTGACTGTGACGTAGCTGTTGAAGTCCGTGCTGGTGAATCGGAATTCTTCAGGAGTGCTGTGGGCGAGATGCGCGATGGCTGCGGTGGTGATGTCGCCGCCCCAGCTGTCTTCCAATGTCATCGCGATGCCCATGCTGACGCAGAGGTCTCGTACCTG
>CAIYBH010000284.1 GCA_903924405.1 uncultured Planctomycetaceae bacterium | reverse complement strand
TGACCACATGAAAGACCTGAATTTCTGAATCAGCCAGGATTTCTCGACGGTTAACGCGTGGCATGGCAGAGGCTCCGAAGCAGGGTTGAGGAGATCTTAGCGGATGATTTTCCCTTGTCAAGGTGCATGGCACCTTTGTGAGTTTTTCAGGTTTGAATATCAGGTGCTGACGGGGTTACAGCGATTTCAGGAGCAATTCGAGGAGTGATACCTGCTCTGGTGTCAGCGGGGATTCGGGCGCATGGTGGCCGGAGCGCAGAACCTCCTGCAATGTGGTCGCACGTCCGTCATGAAACCAGGGACCTCGCTGACTGACTCCACGCAGTGATGGCGGGTTGAAGTGTGTGGATCCGATTTCATCCACCAGTCCTACATCCACGCTGTCATGCGTCGTATATGCGTTCCCGGCATGACAGTTGCTGCAACCTGCTCGGACAAACTCGTGACGGGCCTGTGTCAGGGTGGGGTCAGTTACCAGTTGCTCAGTCGCCTCCAGCACCGAAGGGGCAGGGGGCAGTGAACGCACAAAGGCAGCGAGCGGCTCAATTGGCAGTTGTTCTGTTGATACCTGAGTCTGCATGGAAATGATCAGCGACGTTCTGACCTGATCTTCCACCGATTCCCTGCTTCCATTCCAGGCCCATGGTGCTGTGTCAGCAGTGCCCAGAAGCGAAGTTACTTTTTTTGGGGCCCCTTTGGACTCATCGCCGAAGGTATCCGCGAGCCGCCCATTTGTATGACCGTCCGTATGACAGGAATGACAGCTGTACCATCCATCCAGTGAAACAGTAGCGTCGTAAAACAGTTGTTCACCCTGCTCCTCAGTCGTGAGTTGTCGCATCGACCCCAGCGAAAATGTCCGGATAACCTCAGGGCTATTTCCGGTCAGCGATATCACAGTAATCGAGTCTTCAAATCGATTGGCAACAAATGCAACATCTTCATTTTCGTCAAGGCAGATCGCCTCCGGTCGACGCCCGGTTTTCAGGCGTTCGAAAGGAAGATGACTGGCTGTTCGGAAGGCGAGCTGATTGGTTCCCGAAATTACCAGTAGAGTCGCATCGTGCGATGTTACTACCATCGCACCGGGATCGCCGGAGCCTATGGACGGTGTTCCCAGAGGGTATTGTGAGTGAGCGCCCACCGACTTGCTCGGCTCCCGCGATACAGAGGTCGCCCCATAGGTTGCGGTTTCCGTTTTTTTCAGTGATTCCGGATCTGAATCACGGGCATCATCAGCAGCTTCCAGACGGACGAGTGGAATGGAGTGAAGCCCATTCTGCATGAGTACTCCCCAAAACACGTGCTCATACGTACTAAAAGATCTTGAATCGAGCGTTTGGCAGGTCACCATCAGTGAAGATGTTTTCGGGTTCACGGCAAGACCACGAATATTGTGGCCGTCGATCTCGACTGTCCTGCAGATCTGCCCCGAGTCCGACTGAAGCACGCAGATTTCACCGCCGAAATTGTCCGCAACAACAAGTCTGTCAGAATCTGTGAACAGCAGCCTGCCAGGGGCAAAGGGCATGCTGGTCCGTGTTCTGATCATGAGCCGGCCAGCTTCGGAGAGTGTGCAGAATGTCACAGTCCGAGACCAGAGTGATGCAACGGCCACCTGACCGGACGCAGAATCCACCGCAAGATTCTGCGGGTAGCGAGGCAATGCCAATCGCTGCTGCACGTGCAGTGTTCTGCCTTCCGCATCAAGCCCAATTACGATCAACTGATGAGTTACAGGATCGAGGGCCAGCAGCCAGCGACCACACCGTTGCATCGCCACGAGTGACTCTGCGACTTTCCATTCCGAACAGCGCGCCGCGGATTCTGCATCGAGAATGCTGATGGTTCCGGACTTCGAGTTGGCGACCAGCAGGAGTCCCGACATGTAAACCACGTCACAAGGGGCACGATAGGCCGCACGATCCGGATCAGACACGCGTATCGCGTCGTGTGCCGTCGCTGACGCAAGATGACATGCAAGCAGAAGGACCCCGACGAGAAATCGTAAACGCATCTGAAGCATTTCCTGACTTCGAAACTCGCTGAACGGCGATTGACTGCCGTGCACAAAGCTCAACCAATCACGAATCAAACTCAACATCGCCCTGTGCCAAGTGTACGCCACCCGACAGCGGACAAGCAAAGTCGCACTGATTCTGCTCAATCCAGTCTGAGTTCAGCCGGATCAGGGTGCTCCAATTGCCGAAACCAGCTTCAGGGGTATCATCCAGATTGCAGTGTAACCTGAACAGGAACCCGGCCCCACAAAATTCACCAGGTAAAGCCCCCATGATCTACGTAAGCACCTGAAGTTCTGGCTATCCGGCCTCATCCGGCCTCATCCGGCCTCATCCGGATTTCAATGGTGCACGGACAAACTGATTCGGATTGTCCGTGGGTGTTCAATCCCAGAATCGAGTCCAAATACACAACACGCCTCCGCGGGCGTCCCACGACGACCGGAGACAAACCCGTAAAAGCGGTAAAGCCATCGATGATGCCGTTCGAGCAGGCAATCGGAATTTGCTGCGATCGTCAACCATCAATGTTCACGTTCAATATCCCCCTCAGGCATAAGCGACTCTATGGAACCAATTCGCACGACTCTTCAGAAAAATCTCGACAGTGTTCATCAACAGATTTCAACTGCATGCGAGAGGTCCGGGCGCCGGGCCGGAGAAGTACAGGTCATCGCCGTCACGAAATATGCTGAACCTGCATGGATCCTTGAACTTGCCCAATTGCATGCAGCATTCGGTGAGAATCGGCCGCAACAACTGGCAGATCGTCAGCAGCAACTGCCCCAAATTCGCTGGCACCTGATCGGACAATTGCAGCGGAACAAAGTAAATCTCGCACTTCGACATGCCACTATGATCCATTCGATTGATTCATTAAAGCTACTCGAAGCGATCCGGGCTGCGGCTGAGTCAACTGGGTTCAAGCCTTCAATCCTGCTCCAGGTGAACTTGTCCGGCGAAGCCACCAAGTCCGGATTTTCGCCCATCGAACTGATACAAAGCTGGCCTGACGTGCTGAGAATCAGCTCTGGACTTCCTATTGAGGGACTGATGACGATGGCTGCAGAGTCGGATGACCCGGAATCTGCCCGCCCTGTATTTCGTGGTCTGAGGGAACTGCGGGACACACTCCGTCATCGCCAGGACAGCATCGACTCAGGCCTGCAATTGCCGCAATTGTCCATGGGAATGAGTGGTGATTTCCTGACAGCAGTCGAGGAAGGGGCGACTCTCGTCAGAATCGGCAGTCGACTCTTCGCAGGTCTCCAGGCGTCGACTACGTGATGTGACAGCGCACAGCAGCAAAGTCTGCCGAAAAGCACTGCGCCCGAGACCCGAGTTTCTGCGGCAATCGAGTATTCGCGTTCGGGTAAATCTGTCGGAAATGCCGATTACTCCAGAGGGACCGCTGATGTCGGGCTCCCACCCGACTGAGTCCTTCGCTCCCCACGACTTCAGTAAGTGATCATTCCCCTTGTTTTTTCGGAATTACTGCTGGCCGTACCAGAAATGCTTGTCGGCAGGGCATGACGAGCGTCGGCAGAAGAACCTCCGGTCCGAAATCGCCCCGAGGTACCGGACGTGTCCAGTTTCCATCACCGGTCCTCTCTCTTTCAGATGCATGCTCAATAACCATGACACAAACTCGGAAAATGCCGGGACGATCAACGACTCGATATGGCCACGGTCCTTACTTCCGGAGGTTTGCCACTCATTTCAGCTTATTGCTCTCTCTCTGGCTCCCCTGTCTGGCAGCTGAGCAACCAACTTTTCTCAGGCTCACATCAGCCCGACTCTTCGATACGCGTTCGAGCATTGAGGACACACCTTTTCTCGTCTGCTCAGACGATACGGAAGCTAACGCTGTACCTGGAGACTCTCTGCTGACAAGCCTCAGTACTGAACCGAAAGAATCTTCGGCTGCGACTGCGGATCAGACAGGTGACATGGAATACAATCGAGATTTCACTCCTCGGACGACCTCACCTGTCGCCCCTCAGAAACGCCAGCGGAACTCGGATTGTCCACCAGACGCAGCCATCGCAAAATTTCGAAAAAGTTGCTACCAGGGCATCTCCCTGTCCAGCTTTTACATGCATGACAACACCAGCACCGGTCTGGCAATCACAGGAGTGGACCTGTCAACAACACTGGCTGTGCCACTGGGCAGCTTTGACAATCTGCTTCTCATCACTCCCTTTTTTCGCCCGGACTTTCTCGATTCAGCAGCGTCCCTGAATCTGCCATCGGAAGTGTTTGAAACCGGGGTGCGCGGATTCTGGAAACGTTCGATTAACGAGCGACTGGGGACGATGGTCATCGTTACGCCGGGTATGCGTACAGACTTCCAGAATACGGACGGAGCCTTTCGAATCTTCGGCCTTGGATTACTCACGTGGCAGGCTGTCCCGGAAACTCTTTCATTGTCCGGAGGCGTTGTGCATACCGGGCGGGAAGACTTTCCTCTGCTCCCCGCCTTCGGATTGCTGTGGACACCGACTCCCGACTGGAGATTCGACATCCAGTTCCCGTCACCCAGAATCTCCCATCGCATACAGAAGGATGGACAGAACAGTGAAACATGGGCTTACCTGTCCGGCGTCTTCGGAGGCAACTCGTGGGCGGTGGAGCGACCGGATGGTGCCCGCGATGAAATGACACTGCGGGATTATCGTCTGATCACCGGTGTTGAACATGTACTTGCTGGAAATCGCAGCCTGTTCGGCGAAGCAGGTCTTGTGTTCGGGCGTTCCCTTGAGTTTACCAACAGCAGCGAAACGATCGATCTCGACGGGACATGGATGCTGCGTTGTGGCGTCACGTTCTGAAGACATCCCATCAGGCACATTCGATCGGGATATCGAACCTGACCGCCGCTCGGGCGACGCCTCATTCGCAGGGGTATGGAAGGGTACGCTAAGGCCCCGGGACAACCCTGTCCCGGGCCGCGGAGCCCTGATCGGAGCGAGACACGGCCTCCTCGGGAGCCAGCATAATTCTGGTCGCTGCCGAGGCTTCTCCGGCTTCCGTCGGGATCCCTCGACCGCCTTCCGAAATGACCAGAAACGGCTGGGAACTCGCGCGCCGCGAGGTTGTGGAAGACAACGATGCTGTGACCAGCACAAACAAGCCAATTCCAACCGGGATGACCGTACTCAATTCGAGGCGACGACGCCAGTAAATTACAAGCGGGCGATCAGTCGATTGTCGTCGGCGCACGTGACGCATGACAGAGCCGGATTCGTGCTCCTTTGCGAAGGCCTCTGACCGCTCGATCAAAGTTGTCACCAGGCTCTCTGTGATCTGCGGAAGCTGTTCAGTATCCTCTGAACGCGGTAACGCGTCCATAAGCGAACGACTGCTGACCGCGAGTTGATCTTTCAGCCCGGAGGACTGCTGCTCGGCCGTCAAAGTCGGGTCCGTCCCGCGCAGAGAAGCAACTTCACGAAGTGCCGAGACCACCGTGACGTGGTTCCGCACGTCACACTGTTCTGCCACCGGGAACAGCAGACTCGCCCGCAGTGAAAACAGATCCGCGCGGGTCTTTTCGCCCAACCAGCGCAGAGTTACCTGTGTGAGTGGACCTCGAACATCGACGGCAAGTCGGCGGCGTTCCCTGTCGAGCCAGCGAAATGTTCCATCGTCCGGCAAATCAGTAATAAGAATTCCATCGGGAATTCGGAGAATGCACTGATCCGGAAATCGAGAGCTGAAAATCACCAGATCCGACTGTCCCGGCGGAGACTGTCCCGGAGTGACCACCACCGTCGTCAACGCAACAACCGCCAGTTCTCGTAGTGATTCCGGTGTTGACGCAGCCGGAGCCGCCGGAAGCTGTATCTGTACGGCTGAAGTTTTCTCCAGTGCTCCGGGCAGACGTACGGCCGACAAACGTGGGCCACTCACTGTTATCGAAAGTCGATTCGCAATCGGAACAACCCAATCCGGAATCGCGCCGGTCTCCAGATCCGGAAATCGGGTACGGAGATCTTCACCTGCAATAAGCAGCACATCCACCCACTGAAGCCGTTCGGAAATTACAGGCCATGGCAGGACAGAGTTTCCTTCCGAAAGGCTATTCGTCGAATTGGGAAGCGGCAGACTCCACACAACCGTAAAGTCTGTGACCCCGAATAACTGTCGAACAAGATCCTGTCCTGCCGAAAATCGGTTTCCCTCCCGCGTCAGCGGCAGTACTTCCCGTTCGGTCAGCACGACTGGCTCCGAAAGCAACCGCGCGGCCTCAGGAAACTGCATCTGCAGCGGCCCCAGACTTCCGGACCACTGAGACATCCGGACAAAGAAGACGATCCGATCAGGCGATCGAAAGGCGACCACTTCTGCTCGGGGATCCACCGGATTCAAACGTTGAAGCACCACCGGCTTTGACTCGCCCACAATCTGAAAGCGGACTTCCTGCCCCGGTTGCAGCAAATCACCGGTATTAATCGGTGGATCAGGGATGGCATCTCCCGGATCCAGAAATGTGAGCCCTTCGGGATGCTGATCCAGCAACGTCATGGAAGACTCAAGAATCTGGGCATCCTGTACACGCGGGCTGGATAGCCGAATCTGCGTATCATCCGGGCGCAGTTCCTGGCTTCCGGTAAGCGTTAGAACGTGCAATCCGGTCGTTCCCTCACGCAGCAGGATCACCAGCTGATCCCCGCGTCGATGCCAGGAGGCGAGCCGATTTGCCTCACCCGCCGCAACTTTAACGTCACTGATCGCGATTTGCTCCGGCACTGTCAGCCGATGCCGAAACACTGGAAGACGCGATGTCTCAACATCCATGGAACAGTTCCACTCCACCTGTTTTTCACCAATGACGCAGGTCTGTGCCATCCGAATTTCGTGACGGCTGCGACGCGCTTCAAATGTCAACTTCAGGACTCCCAGCCCGGCGGACGCCTGATACAGATTGTCCGATCGGCGCAGCCATTGTCCCCAACGCTCTGATAACTCCGTAAACGCAGCCGGGACTACCACGCTGCGATCCGGCACGACGGGCGCAAACACCGAAGTGGTGCGTGCCGCAATCAGGACATTGGTCGCCGGAATACAGTCCGCAAACTGCTGCAGTTCGCCAATCGGGATCTGTTGCTCCTCCACGGGAATCGGTTTCACAGAACGTAATTGCAGCAGCAGCACGAATTCATTCGGAACACCCGTCGGAAGCGAAATTGTGGCGGACTGATCCTGCACTGACCACAATAACTCGCCGGACTCAAGGCCCGCAGCACCGGAAACACCCACCAACTGATAGCCCTGAGGCATACGATACCGCACCTCCGGGCTCAGAAGATTCCAACTGCTGAAACGGCAATAGCAATTCAGAGTCTGTACACCGACGGTGTTCTCGCTGATCGCCATCACCTCCACCGCAGCCTGCCCCCGACTGCCTTTGTCCAGGCCAGACTGCAACAGACGAACATCAGCCCCCTCGGTTGTCGCCAGTCCATTCAGGAGCACGGGGCCAACTGATGGATCCCACTGTTGTATTCCGTCTGCCGTCTGAATGCGTGCAGTGGAGTACAACCCCGGCGCGGCGACAACTTCAATCCGTACCAACGGACAGGGAAGCCCCGGTATTCGAAACTGCACGCCCGATGCCTGTCGAGTGGTCACTGGTCGCAGTCGACACTGGACCTGATGAGCAGTGAATGCCGCTCGCTCGTCCGCAGACGCTTCAGGACTTGTCAGCATTTCAGTCACGGACAGAGGCAAACTGGACACTTCCACCGAAGGCGGAAGCAAGACCCGAATGTGATCATCGCCATCCGATTCCGGCAGAACACGATTTCCATCAACCAGACATCCGACCAGACGCGATCCCTGAATCGGTAACTGCAGCACCACCTCTCGACTACCACTGACAGCCGAAACACCAATATTCATCACCAACTCCACACTGCCCCCGGCGTCAGCATGGATCATGGTATTCACGGACGTCACGACAGCCGATGGTCGGGAAGCCAGCACCTCAACAGCCGTCTCCCGAAGACTCTGCAGCGTCCCCGCACGAACAAACACCAGTTGATCTCCGGACACGTCCTCGCCGGGAATCAGTACTGTCGCACGACCAGCTTCCCCTGGCAGGTCCCGCGGTGGCTCCGGAGACAATGGCTCCTGAGAAAAAATGCCGACTGAGGACAGACACCAGACCGCGACAAACCCCGTCCAATGCCCAGCGGGCAGTCGCCACCGATGCAGGTACTGCAGCACGCCACGCAGTGTAATCACCAGCAGTACGCCTGCCGCTCCGCCCCAGAATGCCCCGTCAATGGACGCTTTCACCAGCGGTGGCAGATTCCACAACCCCAACAGCGACAGCACCACCACCGGAATTGCTGCCACCTGCAAATGACGAATGATCCAACCGGTCCCTGCAAGACAAACTCCGATACACAGCAAGGCGGTTCCTCCGACGACGGCAAAACGCCGCCGTATGGAACTGAGTCTGAGCTGGATCGGCTGTTGCTCAGAATTCGGGTCCACGACGGTCTGGTGACGTGCTCCACGTGTTGTTGCCAGTCTCCAGCCGACCGCAAACGCCCGCACATCGGAGGACTCGCGACTTACCAGGGAATCCTCCTGCTGCGGAGCCCCCGAAACGCTGGCACTGCGATCAATCAGCGCCGACGGGATTTCCGGTATTCTTCCCGTCTGTTCGAGGTAACTACGGACATGTGCAAGGCTGCTCTGCAGCTCCGGCGCAACAAGTAGATGATGAACCGCGACCGGCACGCTGACTTCGCTGCCAAACAATCGCGGCAGTGCTCGCTGGACCTCTAACTGCTCCGGCGCCAGAATCGGCTCGTTCCACAGCAACACCACCCGGCACGGTACACGGCCCGCAGGCAACGGGATTTCCGCACTGACCTGCGTTTCCTGAATCTTCACGCGTCGTCCGTTGACCAGCACCAGTGGCTGAAGAACCTGATCTCTGACAATCGGCAGGACACTTCGGTCCGTCCCCGTCGTCACATCCATGACGGCCATCGTCCTGTGCTCAATCCCTGTCTCACACTCCGACAACAGATGGAACATCGTCAGATCGGTCACCTGAACGGTTTCCGCTTCGGCATTCAGCACACGCCGGATCTGCACTGGCCGCGCAATGGTCGGCAATCGCCATCCGGAAAGTCCCGTGGTCGACGCAATCGCGGACTCTGGCATCAGATTCTCTGCAGAAAGACTGGCACCGTCCGTCTTTGATATCTGCAAGACACCCTGAATACCGCCCTGATCCCGCGGAAACGCAATCATGGCCGTCCATTGATCCGCCACAGGATGACGTGTCGTGCAGGTGACAGTCAGAGCAGTGCGTTCAGCCACTTGCGCAAGCGGTATTCGATATTCTCTCCACACTGATGCACCACCACCATCGGAAATCACCTCGGGAGTGACTGGAAGTCCCTGCAACAGCCAGCGAACCTCAACGTTCCCCTCGACAGGCAACACAAAATGCAACTCCGAGGCGGTCTGCGGCACCAACAGATCAACCCGTGTCTCCTCCTGCACCGCACCATCCACCAGCCGGATTGTGTGCAGCAGCCGATTTTGCTCCGCGTCGTTTTCCTGTTCCGAAATTCCGGTTGGCAGCAATGATTCGCCGGGCAGACAATACTCAATCCCCGGCGCCAGAAGGTTTGCAGGAAACCAGGGATTGCGGCTCTGAAATTCTTCCTGCGAGATGCGGGCTCGGCCCTGTGTCCAGCGACGATCAAGCCGTGAACCATTGAATGATGGCCTGGCCGTCAGCAGAAACGACTGAGTTCGCTCAATCTGATCCCCGGGAAGCACCGGGAGTTGCAATGATTCTGATGTCACCGTGGACTCCTGCTGCAGCAACAGTTCAATCACTCGCGCTGCCCCCGGCTCCAGTGTCTCCGGCAAATGCACCGTTAAAGGTACAGACAACTGATCAGCCGCAGGCGTCGGCATCTCGAAGTACAGAGACCGACCATTGGAAGCATATCGGGCTGCGATGACCTGCCAGCCACGAGCGACCTGCCAGCGGGCCTCAACAACGGCGGCATCCTCACACTGCAGATTCAGAAAGCAACGTACCGCAGCCAGTCGGCCAGTCGGCTCCAGCAAGGTTACCAGAGTATCGGACAGCCGGGCCTGCGTCGTCGATGTTCGAACAATCGCCGTCGCTTCCGCCTGAAACTGAGTCAACTGAAATGTTCGCGACTGATCCGTGCCAGCCACCACATCCCGTTCCTGCAGTCCCTTCAGAATCCAGTCGTCCACATTCATGGAAGGTGGCAACGTGACAGTGACCGTTCCCGTCGGCACCAGTAGCGGGCCTCGCAGGTCGCCAGATCCCTGCTGCCATTGCAGCGGCACCAGCGCCGGCAACTCCCATGTCTCCGGATTCGCAATGACCGTCGCCGCAGATACGGTCAGAGAACCTCCGGTTCCGTTGCCCGGTAGGCGGATTCTGAGTTCCTGCGCGGCAGCAGATGCGTTCACTTCCCATTCCAGTGTGCGACGATCGTCCATCGCCACATCAGACACACGACTACCACGTGCAAGTCGCAGATTCAGGACACTGCCCGCAGGAATCTCCGACGATAACCCAATTGTCCAGCGTGACGTCAGAATGTCACCGTTCAGCACATGCCCACCGCCAAAGGACGTCAGGGACAGCGGCTGCTGTGCCACCGGCCCCTGAACCCGACGACATGAAAACATCAGCTTCGTTGCATCCGACGGGTACAGCGTCCAGAGTAATTCTCCGGCAGACTCTTCCGGCCCCAAAACCAGAGTACCGGCTCCAGTAACACTGATGCCCGCTGGAGTCGTCAGTTGCAGTTTCGAAGTGGTCGCTTCCGGCAGCTCCAGACGGAATGAAATGGCTTCACCGGCCACCAGTCCATCCGCCGACCACTGACCACTCAGATTTCCAGAGAGTCCCGGCTTCAGCACATACAACCGGCGACGGATGTCAGCCCCCAGTGGAATTTCTCCCTGAGGATCGCGAATGGCCAATTGTCGCAAACTGGTCAGCCCCAGAAACAGCGGACCGTCCGAGACCCGATCTGAATCCGGATACAGATAAAAATCGAGGGCACCGTCGGTCAAACGTGTTCCCGATAATTTCGCTCTGTACTCCGCCGCACGAATCTGTGGCCGCGCCGGATTTCCTGAATTCTCCGCGCTGACAGCGAGCAACCGCTGCAATTCCGCCGACGCCACCGGCTGGTATTCACCACTGGAGACCAGCGCCGGAATCTCTTCCAGCGACACACGGTCCATAGACAGGGCTTCAGCCGCCGCAGCCGGAGTGTTGACAACAGGTCCTGGTACAGAGTCTCTCTGGTCTGCAGAATCCTGCAGCATCAGCAAAGACCACGCCAGTACCAGAATCAGGCTCATTTCAACGCGCCGAACCGACAGAAAAATCACGAGGAATCGTCGCACTTCCGGATAACACCTCGCGACGGTCTACGACCACAGACTCAGGCACGTCCGGAAACCCGAAAATCGTTGCTCGATCCTCAGTTCCTGACAGCCCGAAAAACCGTCTTCGCCGTTCCATCAGCACCCGCTGTACCGCGACCGCAGCCAGCCCCGACAGTCCACCGACCACCACATACGGCAGCAGCACAAACGTCCACTCGGGCGCCAGCACCCACGCAGAAAGAGCCACTGCGGGTGCCGTCAGCAGCGGCACCGCCACCGGAATTCTGCGGAACACTGAAAACACAAAAAAGACGGCGACGCAGAGCAGGGCAGTGGCCAGTACAAGAAACACCTGAGGAATCATGACCATCAGCGGATCACCGGATTCGGCGGACCCAAAACAAAGATCCACACGTCCAGGAACACTGAACCACTCTTTTAATATGTCACCCGAACCTGTTCGCAGCGGTTGCGGATAGGCAGACAGAATCGCTTCCACATGCTGAGTCAACTGGCCTCGCTGCCAACTGCCATACGGCAGCATCGCTGAAACACTCCCGGACAGCGAAACAAAATCATCAGAATCCGGGATGACGCGATATTCGTTCTGAGACCATACACTGAACAGCACCGGCACTGAAGCATCCTCACCAGCAATCCTCGCACGCGCCATCGTCGCTCTCCGCAGCAGGCGTTCCCCTGCAGCCAACCGGTGACGCGATCGCACTCGCAGAACCAGAGGCCCTTTGTCCAACCCCATCGCACCCGTCAGAATCTTCCAGACCACAACGCCTCGCGATGCATCCGAGACAGCCTGCAGCATCGTCTGCCCCCGCTCATCGGAAGTCAGTAGCTGACCTCGCCACTCAATGGACTCCAGCTGGTGATCCGCAGGAACAGCCAGCGAAATCACCCGAGGCGAAGTCTCATACCAGGCCGACGTGGTCGTGATCGCCTGCCGAGCCAGAATCTGAGTTCCCACAAGGATCATCGCCGGCTTTCCCGAGACGTCCCACGGCTGAGCAGCCTTCCATTCCAGCGGCAGACGTAACTCCTGAATTCCCCCGCCACTGGTCGAACCCGCCGCACCCGATGTCCCGGGACGTGTGTGTTGCCACGCAGCTTCGAATTCCTCTGAGTACACCGGTTGCCAGGCATCTCCTTCCTGTATTCGCACACCACTGTACGCTGACGTGCCAGCCTGCACCTGCCAGATCCGACAGCCATCCGGCAACACCAGTGGTATCTGCAGTTCAGTCCCCGCCGCACGTGTCACCTCAGGACGCGCCGGCCAGAGCCAGGTGACTTCCGCAGTCAACGCACCTCGACTGGCCTGCGGCAATCGAAAACTCCATTTGCCGGTCGTCCCGATCAATGCTCGCAAGGGCTCTTCGCTTCCCGAAACTCGGACCACAGGCTGCACACGCTCAGGAACCAGCAGAGTCAACTCCGTCAGATCCCGATGGTCAATTTCAAACTGCAGAACCTCGCGCACCTCCAGCCCGTTGTCACGCGGTATCAGTCCAGCCGTGATCGCCGCACGCACCAGAGGTTCCTGTCGCACCAGCGTCATTGTCAGCGGCATATCCGGGTTGTTATGCAGCCACGCGGCCGAAGAGAGAGCAGAATCCTGCTCGCCCGCCGGCAGCGAGGTGTCCGGAAGCGATGGCAGGCTTTCACCCGTCACCGCATTTTCCAGCTCAACTCGGTATTCATCAGATTCCAGAGTGCGCAAAACAACCGGTTGCCCCGTACGTGACTGCACCTGAGGACACTGAAACGATAATGCCCCGGACACGATACTGTCCGGCTTGGCCACCGCCTGAAACTCCACCACAAACTCATCCGACTGGCGTTCAGGGAAAGTCAGAATCACCTGATCCGCATTCGCCTCCGAAACCTGCGGTGTCAGAGGAATTCGATTCTTGTCCGCCACCAGCCACGTTTCCGCAGGCAGAATTGTCCAGTTGCCGGCTGACACCGCGGGCCAGTCCAGCACCAGATCCAGCAGCGATCCACGCAGCACATTCACCCGATACCGCGCCAGCAGTACCACCGACTGCGACTCCGGTCGAATCGTCAGCTCGGTGTCGACCGCATACTGCGCCTCGGTTTCTTCCACACGCAACTGCACAAACGATTCAGGTGACCGCAACCGAAATGCCGTCGCTGCCACACTGAGCTCAGATTCTGACGTCACCCGTTTCCGCTGAGCCCCTTCAATTCGCGTCTGCTGCACCAGCAATCCAGCTGGAAACAGGATGTCAAGATCCCCGGTCTGCACGTTGGCGTCCCGCACAACAGGAATCGCAACGCGGATATCCTGCGGAAACGCCCCCTTCATCAACTCCAGATCAAACTGCAGTGTCAGGTTTCCCTCAACGGCCGTTGTCAGTCGGACCAGCGCCTGCGAAGGACCAGCCGCCGATAACAACTCGAAATTGTTCATCACCGATGCATTGGCCGCATTCCGAGCGTTCACTTCCTTCAACTGAAAGCCCTCGGGATAGGTGACATGAACCTCAGTCAGAGGCCCGCCACTGATCTGCAGATTCTGAGTGCCCGTGAGACTGACCGGAATCGTGGTTAAGTCCAGCCGAATCCGATTCTGCACCTGGACCACTGGCTTACTGGCAACCGGAGGCGCAACTTCAGACCAGTTCAGCGAAACATTTCCTGACAGCCCCCAGAATTCCACCGCACGAACTCCACGTTCATCCCGGGTCACCTTATCCACAGCACCGACGGGCAATCGCTGTAGCTCGACCGTGGACGAAAATTCCGCTTCGGCATGAGACGCCGTTGCCGCGGGGAGTGTCAGATTCAACTGATACGCTCCGGGACTCACCGTTCTGGCTCGCCCCACCAGCTCAAACGTTAGTGTGTGCAGGCCACGGCCACGCAAATGCCACTGACGAGTGTTCTGCTCTCCGGCTTTTAATACGGACTGTGCTTCGGTTGCAGACGACTCATGCTGAAACGTCGTCAGGTAGACATCGCCGAACGCCAGGGGAACCGAAATCCACTCCCGATCCGCACGCACCTGAACTTCCATCTGCACCTGCAGTGTCACCACGTCGCGATCAATCTTCGCCTGCAGTTCCATCTGCGCGATCGTGTAGTCCGGCACAGACAACTGGCCAACGCTGCGCTGCAGCAACTCGTCCACCACCCGGTCACCCAGCAGACTGCTGAGCGGAATGAATTCGCCGGTGTCGGTCCGCAGCAACAATTCAGGCGACGCCGGAAGTGAACGGTCCCCGGCCGGCGTCGGTGACACCGTGGGACTTTCCGCAGCTCCAGTCTCCGGCTTGTCCGTCTGAGCCCGGGCGGGGACACAGCAACACAGCAACAGCAGGGTACAGAGGCGCAGAGTTCTGTCCATATTCGCGCTGTCCTTTCCTGCTGACGCGTTCTGTCAATCACAGCGATGTGCTGCAAATGAATGGAACGCACTTCCCTGATCAAACCTCAAAAGCCGGACACCGTGCCGTCACTTCAGACACCTGCGAACCGCCGCAGGCAACTCTGTCGCTGCAATATGCTTCTGAAAGCGCGCAACGCGAACGGCAAAGTCATGCCTAAGTATACTTTACGCAATCCGGGACGTCTGGAGAAGTTGCCGGAACTTTTCAGGACAAAACATTCAGCAGCTTTTCACGCAGCTCACTGGTACTGGCTGCCAGCAGACTGGGAACGAAAATATCGAATGTGTCGCCTGTGAGGCTTGTGATGGATCCTCCGGCCTCCTCCAAAATCAGCGCACCGGCCGCCACATCCCACGCACTCAGACTGCTGGACCAGAAGGCGTCGATGCGGCCGCAGGCCAGAAAGGCCAGATTCAACGCCGCCGAACCACTCCGCTGCACCGTCTGCAGATGCGCCAGACTTTTCAGAAATCGCTGCACCGCAGGATTCTCCCGGTCGGTCGCGACGGGAAGACTGGCCATGCCAAACGCCTGCCCCGGATCCCGCTCGCCGCTGGTCTCAATCCGCACATCATTCCGCCACGCTCCCACACCGCGAATTGCCGAAAACGTCTCCTGCCGCAATGGATCGTAAATGACGCCGACCTGCAATTGCCCCTGAACCGACAGCGCGATTGACACAGCAAAATACGGGAACCCATGGACGTAGTTAGTGGTTCCGTCAAGAGGATCAATAATCCAGAAACACTCAGTTCCGGCAGTTCGTTCGTTCAGATTTTCCTCACCCAGGAATCCGTGATCCGGGAACTTCGCTCGCAAAGACTCGACAATGGCTGCCTGGGACGCCTCATCTGCTTCCGTCACCAGATTTTTTCGACTTTTTTCGCGGACGGAAAACCGGCCCATCCAGTCTCGCAGCACAGCACCACCAATCTGCGCGGCCTCAATCGCCGCTGCAAGCCATTCCTGTTGTTTCTGCATGACCGAAACTTCTTTCTCCGGGGAAAATCCCTTCCCCTGCGATATCCTGCAAACGGCTTCCCGTGGGCGCATGGCCAAACTATCGAAGCCACCTAAACCACAAACGACCCTTTGCTCAGTGTAGTCGTTCCGACAATTATCCGCCACGTCCCGTCAACCACTCTGCTGGCACCGGCTCTCCCGGGCAGCTTCCGATCTCGCTACGTCGCTGAAACGCCCCACGCCCTCACAATCCCTGAAATCGGATGAAGTTTCCCGGAAACCTCCTGCCTGCCAGACATCCGCAGACGTCTCCACTGGCCACATGGTCATAATCCCAGAGTGTTTTCCCCCATTCACCGCGTCCGGCCGGGGGGATCTGAATGCTCGATGCACACGACTCCAACTGGCCCGGGGTGCCTGTGCATGGTGATCCGTGAACTGGTCTCCTCTGAGCCTGTCGCTCGGAAGGCAGTCAGCTGCTGGTCTAACGTCCACCTGATCAAGGTCGGTTCCTCGGGTCGGCCGGCTCTCAGCCGTCGTCAAAGTGTCGGCAGTGACGTCTTCCGGGACGGTCCCTGCCAAAGTTTCCACAGAAATCAAAGGAAAAACTGACGAGCCCCGGGTCAACCGGCCGAAATTGCCGAAACGTCCCGCTTCCCGGTTTCTTCGTTCTTTCAATGTCTCTGATCGCAGTGAGCAGGCCTATGGAGTCACATCGCTCCTCAACCTCCCGCCGTCGCGGAGCCATTCTGTCCATGGAACTGGTGCTGGTACTGCCCGTGTTCCTGCTGCTGATCTTTTCGATCACCGAATTTTCTCTGCTGATGTCTGCCCTGGCACGAGTTTCCACGGCTGCCCAGAGCGGAGCGCGACTGATGAGCCTCAGCGGTGCCCGCGAAGAAGAAGTGCGGGATCGCGTCGCCGAACTCCTGGGACCCGAACTGGCAGCGGATTCAGAAATTCTGGTCACTCCGGGAACCAATCCCGGGGAAATTGGTACCGTCAGCGTGCGTGTTCCGATGCACAACGCCAGCCCGGATCTGCTCTGGATGATCGGATTTGGTCTGAGGGATCGCAATCTTGAATCCAGTGCTGCCATGGTGATGGAGCGGTCTGCCGATCTCGGCCCCGCTCCGATCTTCTGAGACCACCGGACCTGACACGCTGGCCAGGGGCGCCAGTCAAACCTGCTGGAACAAGGCCTGAATCAGGCCAGTTACCTGATCCCCTGCGGGCGGCCGCTGGATAAAACTTAAACATTGCCCCTTGCGGGTTAACACTTTGACCTTCACCTCAGGAGCACCCTGTGAAACTGACACCATGGATGCTGACGGTGGCGACCTTCACAATCGTCAGTACTCTCGCAATGGGTTACCTGCTGAAACTGGCCTTCGGACGCCCACCTGCCGAAGAACCTCAGCGAACCACTCGCACCCTGCCCATGGCGCTGTCGGACATTGAACCGGGAACCGTCATTACGCGAGCCCATCTGGGAAATGGTCCGTGGGATCGCAAACTGGAGTTGCAACCTGACACACTGATCAACCTCGATTCGATTCTCAATCGCATCGCCAAAGAGAGGATCACCGCCGCGACACCGCTGCGCGGCTCCATGTTTTATTCACCCGGAGACTTTCCGGAACTTGAGGTGGAAGAAGGCAAACGTGCGGTCGTCGTTCAGGTCAGTCCCACCACCGCAGCACTCAATCTGAAGCTCAAGGCTGGACAATACGTCGACGTCGAAATGACGGTCGACGACGTCGATCTGTCCAGTCCCTCCCGACGCCGAAATTCCAGCAATCGTCGATCCGGCAGTAGCTCTTTTGATGCGATGACCGCCACGCTGTTCAAGGGGGTCAAGGTCCTTGCCATCAATCGGGCCTCGACCTCGTCCAATCTGCAGACCGCCGCGACCAACGCCCAGAGCGTGACACTGGAACTGGATGAAGAACAATCCCGAATCGCGCTGCTGGCACAGAAGAAGGGCGAGATCGATCTGATTTACAGCAACAGCGGTCCCGGGACTGGTGGCATCGCGATCGAGGCCCGCGAAGAAGATCGCATCTTCTTCCTCGAAATCCTCGGACTGCGGATCCCCGAAGAGAAAAAGCCGTTTGAAGTGGAGCACTACCGAGGCCAGTCGTT
Source organism: uncultured Planctomycetaceae bacterium (assembly GCA_903924405.1). Taxonomy (GTDB): domain Bacteria; phylum Planctomycetota; class Planctomycetia; order Planctomycetales; family Planctomycetaceae; genus SXXK01. The sequence goes on along the minus strand of CAIYBH010000284.1, from coordinate 5,576 downwards.
CTCGAACTCGTTTTTCGAAGATGGTCAGCGAGTCGATGGCAGGGATCGTGGCGGTAACAGCAGTCCCATCAGCCCGGGCGGCGGCGGTGGTGGTCGTCGCTTCTCCGGTCAGGACGAACTGCCCACGCTGGATGAACTGGCCGGTAGCTCGCCGGTGGACGAGCCCGCCCCCAACTAGCCGGACTCACGTCAAGGCATTGGTCAGCCCATGACCCCTCGTTTGCATTTCAGTCATTGCCTCGTACGGACTCGGTCAATGCTCCACGGTGACGCAGTGCCCGTTGACACACACGCCGGCAACCGTCGACTGACCGTCGATGCGGACACGGGGTGTCTGCAAACGTCACCACCGGGGAAGTCCTGCCGATTTCTGGGACGACGCGGAGTGCTGTCGCTGTGGACCGTCTTCGCGATGACGCTGGTGGGAATTCTGACGTTTACCGTGATTCACCTCTGGTTGTATGCCGACACGCTGCAACGAGCGCGTCATTGCTGCGAGTCTGCGGCACTTGCAGCGGGCTATGCCTGGCTGTCCGATGACATGCTGCGGTTCGGGCAGCAGTCCTTCGAAACCGATGCACGCACGATTCGGGCGACCGAAGCGGCACAGCAGATCGCAGAATTCTATGGTGGATACCCCACCATTCCCCGGCTCCGCGAAGACGATGTGCAGTTCCAATGGCCGGCACCGACAACGCTCGTCGCCGGCATGGCGTTGTCACCTGAGAGTATTCAGGTCCGGTTTATCGGCGCGCAGCACACCGCCGCAGCAGGACGACCATGGGGCATGTCCATGGCATCCCTCGACGTTGCAGCCTCCGTCGTGCTGGAAAATCAACCGATCGCGTTCCGGCCCGGCCCGGGACAAACAGTGCCCATGCTCCCCTTCGCTCTGCAGGACCAACCTCGACGGAACGCGGACGGTACGGTCGCTGCCTCCGGCTACTGGACTCAGAGCATCGAAGAAGGCGCTGGAGCTGACCTCGTCTCCTGGGATCCAGCTTCGCATCAGTTTGTCACAGGTCCTGACGGGATCCCTGAAATCACCGTGACCGTCAGCACGACCCTGAATCCGGATGCGCAGGAGCAACTGATCCCGCTTGAATTTCGCCAGCCAGTGGCGGCAAACCTGCTGGCAGACGACATCGCCCGCGGATTACGTCTCGCCGATCTTCAGACCCTCGGATACACTGAAGTGGGCTTCCCCACCGCCTTCCCGGTAAGGAGTATCAATGCAGCCGAACTACTGCAGGCAGACGCCGTGCTGCAGACTCTGTCCGGACGCGCCTTCGTCCTGTGCCTCTGCACCCCGGCTGCCGGACCCTTCCCCGGGCCAGCGACAACCGCTCCGATCGTCTCGTCCACCATCACCCTGACGCGTCCCGTGGGTGTGCGCCTGGTCGATCTGCAACGCTCAGCACCGGACCAGTTTCAGTTACGATTTCAGCCGTGCGTTCTTGCCAGCGCACTGGCCGTCACCGGCACGGATGCAAATACGCCGCGAAATCGCTATATCTACAGTGTTCGACTGTCCGAATAGCAAGCCTTCCGGCTCAGCGGACACAGTCACTCTGCCTTGAAGCCCCTGTTTCTCGCCCGTTCGGTTCCAAAAGCGACCCGGACGGTGCCGCGATGGCACACGGCGGTGTTTGACCGAAAACAGGCGCGAACACACCAGGCGTTCAGAACACTCACTGCAACACTGCACGACACAGGAACATTCCATGACTTCCGCTTCTCGTATGTTCTGCCGAGGACTGATTCTGCTTCTGGTCTGTCGGGGGGGTGTTGCCGCCCAGTCAACACCGGACAAACAGCAACTCACCACACCGTCGGACGAATCCCCCAAAGGCAGCCCCACGGCAACGCCAGCGGATCGGGCAGCCAGTTCCGGCTCCAGTCGCGCAGAGCTGGTTCGCAGCCTGCAGACGCTGCCTGTGGCCGAAGCTCAGAAATCACTTGAATCCGCGATTACGGCATCACCAGAGGACTTGCCTCTCCAGTCTCTTCGAACCCTGCTGGCATCACGTCTGATGATGGAAGGCGACAACGATGGGGCGATGCAGCAACTTGAGACAGCCGCAGATACACTGCTCAGCCATGCCGATCAGCCTGCCAACCTGACTTCACTGACATTCATTCTGGAATCTCTGCGGACGTATTCCCAGCGCACCAACCAACCGCAGCGTCTGACACCCAAACTGACGGCAGCACTCGAACGCGTTCGCTCCCAACCGCGTGATGCGGCCGAAGGCGAGTTCCTGATGCCGCTGGCCAGACTCATCAGTCTGCAGGCGATGGTGCTGAACAGTGACGGGCAGGTCGCCGAAGCGACGGCACTGCTGGACGAAGAGCTGAGTGCTCTGCAACCTTTGTCGGAACAGCCAGCCATCGGCGAACGCGCGATCCTTGCCAGCGTACGCCTGCTGCAGACGCGCCGACAACTCCAGGGAAATACAAATACCCCCGCTGAAAACAGCAGTACAGAACTGGACGAATTGTTTGCGAAAGGCCTTGCCAGTCACCCGAAATCGGCGCTGATCGCCGCCGAGTACGTCAGGTTTCGTACGGCAGCGGCCGGCGTGCTTGCTCGGGAAGAACCAGAAGCCGCACAACGCATCCTGAATGATCTCCGCAGTCGTTTTGACTCCACCGAATTGTCAGAAACACCGGCGGTGAAAGCCGCGATTGCGATGATCAAACCGATGGAACGTCGAATTGAAACCGCTTTGCTGCATCGCGAGATGCTGGGCAAGCCAGCACCGGCCATTGACGTCGTAGCCTGGGCCAACGGTCCCACACTCGACCTCGCCACACTGAAAGGCAAAGTGATCCTGCTGGACTTCTGGGCCGTCTGGTGCGGCCCCTGCATCGCCACCTTTCCCCACCTGAAACAACTGCATGCGGAATACCACGACAGTGGCCTTGAAATTATCGGAGTCACTCGTCAGTACGGCTATCAGTGGAACAGCGAAACACAGCGGGCCGCAAAAGCCACCTCTGAAGTCACACTGGACGAAGAGCTGAGCATGCTGAATCAATTCATGCAGCACCACGAGCTGCCACACAGTTCCGTCGTCACGCCGAAAGAATCGAAAATGATGCAGCAGTTCGGTGTTTCCGGGATTCCCCATGCCGTCCTGATTGATAAGCAGGGGAACGTGCGGATGATCAAAGTCGGATCAGGAGACGACAACGCCCGTGCGTTGCATGACATGGCGAAACAATTACTGGCGGAATAACGCAACGGATTTGCGGTGGGTCAAGCGTTCGCGACGAACCTATCCATTGTGCCATTCACTGATGGCGGTCATTCCCATTTTTCAGGGTATTACCAGGCGGCAACCTATGAAACTATCTCAATACTTCGGACGAGGATGTACTACTGTGTTGGTTGGCCTATGCCTGGCCGCGTACATGCTTTTCCTCCGGAAAGATCCACTGTCGTCAGGGGCGATCGTCTTACTGACGTCTTACCCGGGTTTCACCCTGATTGGCATGGCCATTTGGCCGGACTGAACAACAACGGCCAGAAGAAGGACCCGGGGCCAGAAGAATCCGGGGCCAGCCATCTATTGGGAACCGCCACAAGTCAATTCCTCGAAGACACTTGCGTCGACCGACCTGTGAAATTGCATCGGGTAAGATGCGGAAATTCAAAGGCTAGCCACCCCACCGCGGCTTGCCGATCCCAGACCGGTCCGCCCCCGCGATCACTCGCTTCCCAAACTGCTTTCCCTGATGTTCATCCGTGGTTAAAAAAACAACACCCACCCACCCACGACCCCAGTCTTCCTTCCGTGTCTTCCGTCTTTTCCGTGGTTCCATCCAATCCAAAACCACCGCACCCCCAAATCCGTGCTCATCCGTGGTCATCCGTGGTTAGAAAAACTTCAATGCCCGATCGCAGCGGCAGAATCTCTGATCTCGTACCCGCGGCGGTTGATTCATTGATCTGCCCAGCCACACAGGCCATCGCGTTGCGAATTCGGGGCCATCCATCTATTGCGGACTGCCACAAGTCATTTCCTCAAATAAACTTGCGTCGACAGACCAGTGAGATTTCATAGGGTAAGATGCGGGAATTGAAGGGGTATCCAACCCCACCGCGGCTTGCTGGCCCCAGACCAGTCCGCCCCCGCGATCGCTCGCCACCCCAAACTGCGTTCCCCGGTGTTCATCCGTGGTTAAAAAACCAACCGCAACCCACAGCAGCAGCATCACGGATCTCAAGCCGAATCAAATGATGAGCCCATTCGGCCGTCGGCTGTCGGCGGCCCCTTGTCAACGCCGGTTTTGGAGCGTTTCGAGCACGAGTACCGCGGCGCTGAGTACGACGAAAAGCTGTCAGGGGTGCGGAAACGGTGCCATCATTCTCCTTTCACCATCGTGGTCTCTTCAGAAACAACAACCGACATTCACCCCGCCCCAGTGCGTCGCGACTGCCAGACGTAAACCACAACGGCAAAAACACTTGCGAACGAATTCACAGATGGATGGCCCCAGTTTCCTGAACGGTGCGGAAACAAAACACGCGTTCGCGACCTGTTGCTCGAACCGTGGACTCGGCCGTTGCGGAGTTGACGGAAGGTTGTTGCGAATCACCGGGCGGAATGGGATCTGCTCAAATTGACACCCTGCAGGCGTGTTGATATCCTAATATCCACGGCGCGTCCAATATTTGATATTGAACGCGCCGTGTGATATTGCAAACAACAACCACATCGCCCGCGTTTTTTTCCCTTCCTGGCCAATATCACGCGGCGCGTGTAATTCAGAGTTAATTGCGAAGGCTCGAAGAGGCATGAGTCAGACGATGTTCGCTATCGGAATATCGATTGTGGTCTTGGGGCTGATCATAGAATTCGTCGCGTTTGCCGCTATGGCGTTTTATCCCGTTCGTCGCATCCTGCCACTGAAATCTCCCATTCATCTGCAATCAACTGGTTGCGCCGTGTTCTTCCTCGGAGTGGTCACCGTGTTTCTCGCCCGACTCTTCTGACCATGACATTTACTTGTACCAAACCGATTCCTAGACTGTGATCCCGCCAGATCCATCATTTCAATCGCAGAACGCAAGCGAACATCCCAGCGAAATTGTGTACCCCACGGTGAATTCGTGAATTCGGGGCCATCCATCTATTGCGGACTGTCACAAGTCATTTCCGAAAATACACTTGCGTCGACAGACCAGTGAGATTTCATAGGGTAAGATGCGGGAATTGAAGGGGTATCCAACCCCACCGCGGCTTGCTGGCCCCAGACCAGTCCGCTCCCGTGATCGCTCGCCACCCCAAACTGCGTTGCCCGGTGTTCATCCGTGGTTAAAAAACCAACCGCAACCCACCCACGCCCCCCGGTCTTCCTTCCGTGTCTTCCGTCTTTTCCGTGGTTCCATCCAAAACCACCGCGCCCCCAAATCCTTGCCCATCTGTGTTCATACGTGGTTAAAAAACCAACACCAACCCAGAGCAGTAGCATCACCCAGTCTTTCTTCCGTATCTTCCGTCTTTTCCGTGGTTCCATCCAAAATCACCACGCCCCCAAATCCGCCCCCAAATCCGTGCTCATCCGTG